>CAYWHE010000007.1:0-38331 GCA_964458125.1 uncultured Flavobacteriaceae bacterium | reverse complement strand
ATCCCTGTCCTTCAGGTACTCCTTCACCATGATCATATCACGGGTGGGAATACCTTCGGTAATGGCCACAATAAGTTTAATGCCGGCCTCGGCGGCTTCCATGATGGCATCGGCGGCAAATGCGGGGGGAACAAAAACGATGGAAACATCCGCACCGGCCTTCTGCACAGCCTCCTCCACGGTATTGAACACGGGCCTGTCCAGGTGGGTACTCCCGCCCTTGCCGGGGGTGACCCCGCCAACGACCTGTGTTCCGTATTCCATCATTTGGGTGGCGTGAAAGGTGCCTTCGGTGCCGGTGAATCCCTGCACGACAATTTTTGACTGCTTATTGACTAAAACGCTCATATAAGAAATATCGAAGATTTAATGTTGCTGTAAAATGAAGGCGCTAAATTAAAAAAATAAAGGAGGCTTTACGCGGGTAATCAATATTTTTGCAGGCATGAACATGGCCTTGAACAGGGAAGATACCATTGTTGCGTTGGCTACGCCGGCCGGAAGCGGGGCCATTGCCATGCTGCGCCTGTCGGGGCCGGGCTCCTTTCCGCTGATTTCCGGGTTGTTCCAAACACCGCAGGGCGTGCCGTTGAACGTTGCTGAGCTGAAAAGCCATACCCTCCACTACGGCCATCTGCAGGATGGTAATGAATTGGTGGACGAAGTGGTGATTTCCATCTTTAAAAAACCGCATTCCTATACCGGAGAGGATATCATTGAGGTTTCCTGTCACGGTTCGGCTTACCTGCAGCAACGGCTCCTGTCCCTGTTTGTGAACCGGGGCGCCCGCCTGGCCGAACCCGGGGAGTTCACCTTGCGGGCCTTCCTGAACCGGAGGATGGACCTTTCCCAGGCGGAAGCCGTGGCCGACCTGATTGCGGCCGGCACTGCGGGAGCGCACCGCATTGCTATGCAACAGATGCGCGGAGGGTTTTCCGGCGAATTAAAAAAGCTGAGGGAGGAACTCATTCACTTTGCCGCCCTCATTGAACTGGAACTGGATTTCAGCGAAGAGGACGTGGAATTCGCCAACCGGAATGAACTGGCCTCGCTGGTCAAAAAAATGCAGGGCGCCATCGTCCGCCTGCTGGAGTCGTTCCGTCTTGGCAATGCCATTAAAAACGGGGTTCCTGTTGTTATTGCCGGCAAACCGAATGCGGGTAAATCTACCCTTCTTAACGTCTTGCTGAACGAAGACCGGGCCATCGTATCGGAAATAGCAGGCACCACCCGCGACACGATAGAGGAAGAGATAACGCTTGGTGATATACGATTCCGGTTTATCGATACGGCCGGTCTCCGGGAAACAACGGATGTCATCGAAAGCCGGGGGGTGGAACGGACCCGCGAAAAAATCCGTCAGGCCGCCCTGGTGATTTACCTGTTCGACCCTGCCGAAACCACAGCGGAGGAACTGGAAATCATCCTCCGTTCACTCCGGGAAACCATGATGACGGCCGATGCCATGCTGATTCCCGTTTTAAACAAGTCGGACAGGCCAGCCTTCTCCGCCAAACAGGCGGCCACATACAGGCATATACCCGGCCTGGTGACCATTTCCGCAAAAAACAGCCTGCACATCGACACCCTCAAAAACAAAATGCTGGAACTGAGCGGGCAGGCCGGACTTCAGTATGATCATACCATCCTGGTGAACATCCGCCACAAGGAGGCCCTGGAACATACCAGGCAATCACTGGAAAGGGTACTGAGCGGTTTGACCACGGGCATCACCGGGGATTTTATCGCCAGCGACATCAGAGATGCCTTGTATCACCTGGGTTTGATTACCGGGGAAGTGTCATCGGATGACCTCCTGACAAATATCTTTTCCAGGTTTTGTATCGGAAAGTGAGCAAGGCTGGTCCGTGCCGCAGGAAAGATTGAAAGATGGCAAGCAGGCTTATTACAGCTATTCTGACAAATCATTTTCAATCAAAAATCAGGCTCTTTCAACGTCAGAACATGTTTTAAATCCAGGCAGGCCGGGATGGAACAGGCAAATGAATCGAACCCCGCCGGATCCGGCTTAAAGAAAGGGAATTTATGAGTTTAATCATCCGGGAACCGGGTTAACATGATACAGGACATTTGCAATCCGGCCTCCGGATTGTTCTTTTGTAAACGACTTGCCCGGTGACTTAACTAAACATTCAATGAAAGGTTCATGCCAGTACCCATGATCATCAGGCATGAGGCCCGGCAGAACACGATTTCCATATTTAAGCATAACAAGCAGCTGATATGATGCAACAGTCCATTATTGATTTTTTAAACAGCCAGCAGGTCGCCACGGTATGTTTCCGGGAACCCGATGGTCTCCCCTATTGTTTCAGTTGTTTTTATTCTTTTGACGCAGAAGAGGGCCTGTTGTTATTTAAATCCGGGACAGAATCGCATCATGCAAACCTCCTGGTTGCCCATGCCGGCGTGGCCGGTACCATCCTTCCCGGAAAAATCAATCCGCTGGCCGTTCAGGGCATTCAGTTTCAGGGAATGATTCTTACCGGAGAGGAAGAGTTCATTTCACGCGTGTCCCGCCGCTATTACATCAGGTTCCCGCTTGCCAGAGCCATGCCCGGCAGGCTTTACTTCTTAAGGCTTATACGGGTTAAATTGACGGACAACACGCTCGGATTCGGGCATAAAATCAGCTGGCAGCTTCAGGAAAGCATGACTCAGCCGGAAACAACATGATATTGCTTAAAAATGATCCCGCCTTTGTTTGCTTCATCCGCTGCAAACAGCGATACAGGTCCTGAAAAGGACAAATTACTCATTGACGGCCGGTTCCTGGTTTCTTGCCGCCTGAACGATTGATTTAAAATCAAGGGTATGAACCCCGGGGCGAGCAGCGAGGTCTTGAACCGTTCCCGATTCGCTTCGCCACCGGGATTCATCCGACTACGACTTTCACTTCGGACGCTGTCCTTGTAAAAGTCATGTCGAATTGAATTGAATTGAATTGAACATTTTGAAAAACAGAATTCTTTTTGTATTTTTGAGGGCCATGAAAAAGATTGCAGCACTCTTCCTGGTTTTTATTTTGTTGATCCATACATCGGGTTTTTGTATGGTGATCAATTACTGCCCGATGAAGAAGGCCTATACTTTTTCCCTTTATACGGAGAAGGCTTCCTGCTGCTGCAAAGCCAAAGACGGGAAAAATAACTGCTGCAAATCCAAACCGGTTGAACTTAAAAAAATCGCAGACCAATTTGTCCCGGTAAGCTGTCATTTTTCAGCCTCTTCACCCGGATTTTCACCCGAGTACCAGTCTTATGCAGCCGTCATTATTCCGGTTTGCCCTGCTGACCGGCATTCCTGCGCTGGCTTTAAACCACCCGATCCTCCCGGGGAATCGCTAAACCTTGTTTTCAGGGTTTTTCGGATCTGATTTCGTTTGATTTTTTAATGGCTGCACGCCTCGTGTGCCTGTTTCCTTATTTTATTCATCAAAACAAATCAAAATGAAAAGCATTCATTATTTTATCCTGCTGACCAGTTTTACCTTATCCTCCCTGTCCCTTGCCGCTCAGGATTTAAAACAGGAAAAAATTGACATTAAAACTTCAGCCGTCTGCAACATGTGCGTCAATCATATTAAAAAGGCGCTTAAAAAAACAGAAGGGGTTACCAAAGCATCCATAAACCTGGAAACCGGGTTTACAACAGTGACCTACAATCCTGAAAAAACAAACCCGGAAAAGATCAGGACGGCCATTTCCATGTCGGGTTACGATGCAGACGATGTCAAGGCCGACCCAACCGCTTACAACAAACTGGATGAATGTTGTAAGAAAGATGCGAAGCATTAAATTATATCCGTCAGGATCACGATTCCTGCCAGGGTGCCGGGGAAATGTAACGTGCGTTCCGTATGCAGGTACGCAACGGATCTCATCCTGCAAAAAATCCTCAGGATATTCATAATGGTAAGCCGACTCATCGCCTATTCCTTTAAAAACCGGTGGATCATACTGCTGCTGAGCGGCTGTATTTTCCTCTGGGGAGCTTATTCCGTAAAAGAAAACCCCATTGACGCCATTCCCGATTTATCGGAAAACCAGGTCATCGTTTTCACCGAATGGATGGGAAGGAGTCCGCAGGTTATCGAGGACCAGGTAACTTACCCACTGGCATCGAATCTCCAGGGTATCCCTAAAATAAAAAACATCCGGGGTTCATCCATGTTCGGTATGAGTTTCGTGTATCTCATTTTTGAAGATGACGCTGACATTTACTGGGCCAGGACCAGGGTGATGGAAAGGCTCAATTATGCACAGCGATTATTACCCGAAGGCGTCACTCCTTCCCTTGGACCTGACGGTACAGGGGTCGGGCATATCTTCTGGTACACGCTGGAAGCAAAAGGTTTTGACCTGGGCGAACTACGCACCCTTCAGGACTGGTACATCAAATACGCTTTACAAAACGTGAAAGGGGTCAGCGAGGTGGCTTCCTTCGGCGGTTTCCAGAAACAATACCAGATCACCGTCGATCCCCACAAACTCAATTATTACCGGGTTTCCATGATGGACGTGCTTAAAAGCATCAGGGCCAACAACAACGACGTGGGGGGCCGGAAATTTGAATTGAACGATATAGGCTACATGGTGAGAGGGCTGGGTTACATTGAAAATAAGGAGGACGTGGAAAATATTCCCCTGGCAAATGACGGGTCTGCGCCTGTCCTCATCAGGGACATTGCCACCGTTCAGATGGGCGGGGATTTACGGCTGGGTATCTTCGATGAAAACGGAGAAGGTGAAGTGGTCGGCGGAATTATCGTCATGCGTTACGGGGAAAATGCCGACAGGGTCTGCGCTTCCGTTAAGGCAAAAATGAAGGATGTGGAGAAGGGCCTTCCGGATGGCGTGAAATTTAAGATCGCCTACGACCGCAGCGACCTGATTGAGGCGGCCATTGCTTCGGTAAAGAAAACCATCCTGGAAGAAATGGCCGTTGTTTCGCTGATCGTGCTGATCTTCCTGTTTCACTGGCGCAGCGCATTCATTATCATCCTGCAGATCCCCGTTTCCATAGCAGCGGCTTTTATCCTGTTACAGGCTTTCGGCATATCCTCCAACATCATGTCGGTTACCGGCATAGCCCTTGCCATCGGGGTGGTGGTGGATGACGGCATCATGATGGTTGAAAACGCCTACCGGCATTTATCGGAATCACAGCAACATGACTAAGGAAGAGCGAACAATCCGGGAACAAAAGCGGCTTGGAATCATTGAACAGGCCTGCCAGCAGATTGGCAAGGGAGCGTTTTATTCCACCATCATCATCGTGACTTCCTTCCTTCCCGTTTTCCTCCTGACCGGGCAGGAAGGAAAATTGTTTTCACCGCTGGCCTGGACGAAAACCTTTATCCTGCTGATTGATGCCTTTATTGCCGTCACGCTGGTTCCCGTGCTCATTTCCTTTTTCCTCAAAGGCAAATGCAAGCCTGAAACCCAAAACCCCGTCAACCGGTTCCTGCAGCGATGCTATTCGCCCGTAATCCGGTGGTGCCTGAACTGGCGGAAAACCACGCTGGGCATCAACATCCTTGCACTGGGTATCAGCGTTCCCATGTTGATGAACCTGGGAACGGAATTTATGCCGCCGCTGGATGAAGGCAGTATTCTTTTCATGCCGGTGACCATGCCCGATGTATCCAATTCCGAAGTAAAACGGATTTTACAGGTGCAGGATAAGCTCATTAAAAGCGTTCCCGAAGTGGTCCATGTACTGGGCAAGGCCGGTCGTGCATCAACGGCCACCGATAATTCGCCCATCAGCATGATTGAAACCATCATCCTGTTAAAACCAAAACAGGAGTGGAGACCGGGAAAAACCAAGGAAGACATCATCAGCGAACTGAACAGTAAAATACAGATACCAGGAACCATTAACGGCTGGACACAGCCCATCATCAACCGGATCAACATGCTGTCCACGGGTATCCGCACCGATGTGGGGGTGAAAATACTCGGGGAAAATCTCGACACGCTCAATCACCTGGCCCAGGTGATCCGGCAGGCTTTAACCGGCATGGATGGTGTAAAAGACCTGTATGCAGAACCCGTCATCAGTGGAAAATACCTGGACATCCAGGTGAATAAAAAAGAAGCCGCGCGATACGGACTGAACGCCGATGACATCAACATGATCGTGGAAACCATGTTGGGCGGCATGAACATCACCACGACCATAGAAGGCAGAAAACGGTTTTCTGTCAACGCCCGGCTGGCACAGGATTACAGGAACTCCCCGGAACACATCGGCCGGATTCTCATCCCGACAAAATCCTTCGGATCCATTCCCCTTTCCACCGTTGCCACCATTAAATTCTCGGATGGCCCTGCCATGATACAGTCAGAAAACTCCATGCTGCGGGGCACCGTCCTCTTTAATGTCCGGGACCGTGATCTCGGGAATACGGTAAAAGATGCGCAGAAGAAAATAAACGAAACCATTAAGAAACTTCCCAAAGGTTATTTCATTGAATGGAGCGGGCAATGGGAAAACCAGATCCGCGCCGCCAATACGCTAAAGATTATCATACCCGCGGTATTGCTCATTATATTCTTTGTGCTTTACCTGGTTTATAAATCCCTGAGGGAAGCGTTTTTCAGCCTGATCACGGTTCCATTCGCACTCATAGGGGGCGTGTTCATGATTTATTTTTACCATGTCAACCTTTCCGTAGCCGTGGTGGTCGGATTTATCGCCCTCTTCGGCATTGCCGTTCAGACGGGGATATTCATGGTCATCTACCTGCATGAATCCATGCATGACCTGGTGAGGCTGAAGGGAAATTCCCGCGACAGCATCACGGATGATGACCTGCGGGAATACGTTTACCGGGGCGCAGCGCAGCGGTTAAGGCCCAAAATGATGACCGTCATGGTCATGCTGCTTGGACTCGTGCCGGTGCTCTGGTCAAATGGGGTGGGCAGCGATGTCATGGTTCCGATTGTCCTTCCGATGATTGGAGGCGTGTTTACCTCTTCCATTCATGTGTTGCTGACCACACCGGTTGTTTTTGAAATGATAAAAAAATATGAACTCAACAGGTTTGGCAAAATGGACATGGTGGAATCAGCCATAAAACATTAAACAGGTGAACACAACCCGATCAGCACCCCGGTCTCCTCGAATCAGCAGGTCGTTCCTCCTGGCTGTATTCCTTTGTCTCATATCACTATCAGGGTATACGCAATTGCTTTCACTGGATACGGTATTGAAGCGGATTGAGCTCAACAACCCGGCCCTTTCCTCTTACCGGTTTAAAATTCAGTCGGCCCGTGAAATGGCAAAGGGGGCCAAAAGCTGGATGCCTCCCACGCTGAGTTATGAATTTGATTCGGCTACCCTGGCCATCAGCCAGATGTTACCAAACATACAAAAGCAAAATGCCCGGAAAAATTATCTCCTGTCACTCGCCGAACTCCCCTCCAGCGAGGAAGCATACCTGAAAAACCAGCTTTTCGCTTCAGCCAAAACCGCCTATTTCAAAAGGCAGGTTTCGGAGCAGCGCCTGAAAGTGATAGCAGAAAACTCAGGGCTCATCAACATGATCATCGACATTGCCGGGCTCCGGATGGCGTACAACAAGTCTGACCTGCAATCAGTATACAGCGCCAGGGCCAGGCTGTATTCACTCGAGAATATGAGTGCCAGGGAAACGGGAATGATACAGGAAGCCACCGCTACGCTGAATTACCTGATGAACCAGGATCTGATGACCAGCTTCAACGTTGATTCGACTGCCCCGCCGAAGAAAGCCGCCTTGCTGATTCCCGATATTACCCCGGAAATGTTGGAAAACAACCGGAGCGATATTCAGAAAATGAATCATTCCATCATTTCCATGCAGCTGAATAAGGACCTGGTAAAGGCCCAGGCCTTCCCAGACTTTGGCTTTAAACTGGAACGCAGAAATGTATTTAATAATCCGCATCCGTTCATGGTGGAAGTGATGATGACCCTGCCCCTGTTGCCATGGGTTTCGAAGGAATACCGGTCTGAAGCCAGATCCATGGATTACCAGATCCTCGCCATGGAACAGGATAAAACAGCCATGCTGAATATGGCCGGACAAATGATCCGCATGAGAATAATCAGCCTGAACACGGCCTACCAGGAACTTGATAATTATGAAAACAAAATTATACCGGCTTATAAAAAGAATTTTGAAATAACCCTGCAGGCTTACCAGCAAAACACCACCGGACTCCTCCAGGTACTGATGGCCTGGGAAGACCTGCAGATGGCCGGCATGGACTATTTAAACCGGCTGGAAAACACGCTTCTCGCAGAAGTTGAACTGGAAAAGGAACTGGAGCAGAAATAAATTCTTCACGTGATAAACAGCATGAATATTCATCAACATAAAGGCAGTGCGTTCCTCATGCTGGTATTCCTTATCCTGCTTTCATGCCGGCAACCGGTAAAGAAAGAGGCAGCTGCGGACCATTACATTTGTCCGATGGACACGCAGATTACCCAACCAGGACCAGGCATTTGCCCGATATGTAAAATGGAACTGATAACCCTGGAGGAATACAGAAGTTCGGGCAGTGACTGGCATTTATCCGCCTTACTGAATCCCACTTATTCCGATGTCGTTTCAACCATAAGCCTGGTGCTTCCGGTAGAAAAAAAGCTGCCGGTGCAATATGCAGCAACAGGCTTTATTGAATATGATTCCCGTAATTTAACAAACATCTCATCCAGGTATGCCGGAAGAATTGAAAAGTTATATATTAAAAATGTCTTTCAACCCATCAGTAAGGGACAAAAACTATTTGATATCTACAGCCCGGAAATATGGACAGCACAGGAAAACTTAATTTACCTGCTGAGGAAGGATACGGCCTCAACCGATCTGATCAAGGCCATGAAACAAAAACTCAGGCTTTACGGATTCACCGAAATACAGCTCAAGGCGATTGAAATAAACCTTGCACCCGAACAACCATTGTCCGTTTACAGTCCTGCTGCCGGTTATGTTTATGAATCTCTTACCAACAGCGTCATACAGGCAACACCCGGGGAAAGCATGGGAATGAATGCCAATGGCGGGGAGTCCGCGGATTTAGCCGTTGGCGGTTCGGCCAATGCCCGATTTACATTAAGGGAAGGCATGTATGTAAGGAAAGGGCAAACCCTGTTTAATGTCGTCAACCCTTCCAAAGTCAGGGCCATCCTGATGATCAATGCCGGGGATATGTCCAAAATAAAAACGGGACAGCAGGTGGAATTAGCCATTGAAAACAATCCCGACTCCATCGTGCGGGGTGCAATCGATTTTGTGGAACCTGTTATGGAAAACAAATCCGTGAACACACGCGTACGGGTTTACCTGGATAACCCCGGCAACAGCATAAAAGCCGGAAACTGGGTGCAGGCAACCATACGGGGTGAGCCTGCCGAAGGACTCTGGATACCGTCCAAATCGGTGCTCCGTCTGGGTCAGCAAAATATGGTATGGATGAAGGGTGATGCCGCCCTGAAAGCACACCGGATCAAGACAGGCCGTACACTCGGTGACTGGGTGGAAGTGACGGAAGGTTTGTGGGACGATGATTCCATAGCTGCAGATGCCCAATACCTGATGGACAGTGAGAGTCTTATTAAAACCAGCGATGCGGATGAGAAATAACCTGCAGCCGGTTTTTCTCATCCTGTTGTGGATGGCTTTCATCCTGGTTTCTTGCCGGGACAAAAAGGAGGTGGAGGAAGAAAATGTATTCTACGTTTGTTCCATGGATCCACAGGTGATGGAAAGGAAAATGGGTTTGTGCCCGATTTGCAAAATGGAATTGTCAAAGATCATCCTGACAAAGGAAGACCAGCAAAGTAAAACCATCGTACTGAATGCATCCCAGGAGAAACTTGCCAATATCAAAACAGGCAGCGCCGGATGGCGTCACCTTTCCGATGAACTGATTTTTAACGGGATACTCCGGCAGGCCGAAAACCAAAGCAGTCAATTGAGCTCCAGGGTGAATGGAAGAGTGGAGCACCTCCTGGTTAAAAATTCAGGGGAAAGCATTCAAGCCGGACAGGTATTATACGAGATTTACAGCGAAGAACTGATTTCGGCCCAAAAGGAATATCAACTGGCGCTCCGGAGTAATCCTGCAAACGGTGCAAGCGGCATCGATTACCAGGTCCTCATCCAATCCGCTAAAAACCGGTTGTTGCTGATGGGTATGACGGCCAGGCAGGTTGAAGAATTGAAAAATGGAGCTGCGGTGCGTGAATTTTTCCCGGTTACTTCAGACATTCAGGGTATTGTCACAAAATTAATGATACAGGAGGGCGACTATATTGCGGAAGGTACCGGCATCATGGAACTAAACGATCTGTCCTCCCTGTGGGTGGAAGGTCAGTTGTATCCCAATGAACTTGAATACATCAAGGCGCAGAAAGATGTTTCGGTTATCATTCCTGCCGTATCGGAAGAAGCCATAGCTGGTACGATTACCTTCACTAACCCCCAACTGCAAACAAACAGTAAAATCAACGCCGTCAGGATCATGATCAACAATGAAAAAATGCTGTACAGGCCCGGCATGATGGCCAGAATTATTTCCAGTACAGGCGGCAAAAAAGTTCTTGCTGTACCCTCACAGGCTGTTATCAGCGGAGGTCATGGTTCATTGATCTGGAAACAGGTTGCCAAAGGTAAATTTGAATTCAGCCCCGTAACGACCGGGATCCGGAATACGGAATGGACGGAAATCATCTCCGGTGTTTCTGCAGGAGATACGATTGTGACTTCCGGGGCCTATTTACTGAACAGCGCCTATATTTTTAAAAAAGGAATGGATCCCCTGATGCACTTATCCCATCAAATGAAATGAGAACTCCCGTACTCCGTATGTTTCTGTTCCTCGCCGTGCCGGTGATTCCCATACCGCTTTGTTCCCAAACACGTCCCCTGGCAACAACAGGTGAATGGAAGGCTCCTGCTTATACCGACACGCTGACTTATACCGGTCCCGCTGACGGGAAAATCCTGGAGAATGGCCGGTCACAATTTGTTCAACTATGTGTACCCTGCCATGGTGATCAGGGAAAGGGAGACGGCATTGCCGGCATCGAACTGAACCCGAAACCCGGCAACCTGTCATCGGCTAAGGTCCAGGGACAGAAGGACGGAGCGCTCTTCTGGAAGATCTCAAAAGGAAGAGGAGCCATGGCCGCCTATGAAAAGCAGTTAACAGCCGGTCAGCGATGGGCTTTGGTACATTATATCCGGCACCTGGCCGCAACAACCCGTAAAAAATGAACCATTACAACGCAACCCTTATACGCTTTAAAATCCTGGCTGCTCTCCTCCTGGTTATTCCCTGGAGCAACCGGTCAGTTCATGCACAGTCCATAACCGGAGATACGATCAGCACGGCTAAACACCCATCATTGCATAAACCGCTGCTGACTGGGAATTTCTTTATTCAGTTAAAAAAGGAATTTAACAATGAAGAACTGCCCCTGGGCAAGACAGCTTATTTCGATTTTGGTTTCAGTCCCATCGTACTCTGGAAAATATCCCGCAGGATTTTCGTGGAAAGCGAACTGGAGATTTCTTCTGACAGGAGTAATGTTCATATGGCCCTCGGGTATTTCAATGCCTCCTTTATCGTAAACAGGTACCTGACCCTGACAGCCGGCAACTTTTTATCTCCGCTTGGCATTTACCAGGAACGTTTGCATCCCGCCTGGATCAATAAAATGCCCGATGCGCCACCTGGTTTTGGTCATGATGGTACCGTTCCGGCCACTGAAACCGGATTAAACCTCAGGGGAGGCATTCCTGTTCGCTCCATGCGGATAAATTACTGCCTTTATGCATCCCAGGGTCCTATACTCCAGGACGGTGATCACGATCCTGAAGCTGCCGGCAGGCTGGAATTTAAAAGGGATGAAGATCAGTCTGCCCTGGCTTTCTTAAATTACAAAAACTACAGGGATAATAATAACAACAAAGCCATTGGAGGAAGGATTGGTTGGTTACCTTTAAAAAATTCAAGTCTTGAAATCGGGGTATCGGCATCGGTTGCCAAACCCGGTGGTAAAAAGGAAGAGGGTGATTTATCGGGTGGAGGGCATTCCCATGCCAATCTTCCGGATTATTCCCGGCTGAACATGTACCTGTATGGAATTGATTTATCCTATATCCATAAAATCAACAGCCTGAAAGGAACCCTGGAAGTTAAAGGTCAATATAACCGGCTCCGGATTGAACAGGCCGATTACCTGGATACCCGGTATACAGCCGGGGAAACCTTTTACACCTTTGAAAACATCAGTGAAAATTATTTCCTCCAGTTGGCATACCGACCATCCTTTATGGAAAACAAACTGCTCAGGAAAGCCGGATTTCATTTCAGGCAGGCAGGCAGTAAAACTCCTTCTGGTTCATTATGGGAGCAGGATCTCAAACAATCCACGTTCGGTCTGAATTACTGGTATAACTGGCACTCGGTATTTAAACTGGCCCTCCAGGCGGAATATGGCTCCTCGTACAGGCAGATCCTCTTCCTGCAGTGGGCGCTTCAATTCTAAAATTAATGGAACAGTTGATACCACTCAGTCGCATTATCCAAACTATATGGGTTATGGTTGCCGGCCACCTGAAAGCCTCTCATTACGGCCTGTTACCTTTTTCATACGCCTTTAAACCACTCCCATGAGAAAACCAGTCATATCACTCCTCTTCCCTGTCCTGGTTGTGATTATTACCATTCTACATGGATGTGCAGCCATGGAAAAGGTTTCAGACCGGAGCGGTGTTCAGTTATGGTCTGAAAACTGCCAGCGTTGTCATGCCGTCCCGCCTCCTGCAGCCTATAATGATTATCGCTGGGAATCCATTACCACTCATATGCGGGTCAGGGCCAACCTGACGGAAACGGAGGAAAATAAAATACTTGAGTTTTTGAAATCTTCAAATGGAATGGAAGATTAACCAAGGGCTGGTTATAACTTCAAGTGAGTACGTATTAAACATGATCATACCCATTGAGAAAAGATTCATGACATTCCCCGACTCGTGCCTCCCCGAATAATTTTCCCATTTAACTTAACTGGTTCAACCGGTTAAAGGCCTGTTGAAGTTCAGCCGGGCCCGCCATGACCATGGCTTCACTGAATCCAAAGGTAAGCTGTGTTCGGCCTTCTTTCAGTTGACTGAAAACAGCTTCAATGAAATCAGCAACAGGAGGCGCGAAGTCATGTTTGCCTTTTCCGCCAAGGTCGGTATTCAGAGCAGGAGGTATGATTTCAAAGACTTCTATGTTATTGGGCTTCACGAGTTCGCGAAGGGATTGTGTGAAGGAATGAAAGAATGCTTTGGTTGCACCATACACCGGCACCTTCATCATCGGAACATAGGCCAGACCCGATGTGACATTCATGATGGCGGTAAGCGACTGAATCCTGGTGAACAAAGCGATGAGGTGAACCTGGGCTTCAATGTTAATGGCAATTTCTTCCGATGCGCGACTGTAAAAGTCATCATCCCAAACCGATGTCCATTGTTGAATACCTGCATTATTCACCAGCACATTCAAATCGCCATGTTCCTCCAGGATCCATTGAAAAAACTCCTTTCTTTCCCTTTCCATGCTTAAATCACATGGCCTGGTGATCAGCGAAGGAAGTTTTCCGGCTGCCTCCTCTAAAGCGTCCTTCCTTCTGCCGCATATGAGAACGGTGTTCTGTTCCTTCACAAAACGTTCTGCCAGCGCCAGGCCGATACCTGTTGCGCCGCCTGTAATGAGAATTTTATTGCCGGATAGTTTCATTTTTTTTTGCCGCAAACCTACAATAATTAAAGGAATTCATCAGGAAAACGTGAGTGAACCGCCTGGCAGCAGGCAGCGGATCATTGCAGTATTTTTTTTATTCCACGCAGGCGCCAGGGAATTCACCCAGGGCGATCAAGTTACACCGGTCATTCCGGTTGCCTGAATTCCGCATAATGCCCGCCTGGTTTCTTCCAATCAACCTCATCGTGATTTTCCGGTGTCAATGGTAATTGCCAAAGCCGAGGCATCCCTATGAAACAACAGCAGTCTCATATCTTTACCATCCACCCGAATTTGTCCTCCTCCCCGTACCAGATTTTTTCAAGTTCCCGGCCAAGGATGCCGGAAATCGATTTCCCCTGGATCGGGGGAAGGACATAATCCTTTCCATTATACCCTATTGTTTCAACAGGAGCGATGGTGGCGGCGGTACCGGCGCCAAAAACTTCCTGCAACTGGTTTTTGGAAATGGCATCCATCACTTCATCCAATGCGATGCTGCGCACTTCAGTTTTAATTCCCTTATCCGCGGCAATGGTCAGGATACTATCCCGGGTAATGCCTTCCAAAATGGTCTTGCCGGCAGGAGGTGTGACGAGGGCGTTATTCAATACGAAAAAAACATTCATTGTTCCGGACTCTTCCACATAGCGATGATCCTTCGAATCGGTCCATATTAACTGGTGATAACCCTTCTCGCGGGCCAGCCTGGCCGGTAACAGGGAACGGCCGTAATTGCCGGCTGCCTTTACATAGCCCACTCCTCCCGGATCGGCACGGGTATAATCCGTTTCAACCAGGACCTTCAAGGGCTCACTGTAATACCTGCCCACCGGGGAGGTAAATACGGCAAGCATATACGAATCAGAAGGTTTTACACCCAAATACTCCTCGGTACCAAACATGACCGGACGAACATACAGCGAAGTTCCCTGCACGGAAGGAACCCAGTCCCGGTCCAGATCAATGAGGCGGGTAAGGCCATCCATGAATAATTCTTCCGGAATTTCAGGCATGGACATGCGCAGAGCGGACTTATTCATGCGTTTCAGGTTGTCCAGTGGTCTGAATATACGAACTTCGCCCCGCCTGTTCCGGTAGACTTTAAAGCCTTCAAAAACAGACTGGCCGTAATGCAAAGCAGACATGGCTGGTGTAAACTCAATTTTACCATACGGAACAATCCTTGCAGAATTCCACTCCCGTTCCTTATACTCGGCGAGAAACATATGGTCAGCATAAACCTTTCCAAAGGAAAGTTTGCTGAAATCAACCCGGGAAATTCCGGATGTGGTCACCTTTTGAATGGCAATTGGGGTGGTCTGATTCATAAACACCGGATTTAGGAATTAAAGATACAACTTCTGCCCGGAAATCAAATCCGGCTCCTCCAGGCGGAAGTGAACTCCAAAATATTTATCAACCGGCCAATGACGGTCCATGCATCATCATAACGGGATGTCGAATACTTCCCCTGTAAATGTGGCAGGCAACATCCTGGAAAAGAAACAGATTCACTGCAACCGGTTATGGCCGGCCACTATCCCCTTTTAAATTAACACAATAGTAAGCACAACATACAGGCACCACCGGTTCCGGCATGATTACGAAACGGATAAGAATCAAAAAACACCCCCCTGCAAGCATCCATAAAATCGTCCGCATGAATGCCTTCCATTCTATGGATGAGCGGGGAATTTACATCCGGCAAAAAATCACAATTCCCGGATGGCCTTTTTCAAATGATCATAGGATAATCTGATTTCATCACTGAAATTACTCAGTTTGAAATCAGCATCTTCCTTTCTCTCCTTTAAGCCGGCCAGTAAGGAGTTAATCTTAATGCCGGCTTTTTTCATTTCCTCCTGAAATTCCCTGGTTAATTCCTTTTTACCTTCCGCCATTTTCCTTTCGAACAGATCCAGCTGTACTTCGGTTCTTCCGGCAACGGATGCAAAATAATCAGCCAGTTTGCGAGCCTCGGGATTTTTCCTCATTTCATTTTTCAAATCCCCGAGTTCTTTCAGGATGGCCTTTTTTTGCTCATCAAACATAACCTTTGATTCGGCCCTTCCTTTGGATAATTGATTTTCAAGTTCGGTTAATTTCAGCTTAAATGTATCCGTCCATTCCTTGTTTAATTTAAACTCGGAAGCAAGCGTTTCCCGGAATTCGAGAATACTTTTTTTCAGTTGTTTCTTGGTTTCCTCAAATTTATCCTTTACTTCTGCTTTTCCCAGGGAGAATTGCAAGGCTAAGGCATCCAGTTCCACCTGGTCTTTTAATAATTGTTCGGCCATCCTGACTAAGACAGGCTTCTGGTCGGTTTTAACTTCAGGTTCCATGATGATATAAGTTAATGATTAGAAGGTTGTAAATTTAAGTCATTCCCGTTTGAAAGACGATGATGATGGTCATCCAAACCTATGATCTGAAGCTGCATTTCTTTATCTTTCAAACAGGCCCGGGTCTGGTCACAACGGCAGGTCAATCATGCCTGCCTCCCTCCATCACCTTGAACACATGAAGCAGGTGTGGAAACAAGGCATCCATGCTTTCGGCCGCACCCCTGGTGGAACCGGGCAAGGCTAAAATCAGGGTATTGCCCATTAACCCGGCCAGGCTGCGGGATAACATGGAATAGGGCATGTGTTCCTGACCATAGTACCTGGCCGCTTCGGCTATGCCGGGAATCTCCCTGTCGAGCATAGGCCGTATAGCCTCCGGGGTTACATCACGGGGAGACAACCCCGTGCCGCCTGTCAGGATGATCAGGTCCGTTTTCTGATCATACAGGGACTGCACCTTTTCCCGGATGACGGTAAGTTCATCAGGAATGACGGAGTAATCAGCCGTTTCCAGGTTGAATTTTTTCAGCTTCTCCATGATGGCTTCACCTGCCTTATCCTGTTTCCTCCCGGCCGAGATGCTGTCGGAACAAACGATAACTGCTGTCCGGATGGGCTTTACAAGTTTGTTCCGGTACTGGGATTTCCCTCCCTCCTTCTGAATGAGCTTAATGTTGCAGATTTCAATGCCTTTATCGATAGGCTTCAGCATATCGTAAATCGTCAGTGCGGCCACGGAGGCCCCGTGCATGGCTTCCACTTCAACCCCCGTTCGATAAATCGTGTGAACCTCACATTCCACCATGATCTCCAGGTCCCGCAGGCTGCTTTTAACGGAGGCAAACTCCACCGGCAGCGGGTGACAGTCCGGTATCATCTCGCTTGTTTTCTTGATCCCGAATAGTCCGGCAATGCGTGCCGACTCCAGCACATCACCCTTGGGAACCGTTTTATTTTTTATGGCTTCAATCGTTTCCGGAAGGCTTACTTTAACGATGGCCTGGGCCAGGGCAGTGCGGTGGGTTTTTATTTTGCCGGTGATATCGATCATATGCTGATTATTAAAGTGATGGAATTTACTTTCGTCATTCATTTTCCTTTTTCCAGGAATAACCATGGTCATCCAGCAATTCCCTGCCCCAAACGGGGACTTCATTCTTAATGCGTTCCACTATTTCCGTACAGGCATCCATG
Source organism: uncultured Flavobacteriaceae bacterium (assembly GCA_964458125.1). GTDB lineage: Bacteria > Bacteroidota > Bacteroidia > AKYH767-A > OLB10 > CAYWHE01. The sequence goes on along the minus strand of CAYWHE010000007.1, from coordinate 20,972 downwards.
GCTTCTTTCCGGTGAACTGCGGAAGTAAAAACGAAGAGGCTTATGGCACCTGCTTCCACCCGCCCCAGGCTATGGTACATATGCAGGCAGGTCAGCGGGTATCTGGCAAAAGCGGCTTCCCTGATTTCATGAAATTTATCTTCAGCCATCTCCCGGTAAGCAGTATAGTCTATTGCATTCACCTCCTTACCATCCACCTGGTCATTGCGGACCTGACCGAGAAAAATACTGTGGGCACCAATTTGCCTCTTTTCACGGTGGTGACTGATGGAGTTGCCGATAAATTCCGGGCTGATGGGACCGTCTATAAAAACCTGTTTGGGTCTATGGACGGGCTTTTCATCCCTGCTTCCTGTTGTGATTTCTTCCATGCTGTTATTCCTCCTTTCAAACTGTAAATATTTTTACCTGTGCGATTTATTTTCAGCATTTCGGCCGCCTTCATACTTCTCAAACCGCTCTGGCAAAAAAGGATAATTTTCCTATCCGCTTCCAACCGGCTGATGGCCTTTTCAAATCCTGAAAGCGGCACTTGAAGATGTACAAACTCATCCACTGCCGGTTGCTCATTGAATTCCCTCACATCAATAGCAATGACACCGTCCTGTTCAAGCATGGCGGAAAATTCATCGCAGGTAATCTCCTTAATTCCTTCCACGCCCATGCTGCAAAACCAATCGTAATTCATCCTGCCCAGTTCTTCCGTTGAAGCCGGAATCATTTTCGCTGCCAGGGGATCCGGTGAAAGGGCCACTTCATACCATTCATTCCGGAGCAGGTTAAACGTACACAACCTGTTCGCCAGTGGTTCACCGATACCGGAAATGATTTTAATCGCTTCACCGGCCTGCAGGATGCCGATAATTCCCGGTACAACACCCAACACACCCGCTTCCGTGCAGCTGAATGAGGCAGCATCGGCCGGAGGCAAAGGAAACAGATCGCGGTAATTGGTTTTAACGGCATTCCATTCCAGGTTAAAGACTGCCACCTGCCCTTCGAAACGGAACACCGATCCATAAACCAGCGGAATTCCAGCCAGCATACAGGCATCGTTGACCAGGTACCGGGTGGGAAAATTATCGGAACCATCAATAACCAGATCGTAGGGGCTGATAATCTCCATGGCGTTATGACTGTTCAGCCTGACCGATAAGGCATTGATGGTGACGCCGGGGTTCATGGCTTTCAAGCGCTCCGCTGCAACGAGGGCTTTTTGTTTGCCCACATCCTCCATCGTATACAGGATTTGCCGCTGCAGGTTGCCCATATCGACCACATCGTCATCCACCACACCCAGGCATCCCACTCCGGCGGCAGCCAGGTATTGCAAGGCGGGACAACCGAGCCCGCCCGCACCAATTACCAGCACACTAGCATTCAACAGCTTCTCCTGCGAGGCTGTTCCGAATTCCTTCAGCATGATCTGCCTCCGGTAACGTATGGAATCGAGCGCGTTCATCTCCATAACCAATCATCCTCCCGAAAATGGCGGCAGCAGGGCCACTTCCATTTTTTCGTCCAGGACTCTGTTGCCCTGAACCACCATCCGGTCTATGGCAACCTGATAGTTCATGTTTTTCAAACCCGGATATTGCCTTTCCATCCAACCACGAAGTTGATCAGTATCGGGTACATCCTTCACCTCCAATTCAGCTGTTGAAATCAGTTCTGCAATCTTACCGAAAGTTTTTATTTTTATTTTCATTTTATTTTGTTTCGTTCAGCTGGTTGTATTCACTTTTGGTGTTGATATTGGCGAAAGCCAGGTGTCCTGCCGGAAACCCGTCCAGCTTCAACAATCGGGTATTAAAGTAATCCAGCAATTCATGCATTTTGATAATTCCCATTGCAGTTTGCCTTTCCCATTCATCCGTAATTGATGAAGGGTAAACGGCACACAGGGGCTGTTTCCGGTTATCCATCAGGGGTACCGTTATCATTCCTGCTTTCGAATTTTTCAGTATGAATGAAATGACTTCCGGGGTAATCAAAGGCATATCACAGGCGATAAAAAAATTTAAAGCCGTTTGGGAATTACGGAGTCCTGTTAATATCCCGCCGGCAGGACCCATTCCTTTGACCAGGTCGGGAATTAGCGGAAGCCCAAACCTCCAATACGCGCCGTCGTTTGACAGAATGACAATGTCTTCAAAACACTGCCTGAGGGTATCGATGACCCTTCCGGCCATGGTGGTATCCTGCCACGGCATCAGGCCCTTGTCTTCACCCATGCGGGAGCTCAAACCTCCCGCCAGTAAAAATGCAGTCACCCCCTGATTCATACCAATAACAACTTGAGGGAAGCCAGGATCAATACCAATCCGAGAATCCTTTTTAATACAACCTGGTTAAACCGGAACACTCCGAAATAGCTGCCAGCCAGTCCGCCGGCTATGGCCGTGACAACCATGGCTGCCATGGAAGCGCTGATGTGCATACCCTGCTGAAAATGCCCGGCCAGCCCTGAGATGGAATTTACGAAGATGAATAATGCGCTGACGGCGGCTGTTTGTTTAACATCCGACCAACGGAGAAAAAGCAGTAGCGGGGAAAGTAAAATACCACCGCCGATGCCGATCATGCCGGATAGCAACCCGATCACAGCACCGTAAAACAATGCCCATCCGGACTTCATCGGGCAAGCCGGAGATTCCAAATTTTTCTGCGGCAGGATGAACCTCACCGCCGGGAGCAACAACAGGGCGCCGAGAAGATGGCGGTAAATGGAGGTGCTTAATGTTAAATAACCGCCAATAAAAGCTGCCGGTATGGAGGCCGTGGCCAGTGGAAGAAACAGGGACCATGAAAAATAACCTTTCCGGTAATACTGGATGAAGGCAATCAGCGACACAAATACATTCAGCAACAAAGCCGTCGGCTTCATTACTTCAGGTGCAAAACTGAACAGGGCCATTAAAGCCAGGTAGCCGCTGGCGCCACCATGACCCACAGAGGCGTATAAGAAGGCCACGGGAATCAACAATAATAAAAATACAACGGGTACTTCCATTTTTAACGTTTACCCCTGCTATATTGCAGTTTAAATTTTTTAAAATCTGCCGAAAGGCGTTTAAACATACTCACCGCCTTCAGGCCTTCCCTGGTCAACCTGGCGCCACCTCCATGCAGACCGCCTGGTGATTTTTCCACCAGTTCACCTGCAGCATGTTTGTTCATCTCCTTCACCATGGACCACGCCTTTTTGTAAGATAAATCAAGCGCCTTAGCTGCACTGGCGATGGAGCCCAGTTCATGAATTTTCTCCAGCAGACGGCTGCGGCCCTCGCCGATGTGCAACTGGCCGGATAACTCCACCCAAACCTGTCCCTTAACTACATATTTTTGCATTACGTTCAGGATGTTTCCTTAGTCAGGTAATGTATTTCCACTACTTCCCCGCGGGCATATTCAGTTTTGTTTTCATCCAGCAGGATCAGGCAGTCAGCTTCTGCAAATGAACTCATCTGGTAGGATTCCTGCGCCTGCAGGGGCAACACTTCATCTCCGCACAATTTGCCTTTCAGGAAATAGGTCAGCCCCGCCTTTTTGGTAAAACCCATTGCCAGTGCTTTTCTTTCGGACCCCGGTCCCCGGCTGATTTTACCACACATGCTATTGACTGCCGGTACGATGTATTCATAAAAACAGGTCAGCACAGCAGATGGATTTCCGGGAAGCCCGAACAGCAGGACCCTTCCCTTTTTTCCAAAATACATAGGCTTGCCGGGTTTTTGCTTTACTTTGTAAAATACGGTTTCAACGCCGCAAGTCTCCATGCCTTTTTTGACGAGGTCATAATCCCCGACCGAAATTCCCCCCGTAACTATGACCAGGTCACCGGCCGAAACAGCCTCATGGAGGCAACCGGTTATCTGTTTTTCATCATCATCACATTTATATACCGCTACCGGTTTAATATTCATTTCCTCAAGCGCTGCCGAAAGTGCAAACGAATTGCTCTCATAAATCTGCCCGGGTCCCAATGTCAGACCGGGTTCAACAAGTTCCTTGCCTGTAATGATCAGTCCTATACGAGGAGTCGCTACCACGCGCACCTGTGTCAGGCCCAAACCGGCCAGGAAACCAATGGCTCCGGGGGTAAGTCTGGCGCCTGCTTTCATGGCTACCGCTCCCATTTTTGTTTGGGAAGCCCTTAAACGGACATTGCTGCCCCGTTTCAGGAGGGCATCATCTATTTTAATAACTTCTCCCTCCACCCGTACCTTCTCCTGCATGACCACAGTGTCTGTTCCCTCCGGCAGGGGTGCACCTGTAAAAATCCGTACCGCCTCTCCGGCCCTGGGTTTTAATCCCGGGTGCATTCCTGCAGGAATCTCACCGATTACCCGTCGGGTAGCCTGTTTTTCATTTTCCTTAAACCGGAAGGCATAACCATCCATGGCCGATTGATCAAAAGGCGGAACATCGAGATTGGAAATAACATCTTCGGCCAGCACCCTTCCACCCGCTTCCCGCAAGGAACAGGAAACGGGCGGCAGTTCATCCGCACATTGGGCGATTAATTTCCTGGCTTCGGAAACACTGATCATGATGATAAAATGGCGTTATGCCCTATTTGACATAACGAATGTAAAAATAAAAAACGAATCCGCAGCCGGATATGAGTTAAATCATAAAAATATACCTCCCGGGTTTTTAAAACCACCCATACGCAGGTATGAAAAATCACTCACTCACCAACAGTTCCTTCCGCAGGTCATCAATCATCCGGGCCAGTTCCTCCCTTTTCCCTGCTCCGGCTTCACGGTCAGCATCTTCAAAGCGAAATGCCATTGATTCCAGTTCATCTTCGCTGAACAGGGTACCGGCAATCTGGAAAACTTCCTCATTTTCAACTGCAATATGATCCAGCAGGCCTTCGGCGTATTCCTCAAAACAAGTTGCCGTACCCAAAACGTTTCGGTCGTCCAGTGACTGTTCCATTTTCTGCGTTAAATCCCTGAAGTATTCATGGTTTTCATACATCTCCTTCACGAGACCTTCTCCAAGTAATTCATTCCGTTTATTCATTTCCGGGAAGAGGATGTCTTCCTCCTTGTGGTGATGTATGGTATCGGCATACTGCCGGAAAAAGGTCAGCAATTTGCGGAATAAACGGTCATACCGTTCCGGGTCGGTGGTTGCCAGCGCCCGGAGTTGGCGTCCGGCATCAACGGCATTTACAATAACAAGGTGTTCGTCATACAGGGCCTGCAGGTAGTTCTTCATTTTCGTTATACCTTTTTAATTACAGACTTCTTAACAGTTCCATCCGCTGCCACCTGTTCTCAATTTCCGCTTTGGCCCTGTTCAGGAACACCAGTGCCGCTTCCGGGTGTTGCTTGTGGATGACTTCGAATCGGTTTTCATGATACAGGAAATCTTCGAGGGGCAAGGACGGTGGTTTGGAGTCAAGTGTAAAACGCTGTCCTTTTTCTTTCACCGGATTGTATCGGAACAGGGGCCAATAGCCAGCCTTAACGGCATTGGACTGATGTTCCACACCAAAACCCATATCGTATCCATGCGCAATGCAATGGCTGTAGGCCATGATGATGGATGGTCCCGGAAAGGCTTCCGCCTCCTGTATGGTGCGTACCGTATGCAGATCATTCGCTCCAAAAGCGATCTGTGCCACATACACATTGCCGTGCGCCAGCGCCTGCCAGGCCAGATCTTTCTTGGAGGTTGTTTTGCCGTTCACCGAAAATTTGGCGCTGGCACCCAAAGGAGAAGCCTTTGATTTCTGACCGCCGGTATTGGAATATACTTCCGTATCCAGCACCAGGATATTCACGTTTTCGCCTGTTGACAATACATGGTCCAGCCCGCTGAAACCGATATCGTAGGCCCATCCGTCACCACCGATGATCCAGATGGATTTGGGTTCGAGATATCCAGCCACCTGCAGCAATTTTTTGGCTTCCGGTGTATTGATCTCCCGCAATTTTCTTTTCAGCATTTCGGTATTGATCCGCTTTTGCTTCAGTCCGGATTCGCTGTGCCCGGTTTCCTCCAGCAGGGCGTCTACGAGTTCAACGCCTACCTGTTCACGCATGGCCTGAAGTCCGGTTTCGGCCAGTTCCTTCTTTTTATCTACAGCGAGTTTAATACCCAGGCCAAATTCAGCATTATCTTCAAAAAGTGAGTTGGCCCATGCCGGACCACATCCTTCGCTGTTCATGGTCCAGGGCGTAGTTGGAAGATTGCCTCCGAATATGGAGGAACAACCGGTGGCATTGGCCACCATCATGCGGTCCCCAAAAAGCTGGGTGAGCAACTTGATATAGGGTGTCTCCCCGCAACCGCTGCAGGCGCCTGAAAATTCAAACAAGGGCTCGAGCAACTGGGATCCCTTCACCGACTGCGTGTTGACACGGGTTCTGTCCAGGTTGGGCAGGCCTAAAAAGAAATCCCAGTTCCCGCGTTCCTGCTCCATCAGCGGTATTTTATCCTGCATGTTGATGGCCCGGTGTCCGGGCTGTGCTTTGCTTTCCACCGGGCATACCTCCACGCACAGCCGGCATCCGGTACAGTCTTCCAGCGCCACCTGCAACGTATAAGCCTCCTTTTCCCTGATAAATTCCTTGCCGATGGGATCTACAAACTTAAATGAATCCGGAGCCCCGCGGAGGATGTCCTTATCATACACTTTGCAACGGATAGCGGCATGAGGACAAACAAGAAAACATTTCCCGCACTGGGAACAGAGGTTTTCATCCCATACGGGTACCGTATCGGCGATGTTCCGTTTTTCAAACCGCGTGGTACCGCTCGGATAGGTACCGTCCACCGGGAAGGCGCTAACCGGGAGTTCATCCCCTTCGCCGCTTATAATTTTACCCAGCACCTGCCTGACAAAATCCGAAGACTGTCCGTGAATGGCCTCTTCACTTTTCCTCTGCCCGGTGGGATATCCCATGTAATTGACTTCGTACAGGTTTTCAATGGTTTTATCCACGGCCTCGTAATTCTTCTGGAGCACCTTTTCCCCTTTCCGTCCGTATGTTTCACGGATGGCATCTTTGATACAGGCAATGGCTTTCTCTTTCGGGAGAATACCGGAAACAGCAAAAAAGCAACTTTGCAGGATGGTATTGATCCGGGCTCCCATGCCCGTTTCCCTTGCCACACGACTGGCATTGATGCAATAAAATTTAAGCTTCTTACGCTTTATTTCCGATTGTATCTTTTCCGGCAACATGGACCAGACATCCTCCCGGCCAAAAGGACTGTTGAGCAGGAATACGGCTCCTTCCGCGGCATCCTTCAGCACATCATACTTTTCCAGGTAGTGAAAATGATGACAGGCAATAAAATTTGCCGACTGCACCAGGTAAGTTGACCCGATGGGATGATCGCCGAAGCGCAAATGTGAAACGGTGAGTGATCCGGACTTTTTGGAGTCATACACGAAATATCCCTGAACGTGATACGGAGTGCTTTCCCCGATTATTTTAATTGAATTTTTATTGGCGCTGACCGTACCATCTGCTCCGAGACCAAAGAACAGGCCGCGAAAGCGGTGTTGTTTTTCAAGGGAGAACCTCTTATCGTAAGTCAGGCTGGTATGGGTTACATCATCATCGATACCGATGGTAAAATGATTTTTGGGATCCTTTTTCAACAATTCCTCAAACACCGACTTCACCATGGCCGGTGTAAACTCTTTGGAAGCCAGACCAAAGCGCCCTCCTGTAACCCGGATGTTCCGCCCGCTTTCATTCAGGGCGCTGATCACATCCATATACAGGGGTTCACCGATTGCACCCGGTTCCTTGCAGCGGTCAAGTACAGCTATGGATTTAACGGTAGCCGGAACAGCACCCGTAAAATGTACAATGGAGAAAGGCCGGTAAAGGTGGACGCAGATCAGTCCCACCTGTTCACCCTGTTGATTCAGGTACTGAACGGTTTCCTTTACCGCCCCGGTGGCTGAACCCATTAAAACTATCAGCCGGTCCGCTTCGGGATGGCCGAAATACGAGAACAGGCGGTATTGACGACCCGTCAGCAAGGCGAATTTATCCATCAACTCCGTCACCACTTCGGGAACCGCCTGGTAATATTTATTCGCGGCCTCACGGCTCTGGAAAAATACATCCGGGTTCTGGGCCGTTCCCCGGATTACAGGGTGTTCAGAATTCAGAGAACGTTTCCTGTGTGCGGCCACATCACGTTCATCAATCATGAGTTTAATGATGTCATCACTGATTACATCCACTTCATTCAATTCATGGGAGGTGCGGAAGCCGTCGAAGATATTCAGGAAGGGTACCCTGGATTTCAGCGTGGATGCAGTTGCGATTAGCGCCATGTCCATTGCTTCCTGGGGGTTGTTGCCGAATAACATGGCGAAACCCGTGGTACGAACGGCCATCACGTCACTGTGATCTCCGAAAATGGAAAGTGCATGGGTGGCCAGGGCACGGGCCGCAATATGGAATACCACCGGAGTAAGTTCGCCGGCAATCTTATACATGTTGGGAATCATCAGCAACAGGCCCTGTGAACAGGTAAAGGTAGTGGAAAGAGCTCCACCCTGCAGGGCGCCATGCACGGCTCCGGCAGCACCCGCCTCACTTTGCATCTCCACGATTTTAGGCACCTGTCCGTAAATATTTTTCATTCCTTCCGCCGACCATTCATCACTATGTTCACCCATGGTGGAGGAAGGCGTAATGGGATAAATAGCGCATACCTCGCTGGTTTTATAAGCTATCAGGGCGGCGGCCTCATTGCCGTCCATGATGGTGGTTTGCTTAACGGTTGAGCCGTCCGAAATTTTATTTTGCGGTGTGGATAGCAGTTCCATGGTTTGAATTTATTTCCTGTTAAACTATTCCAGGGAGGTCTATCAAGATATTGGAAGACCATTATTTCCTGTCTTACAAATAAATCGTAATTACGATTCAATTTTACTGATTAATCCCCGGATGGTTCATGATTCTGGTCATGTTTTCACAGCAATGAAACGATTTTAAATGATCTATTAAAAAAAAACCATCTGAAACGAAGGTACCTGGAGATCTGGCCGGCTCCTGCAGGAGGTCCGGGGTGGTTTGTCGACTGGTCAGTAAATCACCCGTAAGAATAAACGAGCATAACTTTTCCCGTTTGATTAAATTCAGGAGTGCTTAAATGGCTATAATTTTTGGATCCTCTTCCTCCCGAACGTATAGTTAATTCCAACCGAAAACTTAACGAGCGGGGCAACCAGCCGAGAGGAGGTATTCAAAATAAAATAGGAATCTGAATGGTAGGCAGGAACCGTTAAACCAAACTGAAAAACACCTTTCAGTTTTTCACCACCCGCCCTGATGGTAACTGCAGGTTCGAGAATTATAAAATCAAGTGTAGTATCGCTATAATAATGAAAATCCGTGTTCCACCATTCAAACTGCCCGTACAGGTAAGCGTGAATATCATACAGGTGCACATAGTTTGCCCTGAGGTCAACCGCTGCCTCGAAATTCCTGGTTGTATAGGCATACCCCGGCTGAACAAAAACATTAAAGAACCTGGCATTCACTTCCGGGCCTGGCTGTCCTGTGTTAACCATTTTATCGGTGGTAAAGCCATAACCACCGCCACCGTAAATTTGTAATAAACCATTTCTTTTCAAGCCGGAGAAAGTAAAATAGCCGGCGCCTGCTTCGCCGGAAACAATATTAAGTTTTTCAACTGAGCCATCCGAACTGCTGAAACGTCGGTTATGATACATTCCGTCCATCATTACCCCGGTATGATGCGACACGGCATAGGCTGCCTGTAAATTATACAGCCCGCAACCGGATAATCCCAATGAAGCGGCCGTACTGAGTTCTCCCTTTTCCCTGAGCATGGGAGAATGAATGCTATTGGGTTTGTAAAGGGTAACGCAGCCTGTGAACAGGAAGAAAAAACCGGCTGATAACAGCTGTCCGTGAATTTTCATACCATGCATTTTAAAAATTGTATGCGCTTCCTTTCCCGTTAACCGGACCACCGGTCTCATTCAGCTTATTTGTCCATGTATGCAAACTGCATTTCCTTCCCCAGTTAAACAATTGGTGCTATGCCTTAAGGACCCGCTTCCAGTTTTTCAAAACTCCGTTTTAAAAACACCCCGATCATATCCTTCCTGTAGGTCCGTGAATAGAAATCATTATCCACGATACGCGGTTTTTTTATCGCCTGCCGGATCAATTCATCCTTCTCCCCGATTTTACCGGTAATCACAACCGGTTTGGGATCCAGACCCCCCAGCACAATTTTTATTCTGCCTGCCGGACTTAAGGTTACGGCTGTCGTGAGCGAAGTAAAATCCATACTCAGCCTGGGCCGCAGTTTCATAAAAACCCCTTGGAGTTTTTCGCCCAGGGGCAGCATTATTTTTTTTACGATGGCATCCCGGGTCAATTTACGCGGATTCAGACCGTCACCGGTGTATATTTCTTCCAGGTTAACCTCCTGTTCACCGTTTTTATCCGTATACAGCAGCCTTGCATGACAGGCGATCAGAATGGGAACGGTATCGGAGATAAACCTGGAGAAACATTTTTTCGTACCCCCGGTGGCAATGCAAACGTCACCATCGCACTTCAGGCAATAACCAACCGCTTCCCTCCACCATTCGCTCTGGTTGTAAAAGGAACAACGGTTTTCACACAGTATGTTCCCGCCGATGGTGGCCGTTCTTCTCAGCACGGGTGATGCTGCAGACAAGGCGGCTTCGGACAGTGCGGGGAAAAACGAAAGTACCTCAGGTATCCGCGCCAATGTATCCAGCGTTACCAGGGAACCGATGAGCAGGTTTTCATCTTCAATGGAAATACTTTTTAAATCCTGAATACCGGTCAGATCAATGAGGCAATGAACCGGGTCATTTCCCTGGAATTTATTCACCATCACATCCGTTCCTCCCGCCAGGTAGCGAAAATTATTTTCGTATTCCACCGCCATGCCCAAAGCATCCTCAACAGTAGACGGGTGCAAATAAATTCTTTCTGCAACGCTCATAACAACACCTCCTCCTCCGTATTTCTCTTTTTCCTGATCAGGTCCAGGACATTTTCGGGCGATATGGGAAGCCTGGTGATCCGCACACCGACGGCATCGTATATGGCATTGGCAATGGCCGGGATGACGGGATGAAGGGCGCCCTCCCCGCATTCCTTGGCACCGAAAGGACCTTCCGGATCCATGGTTTCGATGATGTTGGTATGCATCTCCGGCGTATCCAGTGAAGTTGGGATTTTATAATCAAGGAAATTATTATTGATCAGCAACCCGTTATAAAATTTCATATCCTCGGTCATGGCCTGCCCGATGCCCATGTGCCAGGAACCTTCCAGTTGTCCCTCCACCGCCAGCGGGTTGATGGCCTTTCCGCAATCATGTGCTCCCCATACCCGGAGGATTTTTACAAAGCCTGTTGCCACATCCACCTTCACCTCAGCCACGCAGGCGCCAAAAGAGTAACTTGGGCTCAGCCCGGCGCCGGCACCCTTGAAATCACCTCCCAGTTTCGGGGACATGTACCTGCCGGTGACGCCAACGGCACCCCTGTTTGCAGTAAGCAGGTCTATGGCTTCCATCCAGGTCATGTTGACCTGGTTATCGTTGCTGAAAATCCTGTTGGCTGAAAAATTAAGTTCTTCGGCAGGAATACCATATTTTGCGCTGATGGTTCCGGCAATTTCCTTCTTCAGGTTTTCCGCTGCGTCCTTTGCCGCATTGCCAGCCATAAAGGTTACCCGGCTGGAATAGCTGCCCAGATCAACGGGCGTAAGCAGCGTATCTGCGGCCATGACGAACACATGCTCCAGGGAAATACCCAGCACTTCAGCCGTGATCAAAGCCAGCATGGTGTCGCTTCCCTGCCCGATATCATTGGCGCCGGAAGTGATGAGCACCCGGCCGTCAAAATCAACCTTCAGATGAACCGTTGACTGGGGTAAGTCGTTTCGTATTATGGGTAAGGCGCTTCCGCTTATAAAAAACCCGCATGCCACACCAAAGCCATGCCCATATTCCATTTTTGAATGTTTGTTTTTCCAGTCGGATTGCTCCGCCACCTTCTGCAGGGATTCCCTGCTGCCGTTGGAAGTGATCCGGTATTGACCAACGGTGAGGGTATTGGCATCCATAAAGTTTTTCATCCTCAGTTCCACCGGATCCATGTTGATTTTACGGGCAATGTCATCAACCAGGCTTTCCACAGCAAAGCGTGAATTCACGGCACCATGTCCGCGCATGGCCCCGCAGGGCGGTTTATTGGTATATACCCGGAAGGTGCGGAACCCGAAATTCTGAATCCTGTATGGTGCCTGGAGCAACACACCATTATAATAGGAAGTCACCACGCCAAAACTGCCATAAGCTCCTCCGTCAATGGCAATATCAGCATCCAGCACCTTCAGGGTTCCGTCTTTACCGGCGCCCAGTTGAATGTCCAGTCTTGAAGGATGACGGCCATGGTTGGTGAGAAAAACTTCCTCCCTGCTGAAACGGATTTGAACAGGTCTTCCGGTTTTGCGTGCCAGATGGGCAATGATAATTTCATGCGGAAAAGGATCACTTTTTCCTCCGAAGCCCCCGCCCACATATGGTTTGATCACGCGAACGCGGCTCAATGGAACGGCCAGCGTTTTGGCCAGTGCCCGGTGCAGGTAATGCGAAACCTGTGTCGCCGTTATGATGGTCAGACCATTTTCATCCCACCAGGCCGAGGCTGCATGGGGCTCCGTAAATCCGTGATTCACTCCGGCAGTTTCAAACTGCATCCTGCTGACCACATCGGCATTTTTCAAACCATCCTGCTGATCGCCAAAACGGAGTTCCGCCTTTTTGTGAATATTATTATTGAATTTAACATGCTCATGAATTTTTTCATGATCGCCGATGTCGTTCAGGGAGTCTTCGATGGTCAGAAATTCCTTCAAAGGCGAATAGGTCACCCGGATCAGGGAACAGGCATGGGCGGCCATGGCTTCGGTTTCAGCGGCAACGGCAGCTACTATTTCACCGGCATAACGTACCTTTCCAATGGCCATGGCTGTTTCATCCTGGGAAATGGGAAGCACTCCGAATTTTACCGGTAACTCCGTTCCGGTGGCAATGTAACATACACCATCAGCCTTCAGAGCCTCATTCAAATCGATGGATTCAATTTTTGCATGGGGATAAATGCTGCGAAGTAATTTTACCTGCAGGGCGTTTTTCAGTTTATAATCACCGGCATAATCAGCTCTTCCCTGCACTTTCCTGGCGGCTTCCAGGTAAGGGTGGCCAGTTCCGACCAAATGATGACTTCCCTTATCTGGAAGATCAGGCTGCTCCTGTTCATGAACGGAATCGCTTACCGCTTCAATGATTTTTTTATAACCCGTACAGCGGCAGAGATTTCCGGACAGAGCCCCGCGGATTTCATCCACCGTTGGGTCGGGGTTTTTATTCAGGAAGCCAATGGCCGTCATCACCATGCCCGGCGTGCAGAAGCCGCATTGTATGGCGCCCTTCTCCACCATTTTTTCCTGAAGACGGCTCAGGGAATTTCCCGAAGCCACCCCTTCAATGGTGGTGACCTCCGAATGATCGCATCGGCTGGCCGGGGTGATGCAGCTTAATACAGGTTCACCGTTCAGAAGGACCGTACAGGCACCGCAACTTCCCTGGGAACACCCTATTTTGGTTCCGGTTAACCCTGCTTTTTCCCGGAGAATGGTTGCCAGGGTATCATGCCCGTCAACCAGGCATTGGAATTTGCTGTTGTTTATGACGAGGGAAAGGGCCCGCATGGTATGAATATTCGTGAATGGTAATTTCCAGTTTCAAATATTCAACTCTTTATCCTTTTATAATATGATATTAATCATAGATGTTGCTACCATTTAACCTGAAATTTGTCATCAACTAATTCAACCTTGCAGCAGTTCTGCAATTGTTGCTCCTTTCATGCCATTGACAACACAGCACACCGTTCATATCCCCGTCATGGGACTGGGTTATACCATCGATACACCGCTTTTGGTCGGCCGGTACGGAATTTCTTCCGTAGTTTCCATTATTGAAGATAACCTCATCGAAATCATGAGGAAATATTATTGCGGGAAGAACGGGGAGCCCTTTGAAGCTATTGAAAAATCATCACCAGACAGCAGGGCCCGGCGAATAACGGCCTACCTGAATCTCATGGGTAGAATCCTCAAGGAGCAAACCGAAAAACTGAGGCGGGAACCCTTCAGACCGGGTAACGAAATCACCAAATATTTTGAAATGCTGCCCGATAACAGTCCCTGCGGGATGATGTATAAACTCTTTAAGCTGTCAGGTTTCGTCAACTCCAACGGCGAAGAAGAAAAATTAAGAGCCTGCATACGTCCCGGTTCCATCGATGTCAACATTATGACCAAGTGTGACCGGATGAACTATGCCGGCGACGGCGCTCCGCTGCCTCCTGAATATTCCGATGCCATGGCGGCTTTGAGGGGTTTTGCAACCAGCAACCTCACCTCCTCCGTGGTGTTTTCCGCGGGATTAAATCCCCGATTATATGGTTATTGCGAAACATTCAGCGATTTCCTTCCCGACGAAAACGGTTTCCTGAAGAAGAAAATAACGCTTAAGGTAAGTGATTTCCGTTCCGCCATGATACAGGGCAAATTCCTGGCAAAAAAAGGACTCTGGATATCAGAGTTTCGGATTGAGTCCGGATTAAATTGCGGAGGACATGCTTTTGCCACGGACGGACTGCTGCTCGGACCCATTTTACAGGAATTTAAAGACAAGCGGGCCGGTTTAAATGATGAATTATTTCAACTGTGCCAGGATGCCCTTTTAAGAAAAGAAAAGCATCTCTTTAAGGAAAAGCCGGCGAATCGCGTAACGGTTCAGGGCGGCATTGGAACAGCAACCGAAGACGCCTTCCTGCGCGAATACTTCGGGGTGGATGGTACCGGGTGGGGAAGCCCGTTTTTGCTTGTGCCGGAAGCCACCAATGTGGACAGCCACACCCTGCAAAGATTGACAAAAGCCAAACAGGAGGATTATTTTTTAAGCCATGCTTCCCCGCTTGGCATCCCGTTTCATAACCTGCGCGACACCACCTCCGAAATTCAACGCAAACAAAGAATCAGCAAGGGAAGACCCGGCAGTCCCTGTTACCTGAAATACCTGGCATTTAATACCGAATTTACCGAAACACCCATTTGCGTTTCCTCGAGGGAGTACCAGGAAAAAAAAATCAGGCAGCTGAAAGAACATGCCGTATCGGCCGGTGTGATGGAGGAGGAACTCGAAGTGATCACGGAAAAAGACTGCCTTTGTGAAGGGCTTACCGTTTCCGCACTGATCAAGCATGATTTGCCCATACCCCATAAACTGAATGCCGTTGTCATTTGTCCTGGACCGAACCTGGCCTACTTCACCGGAACCTTTTCGCTTCAGGAAATGACGGATCATATTTACGGCAGGAAGAATTTGCTGAACACCCCGAAACGTCCGCATATGTTTATAAATGAACTGACGCTTTATGTGGATTACCTGAAAAATCAGATTCAAAAGGCGCCTGTTGATAAAAAACAATCCATTCAGCATGACCAATTCCGAAAGAACCTGTTTGAAGGCATAAACTTTTATTTAAACCTGATTCCGGATATGTGGGAAGAAACCCCGGACGCCATTGAAAAATTCAGGGAAGCCCTTGGTATGAAAAGGGAGGAACTGGTAGAAATTGAAATTCCCTGTTAACGGAACGTGTTTAAAAAGACGCCCCGATACTTTTTCCTCCATCCACATACCATAGCTGCCCGGTTATAAACTGATGTGATTCATTGGCCAGGAAGGACACTACGGCTGCCACATCACCGGGCTTACCCATTGACCTGGTCGGTTGAGATTCCACCAGTTTTTCAAGTACTTTCCTGTCGAGTCCCTGCGTAAGCGGGGTGTCAATAAGTCCGGGCGCCACAGCATTCACCAAAATGTTATACTTTCCGAGCTCCAGGGCAAGCACCCTGGTCAGAGCCACCACCCCGGCTTTGGAAGCAGAATAATTGGACTGACCTGCATTACCCAGCCAGGCCCTGGATGCGATATTGACGATCCGTCCCTGCTGCTGTTCCTTCATGAGCCTGGCCGCTTCCCTGCACATGAGCCAGGAACCGCGAAGGTTTACATTCAGCACGGCATCAAAATCATCCGCGCTCATGTTCCAGATCAACCGGTCGCGGATAATGCCTGCATTATTTACAAGCACATCAATCCTCCCGTACCGTTTCTTAACCTCCTTAAAAAGCGACTCTACCTCCTTCTCACTCGCAATATTGCAAATTATAAAGGCGGCATTTTCCTTGCCATACCGGTTGGCGGCCTGCTCACCGGCCTGCTTGTCCGTATCAGCAATCACCACGAAAAAACCATCGCCTACCAGCCTTTCGGAAATAGCATTCCCGATACCTTTCGCACCACCGGTTACTATCGCTGTTTTTCCGGACATGACATACTAGTGTTGAATACAGGTAGTAATATGGTGTTCTGCCAATTCATTATGTCCGGTTTCGAATTCCTGCGAACGGATCCTTTTTCCGTTTGAAAAGGCAACAATGCCGGCCATCACGCCCAATCCGATCTCAGCTGGCGAATGTTGTCCGATGTCAAACCCCATGGGCATGTCTACCAGGTTTAACTGGGTGGCAGTTGCGATCTGCTGCTGCATAAATAATTTGCGTGTAACGGCAACCTTTCTTCTGCTGCCGATCATGCCAAGATAGGCATGTGGCCGGTTCAGGCAATGGGCCAGGATCTCCCTGTCCGAGGCATGCAAATGAGTACATATAACTATATACGTAAATTCATCAAACACCAGTTCCGGAAATGCCATGGTATGATGCACCGGGTGTTTTTCAATTTTACTTCCACGCATCATATTGATCATCTCCGGACGTTCATCGACTACAATTACTTTAAAATCGAGCCTGGCGGAATAATAGGCGATATGCTGACCCACATGCCCGGCGCCAAAAATGATCAGTTGTTTTTGAGGTTTCATGGGTTCTATAAATATCCGCATGGTTCCCCCGCAGCACATCTGCTGTTGCAGGAGATGGTATTCTTTCATCACGGGATTTCCCGAATCGTATTGGATTAAGGCATCGGAAATGACGTTTTTTTCAATGTTTCCGCCACCGATAGTCCCGGCGATAATTCCGTTCTTCCACACCAGCATTTTAGCGCCCGCTTTGAGCGGCGTACTGCCGGAGGTTTCCACAACCGTGCAAACCACTACTGCTTCCCTCCTGCTCAGGGCTCCGTCCAATATTTCAATAAATCGCTGCATGCTTGAAATAATGACGGTAGTCGCTTTCGCTGTTGATGTTGGCGTGAATCCTGTCGTCCTCCGCCACCAGTTCCCTGGCCGTAAAATCGTTCAGCACCTCCCTCAGGTTGGTGTCAGGACCGGCATTTGTATTCCTAATTTTATCGAGGATTTCAGACGACACCAACACGGGATGACCTTTCGCTCCTTTAAAAACCGGTACCACGTATAAACCATCGGCCAATCGGGCAACCATCTCCTTCAGCAGGGAGGTTTCCACAAAGGGATTGTCAATATTCTGAATGAAAGCCGATTCATCCTCCAGCGCTTCTGCACCCAAAAGAATGCTTTTAAACCTGCCCAGTTCCGGATACTGATTTTCGACCAGCATTATTTTGGCAATGGATTTCAGCGGAGAAACCATCCGTTGCACTTCATTCTTAATGGCGGGACTGACCACCAGTACAATTTTTTTAACCGGAAGGGCCAGGTAGGAGTGCAGGATATGCTCCAGAAAGGTTTCCCTGCTGTTGAAAAGAAGGAATGCTTTTGCCTTTCCCATACGCGTGGAATTGCCTCCCAGCAACACGATTAAAGCCAGATCATTACCCTTCATGGTTTTTCAATTATTTACCCGAATAAATCACCTTTTTTCCGATGTTGGTGAGACCCAGCAGTGCATCTTCCGTGCTGAATACCGTATCCAGTTTTTCAAGTTCAGCCTTCGGGCCGCCAGACTCTTCAATAAGCTGGTCGGCAATTTTCATGGCCACCGGGGCCTTGCTGCCCATCACGTTTCCGAGCCTGATCACCTCATCCCTTTCCATATACCCGTTCGTATAATCTCCCGTTATAATTTTACTGAAATGATTGTTGGAATATAACGTTTCATAAGCCAGCCATTTCCCGGTTTTGGGCCTTTTAACCGGAACGGGAAGGGGTTTAATTCCGTCAATCAGTTCAAACATTTCCCAGGCCGGCAACACCAAATCAATCAAACCGATTTCTTCTGCTTCCGCTGCATGCAGTGTTTTTCCGGTCAGGATAAGAAATTTGGCCAGGGCCTTCCCAACACGCTCAGCACAACGCCACGTGCCTCCCAAACCCGGAAAAATACCTATGCCGGTTTCAGGAAAAGACACGGTTGTTTTGGGAACGGATAAAATCAGGTCCGCACATAAGGCGAGTTCCAGCCCTCCCCCCAATGCCATGCCGTTGAGAATGGCTATCACCTTTTTAGAAGACCGGTCGATGCGGTCAAAAACCTGCTGACTGTAAGCCGTAAAGGTTGTGATGTTCCCGATGGTATGATTCTTCATGTTTTGAACGAAGAACCGGATGTCGGCTCCGGCCGCAAACGCCTTTCCTGATCCGACAAGAAATATGATTTTGATTTCCGGATCCGATTCCACACTGGAAAATTTTTCATCCAGCATCCGGATCATGGACTCATTCAGTGCATTCAGGTCCTCCGGCCTGTTCAGGGTGATGATGGCACGGTCTTTTTCCTTCCGTAACGTAACCACTTCCATGAACCATTTGCTTTTCATCACCTTTGGAGGCACCTCATGAAAACGGTTTGCGTATGCTTTAACCAGCCGTTCAACCTCCGCCTCCCCGTATTGCATCATCAGCTCAACCGGGCCCTTCCTCCATCGCAATCCGATTTTAGCGCCTTTGTTCAAATCTACTGCCGAACAGATTTCCTCTTCCAGAATCCGGGAACAGATAAAAAATACAGCACCCATCATCCTGTCATGTATGGCCTTTTCAGTCTGAGCATCAACCGTTGCCATGACCGTGGTATCCACTGCCCAGTTCTCCCTTCTTTTCACCTGTTCATCAAGCAGGGCAGCTACCTTATACGAAGGACCAAAAACCTCAAAGGTCTGCTGGGCATGACGGGCAACAGGCACACCTGTGGCATTCATCAGGGCAAAGGGGCCCATTCCTATACCCAGTATTTTTTTTCCGACCTCATCAATCTGCTCCATGCTTGCAATGCCTTCCTCCTGCAACCTGACCGATTCATTCAGCCAGGGAACAAAAAACCGGTTCACGGCAAAGCCGTAAACGTCCTTTGTAAAAATGGGATCCTTTCCAGAAAGCACTGAAAACCGGTAAGCCTCCTTTAAAATTGCCGCCGAAGTTTCTTTTCCCGGAACAATCTCCACCAGCCTGTTTTTAGCTGCATGATAAAAATAGTGAAGACCTAAAAACCGGGAAGGGTTCTTCACGGAAGCCGCCAGTTCGGTCACCGAAAAGGAAGATGTATTGGTGGCCAGGATGGCATCATTGCTCACGATGCCACATAACTTCCGGAAAAGCTCCATTTTGGCTTCCGCATTCTCATAAATCGCTTCCACGATGAGATCACAGCTTTTGAGGTCCTCAAGACGATGCGTCCCTGTAATCAGGTGCAATGCTGCCTGCATCTGTCCCTCCGTAAAAACCTTTCGATCCACACCCTCCCGGAGTGATCTCCTGATCTTTTCCATGCCATTGCTCACAGCGCTTTCCGACTGATCAGCCAGCAACACCCGGAATCCCTCCTGTGCAAATTTTTGGGCAAGCGCTGAACCCATGGTTCCTGCGCCGACTATTCCTGTAACCTGAATGGCATTCATGGGGCTTCGGTATTTAATTGTTTTCCCATACGGGTTTTCGTTTTTCAAGGAAGGAATTGATGCCTTCGTTGGCATCAGCTGTTTCCATCAGCCTTGTCACATATAACTGTTCCAATTGTGGAAGAAAATTACTCAGGACATGGTTGAATTTGATCCGGGAAGCCTTTACGGCATAGCGAAGGGAAGATGCACTCTTGGGCAGGATATATTTTTGAATCCAGGCTTCCGTTTCCCGGTTGAGATCCTCCTTTGTTTCAAAGACGGCATTGATCAACCCGATGGCATGCGCTTCCGCGGCATTGATGTTCCGGCCCGTCAGCAGCAATTCCTCGGCACGCGCCAGCCCGATTTTTTCAGGGAGGAGAATGGAAGCCGGAGGCGGAAAAACACCCAGGTTGATTTCGGGTTGACCCAGCACCGCTGTCTGATCAGCAAACATAAAATTACACATCAGCGCCAGTTCAAGTCCTCCACCCAGGCATTGCCCGCTGATTTTGGCCATGGCCGGAACGGAAAGGTCCATGACGGAATAAAACAACTGGTGAAAACCATGCAGCATGGCGGCTGCAAACTCCTTTTTATGTTCCTCCACGCTGGCACCGAATGAGAAATTTTTTCCTGCACCCTCGAACATCACCAATTTCAGTTTGGGATGATGAAGGAACCCCTTCAGCGTTTCCTGGATTTCATCCATCATGATATGATCCAGCACATTTCCCCTTCCGTCATCCAGCAGGATATGAGCAATGGCTTCCTCATGTGAAAAACTAACTTTGATCTTATTCATGGTTCAGGCATTAATTTTTTGAAATTGAGGGGAAATAATTTTATGGAGTTCTTCGTTCCATTCATGACCTCCGGCCAGCAACTGCCGCAGCCTGATAAAATCAACTTCCCTGTTTTCCCTGGGTCCTTCATTGAAGGCCCTGAACCCGGCTTTGGCCTCCGTCATCATATTCAGCGCAAGCCATTCCCGGTTGCTTTCCTTGTTTTTATCCCAATGTTCAAGTTTAAATTTCCTGACTTCCGATATGGTCTTGTTG
>CAYWHE010000006.1:0-38735 GCA_964458125.1 uncultured Flavobacteriaceae bacterium | reverse complement strand
TCCGCCGAAGCTCTGGTGGAGGAAATCAATCATTGCTACAGTGAATTTGACAAGATTATCACATCACTGGGAATTGAAAAAATCAAGACCATTGGTGATGCTTACATGTGCGCCGGGGGGCTGCCGGCTCCAAATACGACTCATCCTGTGGATATGGTGAAAGCCGGGCTGGAGATGCAGCGTTTTATGCAACGTCACAAGGAAGAACGGCAGCAACAGGATCTTCCTTTTTTTGAGCTGAGGCTGGGCATTCATACCGGGCCGGTTGTAGCCGGAATTGTCGGCATCAGGAAGTTCGCCTACGACATCTGGGGGGACACTGTAAATACGGCATCCCGCATGGAAAGCAGCGGGGAGACCGGGAAGGTGAACATCAGCGGCACCACGTATGAACTGATTAAAGAAAAATTCAACTGCACCCACCGTGGTAAAATCCAGGCAAAGAACAAGGGCGAAATTGACATGTATTTTGTGAATTCCATGAAGTGACGGCCTTTTTCCCGGCACTGAACACGACCATGCCAATGGCGCATGGTTTCTGTTTAAATGATTTTCCTCATTTTTGTATTTCCCAAGTCTTTTCTAATTTAGCGGACTCTGAGCGGGACCCGGATTTTGATTCCCGCCCTGAGGTAGTAAGACTGATTCACCATAAAACATAAATTTATTCATGAAAGTAACAGTTGTAGGTGCAGGAAATGTAGGGGCTACCTGTGCCAATGTGATTGCCCACAGGGAACTGGCCAACGAGGTTGTATTGGTCGATATCAAAGAAGGTATAGCAGAAGGTAAATCACTCGACATCTGGCAAACCGCACCCATCAACCTGTATGATACACGCATCACCGGATCCACCAATGATTATGCTGCCACTGCAGGTTCGGAGGTGGTGGTGATCACTTCCGGGCTGCCTCGCAAACCCGGAATGAGCCGGGATGATCTGATCGCCACCAATGCAGGCATCGTCCGGTCGGTGACCGAAAACATCATCCGGTACTCGCCTGAAGCGAAAATCATCGTGGTCAGCAATCCCCTTGACGTCATGACCTATTGCGCCTACCTGACAGCTCAGGTCGACTCCAGGCGCGTATTCGGAATGGCCGGTATCCTGGATACAGCCCGCTACCGTGCCTTTCTGGCTGAAGCGCTGCAAACATCACCGAAGGACATCCAGGCCGTGCTGATGGGCGGACATGGCGATACCATGGTGCCGCTGCCGCGATATACTACCGTAGCCGGTATCCCGGTCACGGAACTGATCGCTGAGGATGCCCTCAATGCCATCGTGGACCGTACCAAAAAAGGAGGAGGGGAACTGGTAAACCTCATGGGCACCTCAGCCTGGTATGCCCCCGGTGCCGCTGCCGCCCAGATGGTGGAAGCCATCGTACGCAACCAGCAGCGTATTTTCCCTTGTTGCGCCTGGCTTCAGGGTGAATACGGAATTCAGGACATCTACCTGGGAGTGCCTGTTAAACTGGGGAAAAACGGAATCGAAAAAATCATAGAACTGAAACTGAACACCGCGGAGATGGACCTGCTGAGCAAATCCGCCTCTGCCGTTAAGGAAGTGATGGAGGTGCTGGATAAAATGAGTGCCGTCAGTAAATAAGGAGTCCGTTCCGTTTTGAAATCCATTCAGACATGCCCCGGTATGCCTTTTTTATTGAACCGAAACAGCAAATGAAAAAGGTCATTCTTGTGCCTTTAAAACTGATTTCCCTGGACCAGGATGGTTGCCACCTGATGCTGAAAGCCCGAATCAACAACAGGGTAGCCAGGCTCATCCTGGATACGGGCGCTTCCAAGACCGTATTCGACCAGCATAAAATCCGTCACTTTCTGAAGGATGAACACCTGCGAAAAAATGAACACCTGTCCACCGGACTCGGCACCAATAAAATGGTGACCCACGTGGTAACGCTCAAAAAATTTTCACTTGGAAAGCTGACCATTCGCGATTTTCAGATGGTTCTGCTCGATTTAAAACATATCGGTCAGTCGTATGAACTGCTGGGATTACCGGCCGTTGATGGGGTGCTGGGCGGGGACCTGCTGCGGGAGTTCGGGGGCGTTATCGACTATGGCCGGATGGAACTGAAGCTTACTGTTTCCAGTATCCGGAAAAAAATGACTCCGTTTAACCCTTCTTCAGGCCGGTAGCGGTGATGCCGGCTTTTTCCTGGTAATCTTCATAATCGGTATTTACCGACCACAGGTTATGCCCGGCTCCCTGGGTGATATTCTCTGCGGCCAGCATGCCCATCAGGATGCTGTGATCCTGGTTATTGTATTTAAATGAACCGAAACGACCGATGGCCTGCAGATTCCGGATGGTATCCAGGTATCGTTCCACTGGCTCCAGGTGCTGCCGGTAACCCAGTTCATAAACGGGATAACATTTCGGTATACGAAGAACAACCGCATCCTTTATACGTGCTTTGCCTGTGAGCCCGGTCTGGCGGATTTCGCCGGTAGCCAGTTCCGCCATCTTTTCATCCGGCAGGTTCCAGAAGGCATCGCTTCCGTCACACCAGTATTCCAGCATCAGGATGGTATCGGGAGAAGAACCATACAGCCGGGGAACCCAGTTTCTGAAATTTGTGATCCTTCCGGTTCGAAGGTTGGGGGCATGGATGTACAGCCAGTTATCAGGAAACGGGCAGGCCCCTTCTGCCAGCAGATAAACCATGACGGCGTTCCGGAACCGGAGTTGTTCTGAAGCCTTCCTGACCTGTTCAGGAGCCTCCCGGATGGAGCGGATTAAGGAAGTCACGGGCATGGAAGAAATAACGGCATCATAATGCCGGACTTCCTGGCCAAGGGATTTAACACCGCTTACCGCCGAATTTTCAAGCAGAACTGATTCCACCGGGGCATTTAAAAAAATATTATTTCCGGAGGCCAGCACCTGTTCAGCCATACGACTGTAAACCATTCCGGTTCCTTCCAGCGGGTAGGCAAAACAATCCACCAAGGTGGCATGCTGCCGTCGGGTTGCCCCTTGAAAGGCATGACGAATGGCTTCAAATAGGGAAAGCCTTTTGATGCGCTGGGCGGCAAAATCATCGTCCAGACGGTTACAGGGTATGCCCCATAATTTCTCCGAATAGGTTTTAAAAAAAATTTCATAGAGCCTCCTGCCAAACCTCCTGATGACCCATGATTCAAAGGACCCGTCGGGTGCAACGGGATTTATTTTTTGCCCGGCATAACTGGCTATGCACTTCAGTGCTTCAGCCAGACCAAGTTCCTGCAAGGCATTGACTGGCTTCAGGGGATAAGAAAAGTATTTTCCCTGGTAATAAATCCTGGTCAGGCGGTTCACCATTTCATAATCACGGCCCACCACCTCCAGCCAGAGGGCATTCACCTTTAAATCGCGGCTGAAGAAACGGTGAGGTCCGATATCGGCCTTCATGCCCCACAGTTCAATGGTCCTGGCAAGGCCTCCCACCTGTGCGGAGGCTTCATAAACATCCACCCGCAAGCCAGCCTTGCTCAGCTGGTATGCTGCCGTCATACCGGCCGGTCCCGCTCCGATTACCGCCGTTTTCAAAATGAGCGATGGGGTTTGATCCGGAAACACAAAAGCTGCGACACCTGATTCAACGCGGTTCCCGCAGAAAAAAATTTCCTACAGCCTGTCATACCGGTCGTTTTTCTTCGTGAGTTTCAGATCCTGTAAAACGGAGGATTTTACATTGATCTGGAAATTATAGCTCTGCTGTATTCCTTCCGGAATCCAGGTGAGGTGCATCTCCCAGCAATGCAGATCGCGGAAGATGCCGATGGACGTATAACTTCGTTTATGGGTCTGGAAATCCCACCCGCTGCTGAAAGTCACTTTCCATTTCGGGGTGACGGAAAGATCACCGCTGAAATTGATTGTCTGGAAAACCTCGGCCCTGGCCGGTCCCGGTTTGGTATAAGTTACATTATAGCTCACGCTCAGGTTATACGGGATGGAAAAATCAACGAACTCCTCCGGGTGGGCATTGATTTCAGCAAGCTCCGTTTCATTGCCCCGGAGGCTGCTTTTTTTTGAGGTGCCTGTATTCAGGCTGAAGCTTACGGATAGGCTGGCGCTGGTCAGCCTGGCCAGACGCCGGTTTTCATTCCACTCAAACTTATTTCTTCTTCGTCCGATGCTGTCGGTGATGTACGGATCAAAACTGCTGGAATAGTTCAGGTTGATACGGTCGAATAAAGTCGTCCGGGCACTGAGTGAAATATTGGAAAGCTTCAGGGAATCGGCAACGAAGTTGTAAGCTGATGAGATGTTCAGGCTTTCGAGCAGCTTAACTTTTTTAAGATTCACCGCCGTATCGGTGATTTGCCGGTATTTCATCTCCAGGTTGTTATCGATGCCAAAAGTAAGGGCCCCGTATTTTCCCGAAGGAGGTCCGCCGTAAATGCCGTCGGAGAAGATGGAATATTTGGTTTTTTGGCCTTGGATATCGGACTGAACCTCTTTGTAATAACCCCAATTGGAAGTACTGAAATCAGGCCGCATGCCGAAGCCGATATTCGGATTTACCACATGACGTATTGCCGCAATGAGGCCTTTTTTAAACTGGTACAAGCCATAAAGCCTGGTGTTTAGCGCTGCATTCGCTGCAAAATCCCTTCCTGATTTAAACCCGTTGATGGTGTCGAACCTCACCGTTGAGTCGGCCGGGTTCCAGAAGGGCTCGAGGGTTTTCAAATACCAGCGCTCATTGTAGGAGAAAGAGGGTGACAGTGTAAAATGCTTCAGCAACCTGAAACTGGTGCTGACCGGGATGCTGTGGGAGATGCCGTTTTTAAACTGGTCGAACGTGCTGCTTGTAAACAGCAGGGAATCTTTTGTATTGACCTGGTTGGCCATGTTCGCCTGGTAACTGAAACCGATTTTTTCATACCAGCGTCCTTTGCCGGTTTCCACCTTCCGCTTAAACGGATATACGGTGGTGACACCAAAGGAGGCCGTCGGCAAACTGATGCTGATGTCCCTGGTCAGGTTGTTCTGCGTATGATTGGCACTGACCGACAGATTCAGGGGTTTGCCCGGAAATGATTTGGCGTAGTTGATGGATGAACTGAAGGTATTGGTGATAAAATTATTGTTGTAGGTGATGTTGTTATTGTAATAACCGGTGCTTCCTGCATTGATGTTGGCAGAGAAGTTACTGTTCGGCCTGGCTTTCGGATCCTGGGCATGACTCCACTGGATAAAAAAATCCCTGCTTTTGGAATAGGTAGGCAATTCCGGTTCACCGGTTTTTATGAGGGAATAGCTCAGTGACAGGTTGCCGGAATAATGATAGCGGTTAATGTACCTGCTGTTCAGTCGAACAGCCCAACCTCCCAGTGAATAGATGTCGCCATCCACACTGGCATCGAGGTAATCCGAAAAACCGAAATAATATCCTCCCCGGCTCAGGAAAAAACCGCGTGAACTGGATTCCCCGTAGGCCGGAAAAAGTATTCCCGATTTCCTGCCTTTTTTAGTTGGAAAAAAACCAAACGGAATAAAAAAGGGCGTTGGAACATCTTCAATCACCAGGTTTGCCGGACCGGTTACAATTTTATTATTGGGTATGACCTTGATCCGCTTGCTGGCGATGAAAAAATGCGGATGTTCGTCATCACAGGTGGTGTATGCGCCGCCTTTAATGTAGTATTCGTTATCGTCCGTTTTTTTTACGATACCTCCATGAATGATGCCATCTCCTTCCTTGGTCTCCACTTCCAGTATTTTCCCCTTTTTAGTTTCAAAATTATAACGCATCTCACGTGCCTTAAACTCATCAGGACCTTCTTTAAAAACAGGCATGCCGGCTAATTTTCCGCTGCTGTCAGGCAGTCCGGTGGCATGCAATAGGCTGGTCTGCCAGTTGATTTCAATAAAATCAGCCTTCAGGTTGATGTTTTCATATTGTATGGAAGCCCGTCCATACAGGAATACCTTCTGGCCCGGCACATCAAACCGTATGCTGTCGTCCGAACTGTATTGAACTTTCGATTTTAATTCATCCTTATTCCGGACCCGGAGGCTGTCGGTTTTGACTGAATCCGGCTGAAGTGTAAGGGAAACATCCGGTGTGTTTCCGGATATGCTGCCGGGCGCCTGTCCGGACTCTGCAGGAGACCACCGTGCAGTTAAAATAATTAACAATCCGCAAAAAATAACGGTCAATATCTTTTGGCGCCAGCCGTTATGCATGTTTGATTAATCCATGTATTTTTGAAGCTTCAAAGCTAAGCAAATTTCAGAAGGTTGATTTTGAAAACAAGAGGCCTGTGTTCTTGTGGAGGGATTGGATACCAAAGTTGTCAGCATTAACATCACATTGAAAAAGATTATTGTTTGCTTTTTGTTGTTTACATTCCTGTTCCAGGGGTCGTCCTTTACGGACGGGAAAAAGCGGTATGAAATTAAAACAGTGGTTATTGATGCCGGGCACGGAGGGCATGATACCGGTTGCCTTGGTAACTCGGCAAAGGAGAAGGAAATTGCCCTTGACATCTCCTTAAAACTTGGACGTCTCATTCAGGAAAACTACCCGGAAGTGAGGGTAATTTACACCCGTAAATCGGATGTTTTTATCGAGTTGCATGAACGTGCCGATATCGCCAACCGGAATAAGGCTGATCTTTTTATCTGTATCCACGCCAACTCAGGGGGATCGGCCTATGGAACAGAAACCTTTGTGCTTGGCTTACACCGGGCAGAAGAAAACCTGGCGGTTTCGAAAAGGGAAAACTCCGCCATCCTGCTGGAAAAAGATTACAAAACCCAGTATGAAGGTTTTGATCCCAATTCCCCGGAAGCCAATATTATATTCCGGTTGCATCAAAACACCTACCTGCAGCAAAGTCTTCTGTTTGCCGCAAAGGTGCAGGACCAGCTAAACGATTTTGCCGGACGCCTGAACAGGGGAGTGAAACAGGCGGGACTTTTGGTCCTGGCCCGCACCACGATGCCGGGGGTGTTGATTGAAACCGGGTTCCTGACCAACCATGAAGAGGAAAAATACCTGCTTTCATCCAAAGGGCAAAACCAGGTATCAACCGCTATATACCGCGCCTTTAAGGAATATAAGATTGATATGGAAGAAACACCGGAAGGTGAGATTTCCAAACCGCAGGTAAAAACCATGGTGGTGCCACCCGTAAAAAGCGGGGATAATGACTCCATGCCCAGACCCATCGAAAAAAATCAGGAAAAAAGAACTGTCAGGGAAGCGGATAAAAAGGAAAATGTGGAGGCCACCAACCTGATGGATCCTCTGCCCGATCCCAAACAAAAGAAAAAGGAGCCAGCCCTGAATAACCCTGATCAAGAAACTAATTATCAACAAGTTAAACCAACGAAAGACACGGTTCAGAAAAAAACCGAAAAGGTTGCAACACCGGTAAAGGAACCGGAACCAGTCAAAAAGGAACCGGCTTTGGAACCTGCAGCGGAGAATGGGAAAAAAAGTGAAAAGCCTGAAACGGAAGTAGTAAAAAAAGGCGAGCCTGCTTCACCGGCTCCTGAAGGCCAGGGAGATGTTTTTTTTACCATTCAGCTTGGTGCCGTAAGCAACCCGGGGGCTAAGGAACGCGATCGATACCGGGAGGTGGCCGACCTCAGGGAGCGGGTCGGAGAAGATGGCATGACCCGCTTCACCACCGGAAGCTACATTTCCATTGACAAGGCCATTTCTGTTCAAAACACCATGCGTGGCAAAGGATTCAAGGATGCATTTGTCACCGCTTATTCGAAAAATAAACGCATCACCATCAAGGAAGCGGAAAGCCTTCTCAGAAGAAAGTGAATAAGCAGGTTTCCGTCCGGTTGATCCGTTCAGGACCTGAAACTAAAAGCGTTTGATGCCAACCGGTTTTATCTGTTCAGATTGGAAGAATATATTTATTTTATTCTTGTCTGAATGAGTATTAATATTACCTTTGCGCCTCCAAAAAAAAATAAACCTATTTAACATGAAAAAATTAGTTGCATTGATGATGATTGCAGGGATGTTCAGTTTCGTTGCCTGCGGACCTTCTCAGGAAGAAAAAGACAAAGCGGAGGCTGCTGCCAAAGCCCAGGCTGATTCTGTGATGAATGCCGCACAGGAACCCGCTACTGAAGTTGCAGCTGCTGTTGATTCTGCTGCTACAACAGTAGCCGATTCGGCAGCCGCTCACTAATCTGACTGCTGACCTGATAAAAAAGCCGTGATTTCATCACGGCTTTTTTATTGTTCGCCCATTTTCATTTGGCCGGAACGGGCCATTATAGTAACTTGAGCCCTTATTCCAAGAACCTTCAATACTATTCCAAGATGAAAAAACTTTACCTGTTAACAGGCCTGTTAAGCCTGTTTGGATTGACCGATTCCTATTCACAATGTACAACTACCAATGCCACAAGCTGTGTTTGTGCCCAAAACGGACAGACGAACTGTGATCTGCTGCCGGACATGATTGTGGGCAGGCCCCCCTTGCTGGTGTCCGGATCTTCCGGGGTAATTGAATACAGCCAGTCCGGAAATGGCTCCAATAACGGCAGACTGCGGGTTTCGGTTTCCACTCCCAACATTGGCTACGGACCGCTTGAAATCCATGCCGACACGGTTTATATATGCGGAACCGATACTTTTTACGGAACTGCCCCTTCCACCTGCCCGGTTTCCGGGTTACCCCCAAAACAATTGATTAACCAGTGGATTTATCATAAGAATGGCAATGTCATGTCGCATCTGGTCAGAAAGGCCGGTTCGATGACCTATCACCCGGCACACGGGCATATGCATGTGGATGATTGGGGAATTTATACCCTTCGTACCGCCACGCCGGATCCGAACCCCCTGAACTGGCCTGTGGTTGGCACAGGGGCCAAACTGGCCTTTTGTCTGATGGATTACGGGTCCTGCTCCGGGTATGCCGGTCATTGTGTGGATTCCCTCGGGAATACCCTGTTAAACAACAATTTCCCCAATTTCGGATTGGGCGGGGGTAGTTTTAACTGTTCCCCGGTGGTTCAGGGAATCAGTTCAGGGTATACGGATATTTATTACCAGTACCTGGATGGAATGTACATCACGATTCCTCCAGGCACCTGCAACGGCAACTACTACATCGTGGTTCAACTGGATCCGTACAATTATTTTCTCGAGTCAAATGAAGTCAACAATGTCATAGCCGTTCCTTACACCCTCACCCAGCAAACCGGTGCCGTTCCCCTCATCACCGCTTCCGGGCCCACAGTGTTGTGCCCGGGCGGAAGTGTTATGCTGACGGCCAGCGCCGGTAACTCCTACCTGTGGTCCAATGGTGCCACAACCCAGAGCATCACAGCCAGTATTGCAGGATCCTATGTGGTTACCGTTACAAACACCAATTGTACCGGCACTTCCTTGCCTACAACAGTCACGATCAATGCTTTACCGGTGACATCCTCTGCTGCAAGTCCTTCCGTTTGCGAAGGACAGAGCACCCAGGTTTTTTCTTCTGCAACCACGGCCGGATATACAAATACCCCGGTGAACTTCACGAACAACACGGTGATCAGCATCCCGGACAACAACGTCAATGGCGTGACCTCCTCCATCAATGTATCCGGTATTAACCCGGCTGCGCTTATAACGAGCAGCGTGGTTTCCGTAACCGTTAACATCACCCATACCTATGATGCAGACCTGATTGTTTCGCTCATAGCACCTTCCGGCAATGCCATAGCACTCAGCAACCAACGGGGCGGCAGCGGTGATAACTTTACCAATACAGTATTCAGGATGAATGCGGTAACCGCCATCGGTTCCGGAACAGCACCTTTCAACGGTGCGTATATTCCCGATGGGAATTTTGCACTGCTTACCGGCAATGCCAACGGCACCTGGCAGTTAAAGGTGGCCGATGTGGTCGGCAATGATATAGGCACGATCAACTCCTGGACCCTGCAACTCAATACCCAGGTGATGAACGGAATCAATTATGCCTGGACCTCCACCCCGGCGGGATTTACATCATCCTTACAGAATCCACCGGTTACACCGGCTGTCAGCACCATTTATACGGTGACGGCAACCGATGTTGTCAACGGTTGTACCGGAACATCCACCGTTTCGGTTACCGTGAACCCGCTGCCCCTTGCAACGGCAACAGCCAACTCCCCGGTCTGCTCGGGAAATAATTTAACTCTTGGCGTAAACGGCAATGGAAGCACCTTTAGCTGGAGCGGCCCAAATTCCTTTTCGTCCAATGATGCCAGCCCCGTCATCAGCAACGCAGCACCGGCTCATTCCGGGATTTATACAGTGACGGCCGTCAGTGCTGCCGGATGCACAGCAACCTCCTCCGTTTCTGCAACCGTGTTGGATCCACCTTCCATTAGCGGAGCCGTTGTTACCAATAATACCTGTTACGGAGCATCAGCAGGCAGTATTAACCTGTCCGTCACCAACGGTGCAGGCGCCACTTTCCTGTGGAGCAACGGGGCCACCTCGGAGGATATCATGGGATTGAGCGCCGGAAATTATTCGGTAACCGTCAGCAATGCGGCCTGCGTGGTGAATGGCAGCTACCAGGTTACACAGCCTGTAATACTTTCCTGTACAGCCACTATTACCAAAATCACCTGCAAGGGAGATTTAAACGGAGCCATAAACCTGACCCCTTCCGGCGGGACACCCCCCTATACGTTTCTGTGGAATACAGGCGCAACAACTGAGGATCGAACCAGCCTGGGCAAAGGCAACCATACCGTTACCATCACCGATAACTGCGGGGTGACATTTTTAAAAACCTATTACGTGAACCAGTTATCTCCGACGATGCTGCTGACGTTTAATAAAACCAATGCCAAATGCGCAGGAACCTCAACAGGAAGCGCTACAGTAACTGTTTCCGGCGGAATTGCCCCGTTTACCTATTCCTGGAATACGATTCCGGTTAAAACCACAGCAAGCATCACCGGCCTTTCGCATGGAACTTATGTGGTGACCATTACAGACGTGGCGGGTTGTACCAAAAGCGGATCTATATATATCAGCCAGCCGGCCTACATCACCACCGTTGTCACCCAGACCAATGTCAGTTCTCCTGGTGGTAATGACGGCAGTATTTCCCTTGCTGTTTCAGGAGGAACAGGCCCTTATACGTATAACTGGAACACAGTTCCTTCACAAACCACTGCATCAATCACCGGACTGAGTGCTGGCATTTACAAGTGTACCGTTAAGGATGTTAATTTATGCAATAAGAAAGTCACGGTTACCATCACGCAGCCCTCTCCCTTCCTGAATCCGAAAGTTGACGGTTCCGGACCCTATTCGAAGTTTTCCCTCACGCCTAATCCTTCGAACGGACTTGTGCAGGTTTCCTTTGGAGCAGCCGCTAAATCAGATGGCAGGCTCGTGGTCCTGGATATACTTGGAAACCGGGTTTATTCAAAAAACCTGATTATTGAAAAGGGATCTAATCTTATACAGGCCGACCTTCGTGAACTGCCGAAAGGGGTTTACTTTGTGCGCCTGGAAAGAAATGGCATCAGCAGGGTAACCAAGCTCATCATTCAATAATCCCTGCAATCCGGATAGCCAGTATTCAGTAGATGTCAATAAAAAAAGGAAAACGATGAGATTCCTGAAAAACATTTAGCCGGGCAGGGCATTACCCTGCCTCCAAAAAAGTTCCAAAGGCTGCCAGGAATTACCCCGGCAGCCTTTGTTTTATCTGCTGCCTGACGCCCATATAAATCAGCGAAGATCGAGCCTTCCGGGAATTTTATCTGCAGGTTATCAAGACGGTTGTGGAAGTCTTAAAGTGTCGGCTTTCATTCGGTCCATGAGTTGTTCCGTTTGCCATCAAAGGTTGCATGGTCCTCTCGGCAGAACCCGTTCACCGGGCGGCTGCGATTCCCCGCCTTTAATAAAACCGGGGTTAATTGCTATATTTGCCTTTTCATATGAGGCCAAGTTTTGATGACATTTACATGGAACTCGCGGAGAACCTGTCACACAAGTCACACTGCGTGAAAATCAAGGTAGGGGCGGTTCTCACCAAGGATACCCGGATTGTTTCGCTGGGCTATAACGGGCCGCCTGCCGGCACTCATAACTGCGACGAAGAATGGCCGGAAGAAGGCTGCCCGAGAGCCCTCAAGGGGGGTTGTTCCCTGGCATTGCATGCCGAAGAAAATGCTATCCTGTATGCTGCAAAAAACAAGGTGACCCTGGAGGGGGCGACCTTATATGTTACCCTTTCACCATGTCTTGCCTGCGCCCGGATTATTTATACTACCGGAATAAAAAAAGTGATCTACCTGAATTCCTATGCCGCCTACAAAGGAATTGCCGTAGAGGAAGGGGTCGATTTCCTGGAGCGGTTTGGGGTAGAGGTCGTACAATTTTTGCCCGGAAACAAACACCATTAATTTTCGTTATTGGAAACTGCCTCCTTCCCATTTAAATAAACTTTCACGCTTGAAAAAATTTGCTCCTTTGTTTTATGCCCTGGCAATGGCTGCAGGTATATTCCTCGGAAGCCGTTTAAATACGCCATTTTTCCAGCAACCTTCCCTGCTTTCGGCATCAGCCAGCCAGTTCAACAAACTCACGGATGTCATCAATTACATCCAGCAGGAATATGTAGACACGGTGAACCAGAAGGAACTGGTGGACATCAGCATTGAAGAAATGTTGCGTCATTTGGATCCTCATTCAGCCTATATACCTTCCGAAGACCTGCAGGCCAGCAACGAGCCACTGGAAGGAAATTTTGACGGCATAGGTGTGGAATTTCACATTCAGCAGGATACCATCATGGTGGTTACATCCATTGCCGGCGGGCCCAGCGAGATGGTTGGCATACAACCCGGTGACCGAATCGTAAGAGTAAACGGAAAAAATGTGGCGGGCATCGGTATCACCAACAGCGCCGTAATGGAAAAACTCCGGGGACCTGGCCATACGAAGGTAAAAGTGTCCATCTTCCGAAGAAACGTACCCCATCTGCTTGATTTTACGATCACCCGGGGCAAAATTCCGATTTATAGTGTGGACGTGGCATTCATGGTAAACGACAGTACCGGTTACATAAAAATCAGCCGGTTTGCAGCCAACACCTATGAGGAATATTTGCAGGCATTTCAAAAACTGAAATCCTCCGGAATGAAACAACTGATTCTTGACCTCAGGGGGAATCCGGGTGGTTACCTGGATGCAGCTACCAAACTGGCTGATGAATTCCTCCCCGAGGGCAAACTCATCGTATATACCGCAGGGAAAGCCAAACCAAAAACAACCTATAAAGCCACTTCCACCGGCAGCTTTGAAACAGGGTCTCTTGAAATTTTACTGGATGAAGGGTCCGCCTCCGCCTCTGAAATCCTTGCCGGAGCGCTCCAGGACTGGGACAGGGCCACCCTTCTTGGCAGAAGGTCGTTCGGAAAAGGGCTGGTGCAGGAGCAAACTGTTTTGCCGGACGGATCCGCCATACGGCTGACGATAGCCCGGTATTATACGCCCACCGGACGGTGTATTCAAAAACCTTACAAAGACGGAGTTGAAGCCTATTATAACGAACTCACCGACCGGATCAGGCACGGAGAACTGGAAAATTCCGACAGCATCAGTTTCAAGGATTCCCTGAAATACAAAACTCCATCCGGGAAAATCGTTTATGGCGGAGGGGGCATCATGCCTGATATCTTTATTCCCCTTGATACAACAGGCTTTTCAGCCTATTTTGCATCCGTTTCCAACATGGGCCTGATTAACCAGTTCGCTTTTGATTACCTGGATAAAAACAGGGAATTGTTCAAAAAATTCAGAACATTCTCCGAATTTGACAAGGAATACGATGCTCACGGGGATTTATTGACAGATTTCAACGCTCACGCTATCCGGCAAGGCGTTAAAAAAGAGGTCGTGGACGAGGGGCTTAAAGTGTCTGCAGACATCCTGGCTGTTCAGTTAAAGGCGTTTATTGCCCGGCAATTGTGGGGTAATGACGGGTTTTACCCCATCCTGCTGGGCAGCGATAAAAATTTCCTGAAGGCCGTAGAGCATTTCAGCAAGGCAAACTGACCCGGCAAAATAGTCGGGTATCAGACTTTGAAACAAAACCTTTCGGCCTGTTATCCGTATGATTACCCGCAACAAAATAATAAACAGGACATGGACCTTCTGATGTTCATCATTATTTCATCACGGTATTTCATAAAATCGCTACTATTGTTTCCCTGATTCAGCAAATGCGCATTCTTCTTTTTTCAGATTTTTTTTGTGAGGATACTACAACCTTCATTTATAATGAAGTTATAGGGCTGACGCAGCAGGGGCATGATGTGATGTACCTGTGCACCGAACGCATCAATGAAAAGAAATTTCCTTTCGCAAACGTGGTGGAAATCCCCTATTTCCTGAACCCGGTTTTACGTAAAATCCGGTGGTATATGGAGATTTACGATCTCCGGCTGACTTTTAAAAACGGCATCTACAGTCACCAGGTTACCCAGGCAATAGAAAAGTTCCGACCGGATATCATCCATTGTCATTTTGGATACCAGGCGCTCAGGTTACTGGACAATTTCGATTACAGCCAGACACCGGTGGTGATTACCTTTCATGGTTATGATGCCACCTTTAAATTCAACCGCAGATCTTATGTGAACCTGCTGAAAAGCCACCTTCAGCAGCCGAATATCCACATTTTCCTGGCCTGTGATTTTTTCAGGGGAAATTTCAATAAAAACCAGATATCCCTGGAAAAGGCCACGACAGTTTATTGTGGCATCAATATACAATTGTTTAAACGGACCAACTACACGACTCCCAAAGAACCCTTTACCTTCTTGCAGGTTTCCAGTTTCCATACCAAAAAGGGGCATTATTATACCGTGATGGCCTTTAAGAAACTCAGAGAAGCACATCCGGACTTTAACTGCAGGCTCGTTTTTGGCGGCAACGGGCCTCATTTTGAAGAAATCAAACAACTGGTGAAGCAATACGGGCTTGAGGATCGGGTAATTTTTAAAGGTCTTGTCACCCAACAGGAGGCTAGGCAACTTATGGAAGAAGCGAATTGCTTTGTTCATCACAGCATCACCAGCGAAACAGGGGATTCCGAAGCCTGCACCAATTCCATCATGGAAGCCATGGCCATGGAACTTCCGATCCTGTCGACCTGGCACGGGGGAATTCCTGAAATGGTGAAAGACGCTACACATGGTTTTCTGGTGGAGGAAAAGGATGTTGATTTATTTGCCAAAAAAATGTGGGAAATCCGGAACTGGGGCTATCGTGCGGAGAACCGCGAGCACATAAAAAACCAGTTCGAAATCAGCATTCACATCCGTGAACTGGAAAAACGGTTCAATGAAATTATCCTGGCTTCCCGCCAGGGTTGAGGGTAACTTCATTTTGGCGGACCGGAAAGTTTACTTTTTCTTTCAAACAATATTTTTCTTCATCATTTCGGGAATACGCTGTTCAGGCAACGATTCATAAGGCCTGCAGAATCCTGACCGGTTTATATCCATGTTTTTTATTCCTGAATAAACTGAAGATACCAATAGAAACAGTTGTACGGACTGATTTTCCTTCTATCCGGGAACATGCTGCCGTATCCGAAAAAACGGCATCCAAGGATCAAAAGACAAAAATAAGCTGGTTACCGGCTCCTAACCCGAAAACGCCACTTATTCATGCAAAATGCCCGGTTACTAATTCTGAGTTGTCATCAGGAGAAAGTGAATGTAGATTTGAATCCTCAAACAATTTAAACCCTGTACTGACATGAAAGCAAACCAGCCAAAACCCGCCAACACTTCTGTTGTATTAACCACGCTGAACGGATACATCGACCAGCTGGGTAATATCCATGCCATGAACAATGAAATGGGCTGGAACCTGATATCGGACCAGGGAGGAATCGTTCATTCGATGAAATTTGATCCGGAAAATCAACTGGAGGCCAATCACCGGATCGAAAATACCACTGACCAGGAAGTTCTTTTCAGGTGGATCATCAACATCATCACCTGCTCGGGAGAAACCATCAAATATGATTTCGGCACTTTGTCCATCGGTGCCGGTTGCACCCGCTTCATCAACAGCATCCCTTATAAATGCAGTCGCCTGTTATCCAGTTTTGGAGTCAGCAGGATCATGGTTGCCGTGATGGTCATTTGAAAGCGTCGACTACAGTTTGCTTCCCAGCACACAGGTTTTTTTATACTTCCTGACATCACCCGAAGTATTGAAGACTTCAATGTAAATAACGTAAATGCCAATGGCCGCCTTTTCCCTGTCCTCATTGATTCCATCCCAGCTAAAAGAGCCATCGTTACCCAGCAGCTCGTTCCTGACCAGTTTCCGGACCAGCCTTCCCCGTCCGTCATAAACCGTAACATTGGCCACATAACCCGGTTCACTGAAATGATATAGGATGTTGACTACATCGTGGTAACCATCAGCATCGGGTGAAAAAATATCGGGATTGATGCTGAAGGCCTCCCCCGGACTTCCTGCTTCGCTGTTTTCGGAGTTCCGGTACGTAGGCGTACCAAACCCAGCCGTTTGAGCCGCTGAATGCCAGTTAGACTGATCATTGGTTGGCCGTCCGGCAGAAAGCCTTTCCAGGGAAACACCTTCCACATCATTCATCAGGGGGAAATGAAAATCATCCCTGTAATAAAAATCATCCAGTCTTTCCTGGGCCTGATTCAGCAACAGGATCCTGCCTTCATCATCATTCATCGGCGGAAGGTCGGCTACTTCGAAGAGTTTATCGGGAAAACTCACGCTGTAGCGGGATTGAATGTCGGCGCTACTTTCGGTGACAACGGCATATTCACCCGGCAATAAAAGCGCCTTCTTGGAAGTAATGCTGCTGTACGCTGTTATCGTCCCCGTCAGGATATCGGCACTGGCCACCTGCAGGGATGACAAATCAATGTTTTTACCGGAACGGTTATAGATTTCCAGGAAATCATAGCCATAAGGTCTCGGATCAAATAAAATTTCATTGATGACCAGGTCGCCCGAATCGGCTTCTTCCGTTTCATAATAAGCAAACGTAATGATTCCGGATGTCATTGGATTTCCCCAGCAATCGGTGAGGTTAACCTGAGACAGGGAATACGTCAATCCGCTTGTGAGTGGCTGCTGAAGGATTAATTCCACACAGGCATCACCGGGAAGCGGAATGGCGCCCTGGGGTTTGCCAATATTCTGATCAATAAAATAGTTGTTGGTGTCACCGGAGAGATGCTGCGGAACACCTTCGCTGAAGCAAACCAGCAGATGAAGAGAATCCGTAGCCAAAGCAGAAATAAAAACGGGGCCAACACTATCAGGAAGGGTTGAATAAATGCTGTTTTGTTGTCCCGGTGTTCCGCCAATGGCGCTTAAAGAAGCACTCCAGTTTAAAGAATCCGAACAGTTGAATGGGTATTCCGGGTTTATTAGTTCCAGGGTCCAGCCCCCGTCCATTTTAACCGCATCGCCGTACCAGGCATCGGAATAACCGACTTCATCTACTATTGCAGCCTGGTCATCCAGCAACCTGAGGTTATCGCCATCGTTATTCAGGCCTGGAAATCCAGCGATACCGGCAACCGGCCCGAAGGAAGAAAAGGTTGCGGTATCCTGTACCGGGCACAGGATAACAAACTGTCCGGGGGACAGGATAAAGAACGGCAATATGCCGGAGGAAGATCCGTCGGTCACGGTCCAGTTCGAAAGATCAAATGTTTTCAGACTCCTGTTGTACAGCTCCACAAATTCAACGGCCGGAAGTCCTGCAGGTGGGGAGGGGTCGGCCATTATTTCATTGAGAATGACATCACGGGGCGATGCTGTTACAGGTGTTAAGTAGGTAAAATTGGCTGCCGCAGCCGATACGGCATTACCCGTCATATCCTGAACCCCGTTAATGGAAAGTGTATACGTCAGGCCCGAAGTAAATAGTCCGGCGAAGGTCAGGTGCACCAGAGCCGGGTTGTTACCATCGCGGACAGCATTAGCCGGGCTTCCCAGTCCGTTATTGCCGGTATAATTGAGTGCTGTTTGTGCGGAAGACTGTTCAACGGCTTCACTAAAAAGAACATCAGCCTGGTTGGCGCTGGCGGCGGCAATCGAAACGATTGACGGAGGCGTGGTGTCCTGGATTACCGGTCCGGCATAAATGTCATCAAAAAAATGCTTGCTGAAAAAGCTGGCCGTGGACTGGGTTACGGATATTCCAAAGTAGACACCCGAGGCATAGGTAGCATCGTTGATGCTGCCCTCATTAAAGAAGTTTGTCCCTGAGCCGGTATTGTCGTCCTCCAGTGTCCAGTCATCTGACGCAGACCGGATGACTTTAAGGTGAATGAAATTATCGGTGGAATTCACCTGTGAACGCGCGTCGGTTCCGTCAATGATTTTTATCTCCAGGCCTGCATCCTTTCGATACAGACTGATTTCATCGGTTGTTCCGCCAATACGGACAAAATAACCACTGCCGTTTGCCTTCAGATCGGCTGAATCGGAAACCAGGTACACATCAACCAGGTTCGCTCCGGATGTGGCAAATTTCAGGTTCAGGTAGATCCTCCATTCATAACCGGAAGCGGATGGGGCAGGCGTGCTTAAATAAAAAGTGGTGGATGGATTGGGTGAATTGGAATTCAACTGACCGCCGGTAACCTGCCAGAGCGCTGTTTCACCCGACCAGGCCGGGTTTGCGGTAAAATCCCCGTCACTGAAATTTTCAACCAATTGGGCGATGGAAGTATTTAATATTCCTGAAACGATGCAGAGAAACATCGTGATTCCGGTTACTTTTGTCTTTACTTTTGTGCGCATCATGTTTTAAAAAAGTAAAAGTAAATATTTATCCGAAAAACATCCCAAAGAACTGCAACAGGGACGTTTTTCATCGAAACAATTATTGGTCATATGAAAGTAGCTGTTGTTGGCGCCACCGGGCTGGTCGGAGGCGTGATGTTAAAAGTGCTGGAAGAACGAAAATTTCCGGTTTCCGAATTGCTGGCCGTAGCTTCTGAGAAATCAGTGGGCAAAGAAATCACCTTTAACGGGAAGTTCTTTCGCATCATCGGTATGCAGGAAGCCATTGACAGGAAACCGGCCCTGGCTGTTTTTTCGGCCGGGGGAAGCACATCCCTGGAATGGGCGCCCCGCTTTGCCACCGCCGGCATAACGGTAGTTGATAATTCTTCCGCCTGGCGAATGGATCCGGAAAAAAAACTGGTGGTCCCTGAAATCAACGCTTCCAGCCTGGAACCGCAGGATAAAATTATCGCCAATCCCAACTGCTCGACTATTCAAATGGTTATGGCGCTGGCTCCGCTTCACCGGAAATATGGGATCAGGCGGCTGGTGATTTCAACCTATCAATCCGTGACCGGAACAGGTGCCAAAGCGCTGAAGCAACTTGAAAATGAGACAGCAGGAATTAAGGGTGTGATGGCCTATCATTACCAGATATACCGGAATTGCATTCCCCAGTGTGATGTATTTACCGAAAACGGCTACACCCGGGAGGAAATGAAAATGGTGAATGAAACACGAAAGATCCTGGGCGATCCGGATATCCGGGCAACGGCCACTACGGTAAGGGTACCGGTCACAGGCGGGCATTCGGAATCGGTGAATGTGGAATTTAAGAATGATTTTGATCTCGCTGTTGTCCGGGCGCTCCTGGAACAGGCACCCGGCGTGGTGGTGCAGGATGATGTAGAAAATTTCATTTATCCCATGCCCTTAATGGCCCATGGAAAGGATGCCGTTTTTGTGGGCAGGCTGAGAAGGGATGAATCGCAGCCCAATACCCTGAACATGTGGATTGTTTCGGATAACCTGAGAAAAGGAGCGGCCACCAATGCCATACAAATAGCCGAATACCTGCAGGCAAAGGGTTTTATTGCCTGACTATACCACGGGTCCATCCCGGTGAATGAGCTTGTAATTTTAATTTCGTGCACGGGAATCTTCAAATATTTTATAACTTGCCCCTGCTTTCAGTTTTTTTACATTTGCAGGGAAAATCAAGACCGTAAAAATGATCCGGGCAATACTCATTGACGATGAACAGCATTGCAGGGACACGCTGAGTTCCATGCTGGAAAAGCATTTTTCGGATAAAATTGATTTGCTGGCACAATGTTCGACCGTCGAGGAAGGTGTGATGGCCATCCGCAAACAGAAGCCACGGCTGATATTCCTGGATGTGGAAATCGGCAATTCAACAGGCTTTAATCTGCTGGAGCAGCTGGATGATTTTAACTTTGACGTGATTTTCACCACAGCCCATAATCATTATGCCATGCAGGCCATCAAATTCAGCGCGCTGGATTACCTGCTGAAACCCTTTGGCGTGGAGGACATGAACGAAGCCCTGGGCCGGCTGGAACAGAAAATCAACAGCCATGATGCAAACGAACAGTTCAGGACACTTTTTGAGAATCTAAAAAAAATCAACAACCCCAATAAAAAACTGGCCCTTCCCACCCTCAACGGGATCAACTTTGTGCCGGTACAGGACATCATCCGCTGTGAATCGGATGTGAACTATACCACCTTTTTCCTGACCAATAAAAACAAGATTGTCGTGGCCAAAACCCTCAAGGAATTTGAGGAAATCCTGGACGACTATAATTTTTTCAGGGTGCATAATTCCCATCTCATCAACCTGGTACATATCAAGAATTATGTGAAGGGAGAAGGGGGAATTGTAACCATGATTGACGATTCCAGTGTGGATGTTTCCCGAAGGCGCAAGGAAGAATTCCTGAAAAGGCTTTCCGAATTGTAAAACCCGATCCCGTTTATTCCCCTTTTTTAACCGGTTAATCGGTTTTTTCCGCCGTTCAATCATTTTAAATTGTCATCCGGGCCGGATGGGTGTATTTTTGATTCATCAATTCAAACAAACACCCAAAAACACCAAACCATGAAAACTTCAACCACCTCCGCATTTCGCAATCAAAATGATGAGTTTTCCGGATTCTACAACTGGAGCGAACGCACCACCGTATTCAGTAACGATAAAAAAAATCAAATGAAAGCATTCATTAAAAACGGTATGATAGACCTGATCTGCATGGTCAGCGCTGCCATTGCCATGGTGAACTGCCTGTAAAAATTAGCTTGGGGTTTGTTTTAGCAGCCGGCCGGAATCCTTCCGTGCCGGTTGCTTTTTTTATGGCTTTTCTCCGTTTCATATTTTCAAAACCTATTTTTTTGTAGTTTTGAAAAGAATTTCGGTTTTATGTTAAAAGTACTTTCGCCTCTCCTTTTTTTCTTTCTTTATCTG
Organism: uncultured Flavobacteriaceae bacterium; assembly: GCA_964458125.1. Lineage (GTDB taxonomy): Bacteria > Bacteroidota > Bacteroidia > AKYH767-A > OLB10 > CAYWHE01. Next base: position 17,441 of record CAYWHE010000006.1, on the reverse strand, counting down.
ACATGCAGCGGGCAACAAAAGATTCTCATGCTGAACGGCAATGAATTGACTATTAAAAGTTTTACGGTAAAAAGTGAGAAAATCTCCTTTACGCGGATGAAGGGCAATAAGGAGAAACGGGGCAGTGTTGACCGTTTCCGGGTATTCAGCATAACGGACACGGACCAACAGGAGCGGATCATCTATGAACCGGATACGGGATATGATCTCACGATAGAGCAGATGCGCATCTTCATTAAAGGAGAGCAGGCTGCCAAACTGTATTACCACAAGCCGTCCGTTGTGGTGGGCGGTATAATGGCCGGAGCCGTCGGCAGCTATTTTACTTTTTACGGCCTTCCCGTACCCCTTCTCTATGGCACCATAGCCGGAAGGATTTCTCCCAAAGTCAAACTTCCCATCGATGCGGTTTACCCGGAACAGAAATCCGAAGAATTCATACAGGGCTATCAGCGCAGGGCAAGGGATATTAAAACCCGTCATGCCCTCATTTCAGGATTGATCGGCTTTGCCGTCAGCGTGACTTTTTTTTCCCTTTACGAGGGGAATGTTAAATTTTGATTGCATATCATGCTTTCCGGATACAGCAAACACCTGCCCCTCCTTGCCGAGCAAACAGGCTCTTCACACCTCGTTATTGCCCTTTCGGCTTTGTGTCTGTACTATGAAACCTGTATCCTGGCATCGATACCGGTTGAATTTTCTCCCCTGGCCTGTTTCGTACTTTCGGGCTCCTATTTTATTTATCACCTGGCCTGTCTGGGAGACTCATTCCCTTTTATGGTTTCCCGAAAAACGGCCCGCTTAATTCCCGTAATCATTGGCGGATTGCTTTCCCTGGGTTGTCTCCTGCTCTTGCCCCCCTCCACAATTCTGATCGCTCTGACAGGAGGTTTTTTATGCCTGCTATACCTCTATCGTTTCAAACTGGGCGGGACCGTTCTTCAGATCCGGAATATTCCCCTGATTAAAAATCTCTGGTTATCGGTCATCTGGACATTATTTACGGTTTTGTTGCCGCTTTCCTTCTATCAGGGCCTGGCGGAACTGAAAAGCGAAACGGTTTTCCTGCTGTTGAGACGATTTTTCTTTATCCTGGCAATTGCCATTCCTTACGACATCAGGGATTACCGTGAAGATAAGAAGAACAGCCTGCACACGTTGCCTGTACTCCTGGGTACAGGCAAAACGAAAGTCATCGCCCTGCTTTCCCTTATCTGCTTTGGTTTTTTAGTGCTTTGTTCACCCGCCGGAAGCATGGCAGCCGGTACCGGTATGCATGAAACTGCATTGGCTTTTTACCTGTCCATCATCGTAACGGCCATGATCATTATACTTGCAGATTTTTCCAGGAAAAGATATTTTTTTTCCCTCTTCCTCGATGGTACCATGATACTGCAGTTTTTGCTGGTGGTCCTGCTGCTCAAACATCCCGAAATTTAATTCACACCAATTTTTTTAAATACAAATGCAAAACGCAATGCAACTGGCTTTGGAAAACACCCTTTCCTATGCTCAGGCGAGAGACCAGGAAGATCCGTTGAGATCTTATCGTGACGAATTCCATATTCCGGTCATCGGGGGAAGGGAAGTCTTATATTTCTGTGGAAACTCCTTGGGGCTTCAGCCAAAAGGGGTTAAGCCGTATATCATACAGGAACTGGACGATTGGGCCCATTGGGGTGTGGAAGGGCATTTCCATGCACGCACGCCATGGTTTTCCTATCATGAGTTCCTCCGTGAACCGATGGCTGGAATCGTTGGTGCTTATCCGGATGAGGTCGTGGTGATGAACAGCCTGACCACCAATCTTCACCTGATGATGATTTCCTTTTACCGGCCTGGGCGCAAGCGCTATAAAATCATCTGTGAAGGCGGAGCCTTTCCATCCGACCAATACGCATTGGCTTCCCAGGTAAAACTTCATGGCCTGAATCCTTCGGCAAGCATCATCGAATTATTTCCCAGGCCCGGCGAACAGGTTCTCCGGACTGCAGACATTCTGGAAAGCATCGACAAGCATGGTCCCGAACTGGCCCTGGTGATGATGGGAGGCGTGAATTATTATTCCGGTCAGTATTTCGATCTTCCGGTCATTACGGCCAGGGCGCATCAGGCCGGAGCTCTGGCCGGTTTCGACCTGGCCCATGCTGCCGGAAATATACGGCTGAAACTCCACGACTGGGACGTTGATTTTGGCGTCTGGTGTTCTTACAAATACCTGAACAGCGGTCCCGGGGGTGTGGCCGGGGCCTTCGTCAACCGCAGGCATGCCGGCAATGAAAATCTGTTACGCCTGGCCGGCTGGTGGGGAAATGACCCGGCTACCAGGTTTACCATGCCTGCTGAATTTATTCCGGCCAAAAGCGCTGATTCCTGGCAGTTAAGCAATGCCCCGGTGCTGCCGATGGCCGCCCTGCGTGCATCCCTGGATCTTTTCAGCCGGGCCGGAATGGATAACCTTGTTAAGAAGAGCCGGCTGTTAACTGCGTATATGGAATATGTTATCCAGGAGGCCATAATGGAAAACAAGGCTTCTGACAAGATTCAGATCATAACGCCTTCAGACCCGTCTCAGCGGGGATGTCAGTTGTCGGTACGTTTCAGTGCTGACGGAAGAAAGGTATTCGACAGGTTAACTGAAAAACAGGTCATGGGTGACTGGCGGTCGCCGGATGTCATCCGGTTTTCTCCTGTGCCCCTGTACAATTCATTTGAGGATGTATGGAGGTGCGGCAGATTTCTTACCGAGGTACTGAAAACCGAAAAGTGAGAATTAAAATGTAATGGTCATGCGGGCCTTACTTTTCCTGGTCCGTTCGGACATGGTCATTTTTCACCGGAAGCCCGTATTCAAATTTGCCATTGGCAAGTTTTACCTGACCGGCATGGGGTCCGGCAGGCACGACATCGCCAACGGCCGTTTTGGCAACAGGATCATATCCGTATACGTCCCAGTCGGCTGGCCAGCGGAATAATTTGGACCGGTCAGGCTGGTTGGCCGCTTGGGCTCCTTCCGGATCTTCCCCTTGTTTTAAAAGCGGACCCGGCCCCTGCGGGAAGCGGCCTTCACCAAAATTGGTTTTGGGCTTCACCACCAGTTGATAATCCACCTCACCGGAGCTGTTCCCGTTGTTGACTTCCACCAGGTCGAATCCGGTGGCTGACTTATTCAATACGGCAAGTCCGTTGCAGCCCGGGATATTGGCTTGAGGAAATACCCGTATGGGATGCTGCTGGTCCACCATGATGATATCGGTCAGAATCGGATCGATAGCAACATGTGCTTTTCCATTCACCAGTTGAACGGTGCCATAATCGATATACCAGTATTCGGGGGATTCGGGTGTGGTCAGCATGATGCGGCCATGATGGGCTGTTGGAATCACTTCAGATACTGCCGCTCCCGTACCGGTTGCCTTCCTGTTGTTCAGGTGATCGGCCACCATCAGGTAATTGGCAGTAATGCCATCACTGGCATAAAAATAACCGCCTGTTCTTCTCGTTGTTCCGGATCCTACATATACTGCATAAACACCCTGTCCATCCTCTGTGGTGGGGCCACCGGATCCATTGCCGACAGCTGTAAAATTTCCGCCGGTAACATAACCTGGATTTCCTCCACCGCTATAAATAGAATAACCCCGAACGGCACTGTGATACCCGACTTTATTAATGGTCGTGTTCAGTTGTCCGTATACGCCGGGTCGTGTCGCAAATACTGCAGAGCCGTCATCTCCGTAAAAGTAACCGGGGATCCAGATACTGGAATAGCCCAAAACGGCTGCAACCGTTGCATTATTCTGTGTCTTCCCGTAAACGGCAGTGGAGGTTGGATCATCGGTATACCCATAAACGGAAGCGCCGTTGATCGTAGAAGCGCCTATGGTGATGGGTCCGTTATAACCGAGGTATCCGTATTGCTGTTGCCCGGCTACATCGCTGAAGCCCTGGATGGCTGTTGTACCGGGAGTGGAAGAAGTGGTCCGGAAATAACCACCTACCGTATTGGTACCGCCATCGTAAAAAACGCCATATGGCTGGGCCGGAGCAGTGTCATACACCCTGACATTCAGGTTGGACATAGGTTGAATATAGGGTGCTGCAACCGGACGAAACCAAAGTTCCAGGGTGCCTGCCGGGGGCATGTTGGCAATATATTTTCCCAGCATGCCTGTGGCATCAGCGGTAACGATTGCAGTACCCGCTCCCACATCGGCTACCCCGGCCAACGTGGTGATTTTAACAAACTGATTACTTAAAACACGCACAGCTTCCAGGGTATTGGTCGCAATGACAAAATCCTTCACATCGGTGGTTCCTATAAAATTCTGGCCCGCTGCAACACCTGGTACAGTAGCTGTATTTCCATTCAAGAGCCATCCGTCTCCACTGAGGTGAATCCAGTTTGGGGTGGTGGTCAGGCTGCTGTTGAAATAAAGGCCCTCCAGTGAATTTCCGACCGTATTGGTCTGGTATACAATAAGACCCTGGGCTGCGGCAGGAAGAGGGTTCATGGCCAGCCGCTGGGCCTGGGTCAAGCGGGGCAACAATACGCCTTTTGGTTGTGCAAGACCGGTCGCTCCGTCAATATCAAGCATGGAGGAAGGGTTTGGAATCGCAGAGGTTGCGCCAATCCGGGTGTTTTGGGCTATCAGGCCAGGCGATAATACCAGGGAAAAAACCAGGAAGGCCATGCACCTTTTAAACGTATGGGTTGTCATGGCAAACAGGATTAAATTCACGCTAATTTACGATTATTTATGGAAGAAACAAATAAATTGTTCGTCCGGGCCATCCCTTTTAAACTTACCGGCGGAGCAGAACCATGCCTCTGGCCGTTTTCACCTGACCATTCTTTTCGAATTCGATCAGGTAAAAATAAGTTCCGTCTGCCATAGGCCGGTTCGTATTACTGTTGCCATTCCATCCCAGGTAACCGTTTGATGCGTGATACACTTCACTTCCCCAGCGGTTAAAAACAAGCAGGCTGACGATGCGATTTCGGGTAAATCCCGGAAAGAAATCATTAAGGCCATCATCATTGGGAGTAAAAATGTCCGGAATGATGACGGTTGAAGTATCCGGAATTTCCCCGCAAGTTTCAATTCCAATCCGAACGGAATCGAAGTCGCTGCGGCAAACCATGGAATCGGCAAACAGGTAATAGGTTACCGGGTCCGTCAGTGGAGGAGTCTGAAAAGGATTTCCAGACTGGATCAGGGAATTATAATCCGGGGCCGAAGCCCAGTTTGGATGACCATTTCCATAGGCAACAATCAAAATACTTTCTCCTTCGCAAATCACCGTATCCGCAGCAAAAGGAGGCTGCAGGTTATTCTCCTGCATCGTGGCTGAAATTGAAGCCGTATCGCGACACCCCCAGGCATTACCGGCGATTAAAAAAACGGTCACCGTAGTATCAATGGTCAGCGTATTGGAATTCACAAAATCCGGCAGCCAGAGATAAGAAACCATACCGGTATCAGCCTGCAAAACAAGGGAATCACCTTCACAGAAGAGAAGCGAAGTATCCGACGGCGTGATCCCGGCATGGGCTGGAGGAGCCATGGCAACATGCAGGGAATCAAATGCGCTTTTGCATTTTCCCGAATCGGTAAACAGGTAATATGTAATTGGTGCGTATAAGGGTGGCGTTATAAACTGGTTTCCCTGTAAAAATGCATTGCCGTAACCGGCCGTCAGAGCCCAGTTGACCGGTTGCGGTGAAAATGCCGTCAGCAGGAGACTGTCGCCCTGACAAACAACCGTATCGCTGACCTGGGGAGGAAGCAGGTTGTTGATCTGCTCAGCCAGGGTTATGGAAGCCGTATCCCTGCATCCGTTTGTATTGACGGTAGTCAGTTCCACGGTCCCTCCTGTTGTCACCCAGATCTGCTGGGTTTGTTCTCCGGAAGGAAGCCAGTTATAGGAAGCCATGCCGGTATTGGCCGCCAACAGCATGGAATCCCCCTGGCAGAAGGTCAGGGAGGTGTCCAGGCCGGTAATGGTTGCCAGTCCGCTGTCTTCAGTCACCAAAAAAGTAAACGTATACAGGTTGTTGCAATGGTATACTTCGCACTGATACAGGCCGCCGGTATAGACGACCTGGGAAAAATCAGTTCCCCAAAGCGGAGGGTACCACATGATCAGGGCGCTTGAGTCGGCATAAATCATGAGCCTGACCGAGTCGCCGCTACAGATGACTGAATCGGGCAACATCTGGTAATTGGGGGTAGTGACCTGGAAAACCTGCAGCGTATTGGAAACGAGCAGGCAGGATGGGGAAAGGGTCTGAACACAATAATAAAATCCGGGCGTATTCGCATAAACGATATTAATGGAATCGGCTAACGTGCCGCCCGGTCCCTGCCATTGAAAACTTCCGGAGGTTCCCGAGCAGATCAACTGAATGGAATCGCCGGGGCAAATAAATCCTGATACCGGCTGGCAGGTAATGACCGGCTGCTGCACCGGACTGACGAACTGGCTGGCGCCCCCATTGGAGATGGTTGAACAACCAAACCCGTTGGTAACCGTATTCGTTGAACTCACAAAATAACTGGAAGAGGCTGTTACCATCAGGGAATCATTGACAACTCCGGTGTTCCAAACATAATTGGTTCCCCCGGATGCCACGAGGTATATGGTGTCACCGAAGCAAATCTCCGTGGGTCCTGAAATCGAAATATTGAGCGTTACCGGCGGCGGAGAAGGGTTCACGGTCACATATAATGGTTTTGTGATGTAAACCGAATCCATGCCACAGGCATTTGAACGTACGATCCAGGCCGTAAACAGAAAGGTATAATTACCGGGTGGAGCAGCCAGCAGGGAAAGGATGCCGAAAGGACTTCCGCAATCGGTGGTGGAATTGTAATTGGAGCCGTTCATGGTATACATCCAATGCACCTCCGATAAAGCCGGCATACAGTTTAACTGTGCTCCGGGATTGGAAATGGTATCGTAAGGAAACATATTGATGTACATACCTTCACAGATGACGATGGTATCATTCCTGTCGGTATCCTGTACGCAAATCAGCTGAGGATAAATGCCGGTCAGTGGCAGGGCGCCGGTAACCTGGACTGAATTGGTCCGCTGGCAGCCATTGCTGTCGGTGAAGAAACAGGTATAAGAACCGGGAACCGTAACGGTTACCGGGTTCTGGCCGGAAGGAAAGGAACTCCAGTTCACCGTGTTGGCTCCGGCATTCGGCGCAAAGAGTATCACGGAATCGGGTGGACAAATTTGTACCGGCACGGTGTTCAGGTTAAAAAAATTAATCCCCTTGCTGTCCGAAATCAGCGGTACCGGAGGAACCGGATGAATAACGACATAAATGGAATCGGTATTCGAAAAACATCCGTCGCCGGAAGTAACCGTAACGGCGACCGTTCCCGTGGTATTGACCGTGGCCAGGGGAGTCGTTTGCCCGTTGCTCCAGCTGTATTGAAATAATGGTCCGGCCTGGTTGGTTCGCAGATCAACCCTGAGGTCCAGTTGGCCGCAGGCCATAAGCGTATCCATGCAATTGCCGGACAACGGGCATATGCGGATATCCTCAAAGAACCGCAGACAATTGGCGCCCTGGCGCATAAAATAATCCATCGGCTGCCGCGCAAGATCCGTATTGAAATTTATAAAAATCTGTTGAGTGGCTGTCGTATCAAATAATTCAAGGTTATTAAAATATGCAGAGTCATTGCAAAAGGTTCCTGATCCCGGAAAAAGTGTGGTTGCGTATCCGTTGAAATGCTGGGGATGGAAGGTGGAAAACAACCTTTCGGTAAAACTACCCGTCACACCGGTTCGGTCCGATGACTGAACACAAATCCCGTGCAGGTAATCCTCGCCCGGCCCGCCGAAATTCCTGGCCCATATCCAGTTCCCCGAACTGTCGTACCCTGCTTCAAAGACATCCTGATACCCCACGCTGCAAAACGTACCTGTTCCGTATACGGCTGAAAAATCAGTCAGCCGGCAGTTGAAATTTCCACCCACCACGCAGGCCTGGTCGGACCGGATCACAACATCCTCGGCCGATACATTTCCAGTTGAACCATTGGCGGTTTTCCATAGCAGGTTGCCGGCTTCGTCATACAGGCCTAAAAAAAAATTGTCCGTCGACGGCCCTGTCAGCGTCTGGGCTGGGCCATTGCCGTAAAACTGCATGTTACCTGTAAAGGAACCTGCGAGGGCCTGCCGGTTGCTACGCGAGTCCAGGCCGCCGGGCATCAGCTGCCCGGTGCATCCCATCCACCGGAACCACTGTTCCTGACCGGAAGCATCATACTTTACCAGGAAGACGGCGTTGCTGATGATGGTGTAATGAGGCTGGTCAAACGTAATGGTATCGTTGAACATACCGCTTACGTATACGTTGCCGTTATTATCAACGGCCAGGTCCGTTCCCCTGTCGGTACCCGCGCCTGCTCCCTGTCTCACCCACAGCAGGGTTCCGGAAGGATCATACTTGGCAATAAATACATCAATACTTCCATTGAGGCTGTTCAGATTTACGGATCCGATGGTACAGGATCCGGTGAACTCCCCGGTGACGTAACAGTTTCCAAAGGCATCGGTTTTGACATCGTTGCCGATATCACTGCCCGCTCCCCCTGCGGTTTGCACCCAGAGCAGGTTTCCCGCAGGATCATACCTGGCCACAAATATGTCCTGCTGACCGGCCGAGGTGATGGTTTGTGAATCAAACTGGGCCGTGCCGTTATAAAAACCTGTAACCAGTATATGGCCTGATGGATCAACGGCTGCAGCGAGTCCCTTATCCACGCTGGCACCACCCGCTTTTTTCACCCACTGGATGATACCGGCCTGGTCGGTTTTCAGGATAAAAATATCGTTAACCCCGTATGCGGTCAGGGTCGTGTTTCCAAAACCGGCCGTATTGGTGAAATAGCCTGTGGTTACCGTTTCGTCCTGCGGCCCGGTGGCTATGGCCAGGCCTTCATCGATAGTCGGACCTCCGCAGGAACGCATCCAGTATTGTGCAAAGGAAGAAATCCCGGCCATCCAAAACAGCAGGGCAAGGCTTAATGATTTCATTTGCATGATTCCTTTTGCCACTTCAAATATACTCTTATTTCAATTCGGGGGGGTCCCTTTACGTTGTGATTTTCATTTTTCCGCCAGCCTCCTTGATTATGAATCACCCTGTCACAATCTGTATGAACAAATAATTCCATGTTTCATCAGGACGTACCAAACAATTTAAATGATGCAGTCATTCCTCATCATAAACAAATTTTCGGACAGATGATAGCTGTATGATTTTCTTTTTTATTCCACGATACTGCACGAATTAAGTCTCATGGATAAAATGGATCGCTCCGATAAGATATTTTTTCATTAAAAAAGCCTGCTGGTCAGGAGCAGGCTTTTTCATATTTTCATTGGACCGTTTCCATCTGGAAACAGTCCGGAATGGAAGTTCAATTCAAAAACCCCGGTGCATTTCCTCCCGGGTTCCTGTTCATTTTAATATAGTAATCACTATAATGGTTGCCACCATCACAATGAACAGGATGAATGGCAATAGTAAATTCCTGCTTTTTTCGTCTTTTTGTGTAAACTGTTTCATAACATTCATGGATCCTAATTGATAAAATTGAACCGGATTACCGGTCCGGAAAAAGCCCTGGCCGTCCTTATAATTTGAGGAAGCCTGAAAAAAGTTTAAATCAAATCAGGAAAATACAATGGATCAAATGAAGCGGGATATGCTGAAAAACAGAATCGGCAATTCCGCGAAAAAAATCATCCGCATAATGGGTTTCCATGGCACACTGGCATATGGCTTCAGGTGCCGGAATTCGCGATTTGATAAGTTTAATGGCATGGGCGATCTTAACCATATTGCAAATATGGATTTTACCCTCCTCCCGGCTGAATGACATGTGGTCGAACGACTCTGCTGCCAGCTGTACATTCTCACCGGAAAGGAATTGGACAGAGGCTGCCTGATGATTTCGGGGAATGGCTTCAATCCCGGAAACCAGGAGGACAATTGCAACGCCAAGCAGGAATCCGGTTGAACAGGATTTTGGTGCAGTTTTGTTCAGGAGTCTGATGACTATCATCCCATTATACAGTTAATGATTCAGCGAATAATGATACTACCGCTGAAGTAATTGGCAGACCGGTATCCTCGTGATCAATGATTCGCTATGGGCAAAGTTATTAAATTCAATTCTTGAATCAAAAAATGATTTTTTCATGATTTGTTAGCGAATTATAGCAAACTGTATCCTTCCCTGTCACCTTTTTTCAGGGGCGTGTGGTTTATCCGCTTTTATTCCAGCGATTTCCTGTTGAAGATGATATAACCGAAATGGAACAGGACGGAAAAAGGTTTTTCATTCTTATCGTAATAATTCACGCTCAAGCTGATGGGTCCGACCGGGCTGTGGTAAACCAGCCCGAAGGTGGCCAGAAAATAGCGGTTGCTGAAGGCTTCTGCATAACGCGCCTTCAGGGTGAGGGGGTTTTGCTCGATGGACTGAAAGGGCTGGAATACATACCCTTCCAGCCTGGCGTCAAAATCACTCCGGATATTGAATACATTCTTCAGTCCTGCACCCATATAATTATGGGCGCTGAATTTTTCAAGCAGCAGGGTTTTCGTTTCCTGCAAGGGTTGAAAGGCGGGAGCGGCCAGGATACTGGCGGTGTAATTGGCAAAAAAAGGCTGGTTGGAAAACAGCACATCGGCATAAAACCCGAACTTCAGCCTTCCGATGCGGTCGAAGTAATTGTCCCAGGTCATTCGCAACTGAAACCAGTGGTTAAATTTATAAATCGTATCGCGGCTGACGGATGTGGAACCCAGTGTGGTTTCTTCCCGCCCTTCCACATACCGGGCCCGTATGCCGAAATAGGTTCCCTGGTCGGCATACATTTTCCGGTTCAGGGTGCTGCGGTCGAAATGAAGGGCACAACTCAAACCATCAAAGCGCGTACGGTCGGCCGTATCGCTCTCCAGGAAATACCGGGTCTGGTAATACTTATCCGAAAGGCGGAACGACTCTCCCTGAAATTCCAGTTTTCCTTTATTCCTTGCCGGGATACCAACAGATAAGGCATAGTTCCTGTCGTACTCCACGAGGTAACTGGGTTTAAGATCGGCAATAAAGGCGTTGCTGCTCCGGTAATAATCGAGGTTGTTGATGGTGAAAGAAGGTTCGATGTAAAAGGGAAACTTGCCGGGCACATCATAACGAAGCCTGATATGCCCTGAAGTATACAGTTTGCCGAAATAGGCGTTCAGGTTCAGCTTCATCGCATTGGTCCTCCAGAAATTATATTGAAGTCCGACAAAGGCATAGCTGATGGGGCGGGAGGAAAAATTTCCGCCGAAGTCAATGCGCAGGTCCTTCTCTCTTTTAATATCCAGGTATAAATCATAATACCCGGAAACCGGATTGAAAATCAGGGTAGGAAAAATATACCGGATATTATCATCTGCCACCAGCTTAAAATAATTTATCCGGAGCTCGTTCATGCTGATGACTGAATTGGCATAGGGCTTCAGTCTTTTCCGGATATAACCGGCCCTGCGTTCATCCAGGCCCCTGACCCTGATGCGATCGATGACCAGGCCATGCATACCGGTGAGAAAGCTGCTTCTTTTCAACTTCATTTCTTCCGGGGAGGCCCGCCGGCTGATGACGCTCCTGATCTTGTCCAGGTTGCGGATCGTTTCATCATAGCCTGAGTCGATGGCGGCCTTTATATTTTTAAATTCAAACACCCCGTATTTGCCAACACGCGGTTCAAGCAGGATATCGCTGTCGCGGTTCACCGTATAATGGGTGGTTTGAACCAGCATGGTCTTAAACTGGTTCAGCAGGTTGTTTTCAACCGGCACTTCGGTATATCCACCGGCATTCACCCCAATAATCACATCGGGATTAAAATCCTTTTGCATGATGTCGACCGGGAAATTATTATAGATACCCCCGTCATACATGATTTTTCCGTCTGTGATGACAGGTGTAAAATAAACGGGAAAGGCCATGGATGCGCGCACGGCCTGAGCAAGATCCCCCTTCGAGAGGATGACGGGTTCCTTGGCAACGATGTCGGCGGCCACGCATCGGAAGGGAACCAGTAACCGGTCAAAATCATACTGGGCCCTGGCAATGGGCGGGCTCAGCATTTCCAACAGGTTAAAATCAATGGCGGAAGAGTTGATGATGCTGTTTATAAACGTCAGTTGCAACAGGGAGTCCAGCGACAGCTTGAAGCGAACCCAGCCGGCATCGCTGGTTTGCTTGACGAAATAATAGTCGAGGTCTTCATCCCGTTTTCCTGAGGCCCATTCTCCAAACTTGCTGGAGGTCACCATCCGCTCCATCTGCTCGGGTGTAAAACCGGCCGCGTACAGACATCCCACCAGCGCCCCGGCCGAGGTTCCGGTGATGTAATCGATGGGGATGTTATTTTCCTCCAGGGCCTTAATCACACCGATATGGGTCATTCCCCTGGCTCCGCCGCCGCTCAGCACCAGCCCGACCCGTTGAGCGGATGCCTGCCCGGAAAGAAAGAACAGCATCAGGTAAATGATTTTTTTCAGGCGTGGCATATGCATTTCCAGAGAATGGAGGGATTCGGGAGCATCAAACGATTTGACCGGAACCGCGGCCCGCAAAAATATGAAATTAATGGTTTGTTTACGGCCAGAGCGATTGCAGGTAATCCGCTGAAAACCGGAGTCTGGAACCATACCAGCTGAACAGTTCTCCGTCCACAAGCATTACCTCGGCGGCCGGTAGCTGCAGGTTCATGTCGCGTACATGCGGCTGTTTAAATGGAAATGGCTCGGAAGACATCAGGATCATGTCCGGTCGTTTTTCCTGCAGCTGCTTCATGGTGATTACCGGATAACGCTGCTGTTCACCGGAAAATATATTTTCAAAACCGGCCCTGTGCATCATCTCATGAATAAAGGTATCTCCATTCACCGTCATGAGCGGATCTTTCCAGATGATATAAGCGGCTCGCCTGGCCGGCACGTTTAGCACCCGCTTTTCCCGTTCCAGTTTTTCAAACGAACGTTTAACGGATTCCGTTATGCCTTCTGCTTCGACTGGCTTTCCCGTCAGTGTGCCGATCATGGTCATCATTTCCAACGCCCCGTTCAGGCTGCGGACATCGCTGATCCATACCGGGAATTCCTGCATAAGCGTCTCCATCATGGCCTTATCATTCTCTTCCCGGTTGCCGATGATCAGGTCCGGTTTTAAAAAACGGATTTTGGCCAGGCTGGGGTTTTTGGTGCCGCCAACATGGGGTTTGCTTTTAAACAAAGCGGAAGGATGAATGCAGAACTTCGTGATTCCGGCAATCCGGTCTTCCAGCCCCAGGTCCGATAAATATTCCGTCTGGGAAGGTACCAATGAAACAATTCGAACCGGCGAACCGGGTACTTCCATCCTGCGGCCGGTCTGATCGGATACTGTCAAAACAATAAAAAAATTAACGGGCCAGGGCTTCGGCGATATCGAAACGGGTAATGATATAATTGCGGTTGGCTTTGAAGTCCTTGACCAGTACCGCACTTTTCTCCGGGGTGATCATTTTGGACAAAGCTTCAATGGTGGTGGAAATATCCACGAATGGAAGCGCTTCCTGCATAATGGTTTCCACGGTCAGGTTTTTCGATTCCGGGTTTTCCAGGATCTTGTTCAGCACCAGGTTTTCGTATATGGACCCCACCACCCGGTCATCGCTGGTGACCGGAATCTGGGAAAAGTTATTTTCCGTAATCAGCTTCAGGGCCTCGCCTATCGTGCCGGATTTTTGCATGGTGACCAGTTCAATATTTTTACGGGACGCTACCAGATCCTGTGCTGTCATTCCCTTTTTATCGAGGTAACCCATTTTGCGCATCCAGTCGTCATTAAATATTTTGGCAAGATAACGGGTGCCATGGTCGTGAAAAATCACCACCACCACATCGGATGGTTTCAGCTTATCTTTGAGCTGCAGCAGGCCGGCCACAGCCGATCCGGCCGAATTTCCGACCCAGATGCCTTCCTTTTGCACAATTTCACGGGTCATCAGGGCCGCATCCCGGTCGGTAACCTTTTCGAACAGGTCGATCAGGCTGAAGTCCACATTCTTCGGTAAAAAGTCTTCCCCGATGCCCTCGGTAACGTAAGGATAAATTTCATTTTTATCGAAAATGCCGGTTTCCTTATATTTTTTAAAAACGGATCCGTAGGTGTCTATTCCCCAGATTTTAATGTCCGGATTTTTTTCCTTCAGAAATTTAGCCGTACCGCAAATGGTACCGCCGGTTCCCACACCGACAACGAGGTGGGTGATTTTTCCATCCGTCTGTTTCCAGATCTCCGGACCTGTTTGTTCGTAATGCGCCAGGGTGTTGGAAGGGTTGTCGTACTGGTTGGGATAAAAAGAGTTTGGCGTTTCCCGGTTGAGGCGGGCCGCAACGGAATAATAGGATCGCGGGTCCTCGGGCTCAACGTTGGTGGGACAAACAATCACTTCGGCCCCGAAGGCCTTCAGGGCATCCACTTTTTCCTTCGATTGCTTGTCGGTAGTGGTAAAGATGCACTTGTATCCCTTCACGATGGCCGCTATGGCCAGGCCCATGCCGGTATTCCCCGAGGTGCCTTCGATGATGGTCCCGCCCGGTTTCAGGATGCCGGCCTTTTCAGCGTCTTCAATCATTTTAAGGGCCATGCGGTCCTTGATGGAATTGCCGGGGTTAAACGTTTCCACTTTGGCCAGTACGGTTGCCGGAACGCCGGCCGTCACACGGTTCAGCCTGACCAGGGGGGTGTTGCCGATGGCTTCCAGGATGTTATTGCAATACATAAACAATAGGAATTAAATGGTATAAAATGGGAAAACAGAATAAAACGATTACTTTTAAACTTTAATCAGCCTGCGAATTTAGTAATTTGCCGGATATACGGATGAGTTCAAACCTGCGTTTACCTGTCAGCCCATTAAACCCATTAGCCGGAATCCTGATGACCGTAAGAAATTTCTTGCTCCTGCTTTTCCTTCCCGCAGCCACTGCCGCACAATATTCCATTTCACCCCTGGTAACAGGATTGAATAATCCCATCGCTTTTGAAAGGACCCCGGACGAAAGGATTTTTATAACCCTGAAAGAGGGACTGGTGCAGGCATACGATACCGGTGGAAATTTCATTCAAACCATGTACGATATCAGCGACAGCACTTTTGATTATGGAGAATGCGGCATGCTCGGGCTTTGCCTGGATCCGCAGTTTCCCGTCAATCATTTTGTGTATGTCTATTACAATCATTTCGATTCGAACGGTACCTCCACCCAGGCCCGGATGCGGGTTTTGCGGCTGACGGAAAATAATAACCTGCTTACAGGCCCATTTATAATCCTGGACATTCCCCAGTTGGGCAACAACCACCTGGGCGGGAACATTCATTTCCCGCATGCGGTGAGCAATATGCTTTTCGTCAGCATAGGCGACAATACCAGCCAGGCCGATGCCCAGCTGACGGACAACCCGTATGGAAAAATTTTACGCATTCACACGGACGGAACCATTCCCACGGATAATCCTTTTTATGATGACGGTAACCCGGCCACCGGAAACGATGACAGGATCTGGGCCTACGGGCTCCGCAACAGTTTTGATTTTACCTTTAGCCCGCTCAATGATTCCCTTTATGCCACGGAAAACGGCCCGGCCCAGGATGATGAGGTGAACATGATTCACCCCGGAAGGAATTACGGATGGCCCGTAGTAACCGGGATGGCCAATAACCCGCTTTACGAAGACCCGCTTTTTTCCTGGACGCCAACGGTGGCCCCAACGGGTATCCTGTTTTATGCCGACACGGTATTTCCCCAGTTCAACCGGCATATCCTGGTGGATATTTTTAACAACGGTTATATCTATGAGCTGACCACCGGTCATGTCCCGGTTTACGACACCATTACCGGATGCAGCCTGGTCTTTAATTTCGGAAACGGATTCGCCAATTACCTGACGGCCATTCAGAAAAGCCCCGAAGGTTTCCTGTATGTCATGCATGGCGGCCCCTCGGGAATCCTGTACAGGATAAGCCCGGGAGCCGGAGGAGTTGAAAATCAGCCGCCGCACCGGCTTCAGGTAACCCCTGTACCGGCTGATGAATGGCTGACCGTGACCGGTATGGATGCGGACCGGGATCAGGTAACCTTTATCCTATATGAAACAGACGGACGCGAGGTGCTGCGCGAAGAGAGGAAACTCATGCCCGGAATTCCCCTTCATGAATCCATCCGGTTGTCGCAGCTGAAGCCTGGTTTTTTTATGCTTCAGACAATCCTGTCCGGACCGGGAAACCGGGATGTTTACATCAGGAAAATTGTTATCCTGCGGTAACAGGCCCGCTGGCAACCCTCCTCAGTTCACTTCACAAGCATTTCTTTTTTGCGGATTTGGCGAATTTTCAGGAATGCCTTACGTTTGCAATCCTGAATTTATCACATGACAGAATTTTTTGAACCCCTATTATCCGCCGAGGGCCTGATCAGCCTGGTCACGCTGGTGGTCATGGAAATTGTGCTGGGTATCGACAACATCATTTTCATCGCCATTTTATGCGGGTACCTGCCTAAAAAGGACCAGAAAAGGGCACGACTGCTGGGTTTGACGCTGGCCCTCCTGGCGCGGATTATTCTGCTCTTCACCATTTCCTGGATCGCTCACCTGGTGGAGCCGTTGTTCACCATTGGCAGTTTCGGGGTCAGCGGCAGGGACATCATCCTTTTTGCAGGCGGGGTATTCCTGGTCATTAAAACCGTCAAGGAGATCTATCACAAATTTAAAATTGCCGACCAGGAAGAAGGACCAAAAGCCAGGCAGATGACCATGGCCCAGGCCATTTTTCAGATCACCCTGATTGACATTGTTTTTTCGTTTGATTCCATTCTCACCGCTGTCGGGCTGTCCAACCAGATTTCCATCATGGTACTGGCTGTTATTGCTGCCATGATCGTTATGATCCTGTTTGCTCCTTACGTTTCTGAGTTTATCGAAAAATTCCCGACCATCAAGATGCTGGCATTGGTTTTCCTGGTGGTGATAGGGGGATTGCTGATCGCGGAAAGCCTGCACCTGCATGTGGATAAAAGCTACGTTTATGTCGCCATGGCTTTCAGCGTGGTGGTGGAACTTCTCAACATCAGGCTGCGAAATGTCCTTTATAAAAAGCCGTGAGTGAATCAAGCTGTTGTTTGCCTTGAAGCCTTTACGGCTTCACGTATCGTTCCCGGGGTAAGCCCCGCACCAGCGTTGAAATACGGCAGCAGGATTTTACGGGAAACCATTTTCATCCGAACCAGGTTGCCGGGAATATCACCGGATCCTGGTTTTTCGCCCGGGATCAAGCCGGCCTGATGAAATTTGCTGCGGCTT
>CAYWHE010000005.1:0-40157 GCA_964458125.1 uncultured Flavobacteriaceae bacterium | reverse complement strand
TTCCATCGGTACAATTGCCGTTCGGATCTATTCTGGCAAGCCTGAATTCAATTTCACAGTCGGCAATGATACCGGTGAAGGAAGGAACAACGATGCTTGTGTCGGCATTCTGTTTACGGTAATCTCGATTTAATATCATCATCTGATCGAGTATCTGGGCATCGGAAATATTTTCCGTACCGTACTGGTGTATGATATGAAAAACAACGGGGATAATGTAAACGGGTGGAGCGGTGCGTTCCTGATTCAGTGATTTTTCATATTGCAGCGTAAATTCGTCCTGTTTGCGTTCCAGCTCAAGAACCTCCGGATGGGTCTTAACATATTCATTGTGAATTTCCTGTGTGCCGCAATATTTCAAGGGTTCCTGTGCCAAGGCAACGCCTGAAGAAAGCATGGCTACAGCCATGATGGCCATGCCTAAAAATAGATTTTTCATGTAGAGTGGTAATGAGTTTTTAAAGGTTTATAAATGAGCCTGCTAAGGTAGGATAATATTTCAAACCGGCAATGCTTTTGTTTGGTAAAATTCTTGCCATTAAAAACATAATTGGCCGGTGGTTGCGAAGGCTGGAATACGCCATCAGTCGAAAACCGTAACACCAAATAAACGGTATTTGTTTACCCAGTTTTAAAAAAAGAAATGAGGGAAGGCCCGGGAATTCGGGATGAATGAAACTCCTCGCAGCAAGCTGCGAGGTATCAACATGGAAAATTTTATTTGTTCGCCGCAAGCGGCGGGGAATAAAACCCTAAGATCCCGAAGGACAAAGCCATCGGGATCAATTCGACTAAATCGCTTCAGTTCGCTCCTCTGGAGCTTCTGAAACGATAGTCTCATTGATTCAATCCAAAGCCTGCTTGAGGTCCTCCACGAGATCATTTATATCCTCAATGCCGACACTCAGCCGGATCAGGGAGTCGACCACGCCATTGGCTTCCCTGACTTCCTTTGGAATGGAAGCATGGGTCATGGTGGCCGGATGCCCGATCAGCGACTCCACACCGCCGAGGGACTCGGCCAGGGAAAACAATTTGGTTTTGGAGGCAATGGCAAAGGCCTCTTCCAGTAAGTTGCCTTTCAGGGTAAAGGAAATCATCCCTCCGAAATCCTTCATTTGTTTTTTGGCAATGGTATGATTCGGATGATCGGTGAACCCGGGCCAGTAAACTTTTTCAATTCTTGGATGTGATTTCAGGAAATGGGCAATGGTTTTCCCGTTTTCACAATGCCTCTGCATGCGGACATGCAGGGTTTTTATGCCTCTCAATACCAGGAAACTGTCCATGGGTCCAGGTACGGCACCGCAGGAATTATGGATAAAGGCAAGTTGTTCGTAAAGCGAATCGTTATTGAGAGACAAGGATCCCATCACCACATCGGAGTGCCCGCCCAAATATTTGGTAACGGAATGCATGACAATATCGGCGTGCATCGCCAAGGGATTCTGCAGGTAAGGACTGGCAAATGTATTGTCGACCACGAGGGTCAGTTTATATTTTTTTGCGATGGCGCTGCAGGCAGCAATATCTATGATTTTCATGGTCGGATTCGTGGGCGTTTCCACCCAAAGCATCCGGGTATTGGCATTGATGAAAGACTCTATATTGGAAGCCTCGCTCATGTTGACAAAATGAAATTTAATGCCCATGGGCGCATAAATCTTGGTAAACATCCGGTATGATCCTCCATACAAATCATCAGCTGCAATGACTTCATCATTCGGTTTTAGCAGTTTAATGACAGCATCACAGGCCCCCATTCCGCTTGAGAAACACAGGGTATGTTTGGCATTTTCCAGTGCACTGATACAGTTTTCCAAGGCCGTCCGGGTAGGGTTCTTACCCCGCGCATAGGCATATCCTTTGTGTTTTCCCGGTGAGGACTGGACGTAGGTCGATGTTTGATAAATCGGAGTCATGATGGCGCCCGTGGTCGGATCAGGCTCCTGGCCTGCATGAATGGCTTTGGTTCCAAATTGCATAATGGATAGTTTTTCGACAAAAGTATGTTTTTTCAGGTTTGCATAAGGGAGGATAGGATGGAAAGGCAAATACATTTTCTTTCCTGACGGGCT
Source organism: uncultured Flavobacteriaceae bacterium (assembly GCA_964458125.1). Taxonomy (GTDB): domain Bacteria; phylum Bacteroidota; class Bacteroidia; order AKYH767-A; family OLB10; genus CAYWHE01. Next base: position 38,079 of record CAYWHE010000005.1, on the reverse strand, counting down.
ACTTGCCTTTGGTCATGAGAGACGGCGTAACCATGGCCTGAGGAAACCGGGTCCTGAAAACAGAAAGGGGCTTAATGAATTCAAATACCAGAATGAAAAAGTGCGTCCGGATTTGCCTCCGGCCATGTAAAATTAAACCGGAAGGATGGTCAATTGCTTCCTTCCGGTTTTGTATATTTTTGTGAAACCCCTGCGAAGTTACCTTCTGTTCATATAAACCATGACATAATAAAGCAGGGTGGCAATGGCGCTTAAAGCAGCTACCACATATGTCATGGCTGCCCACCATAAGGCATCCTTGGCTTTGCTGTGCTCCAGGGTGGTGGCAATGCGAGAGGAGTCAAGCCAGGCCAAAGCTCTGCGGCTGGCATCGAATTCAACTGGCAGGGTGATGATGCTGAATAAAGCGGTCAGGGCAAACATCATGATACCGATCAGGAGCAGGCTTGGAAAAATATTGACCGTCAGAATGCCTGCCAGCAGCACCAGGTGCATATACTTGGAACTGAAGTTAACGGCTGGCACAACAGCGGAGCGGAACTGAAGCATGGAATACGCCGTGGCATGCTGAACGGCATGTCCGCATTCATGGGCGGCAATGGCGGCTGCGGCTGCGTTGCGGCCGTAAAATACATCATGGCTCAGGTTGACCGTTTTATCCAGCGGGTTGTAATGGTCGGTCAACTGACCGTCGGCGGAAATGATTTTAACATCCAGGATTCCATGATCGCGCAGCATCCGGTCGGCAATATCGCGGCCACTGAGTCCTGTTCCGATATCGGTTTGGGAATACTCCCTGATTTTTCTTTTCAGCTGCATGCTCACCAGCCATCCGATGAGCATGAAAACCAATGAAATCAAATAAATACCTAACATTTTTTCTGAAAATTAAGATGCAAAATTACATAAATGCATTCAATGCACGGGATCAAAAACGTATGGATTGAAAAATTGTTTTTGAAATTTAACCGGTTCAGCAGGGCCATGTGAATGTAAAAACAGTCCCCCTTGGTTCACAGGCTCCGGCGGTTATGCTGCCGCCCAGGTCCTCGATAATTTTGCGGGCAACAGCCAGTCCTGCGCCGGCATGGTTTTTTTCATCCCTGGATTGCAGGGTCTGGAACATCTCAAAAATAGTTTTATAATGAACCGGTTTTATCCCCGGGCCGTCATCCGATACCTGGAACTGAAGCCAGTTCCCTTTTTGTTCAATACCTGCTTTTACCACACCTTCCGTTTTATCATGATGAATCAGGCTGTTACGCAGAAGCTGGCGGAACACTTTTTCGAGTTTGGTTTTTTCCGTGAGCACGACCGGCCAGTTACCGGTAAATTCAATACTAAAGGAAGATGAGGGCTGCAGCCCTTCGAATATGCCGGCCACCAGTTTTTTCAGATCCGTCTGCACAGGGGATTCCTGTATCCGGTCTGTTCGGGAGTATTCCAGGATGCCGTCAATCATGTGATTCAGGCGTGTGACCCGTTCCTGAAGGAGGCCGAGGTTTTCCATGACATTGGCCTGAGCCGTATTTCCCAGGTCTTCACCAATCCAGGAGGCCAGGTTAGTGATGGCCCGAAGCGGTGCCTTCAGGTCATGGGAAACCATGTAGACAAACCGATCGAATTCTTTGGATAATTTTTCATGCATGGCTGTCCGTTTCATGGCCTCCTGCCGGAAGTCCCAGAGTTTTTCAAAGTGAGCGACCCTGGTTCGGGTTTCTTCCAGGTTTAAGGGTTTAAACAGGAAATCCACCGTACCGGGTTCAAATCCTTCCAGGGGATGTCTTTCTTTTGGGTTAATCGCCGAAACAAACAAGATCGGAATGTGCCTGGTACGGGGATTTAACCGCAGCAACTGAGAGGTTTCAATGCCATCCATCTCAGGCATCTGTATATCCATCAGGATGAGTGATATGGGCTCCTGCAGGGCTATTTTCAGGGCCTCGTTCCCGGATTCGGCCTTGATAAATCTCCTTTTCCCGTTATTCAGTACACTTTCAAGCGTCAGCAGATTTTCAGGTCGGTCGTCAACCAGGAGTATGGCTCTTTCCTTTTCCAGGGACCGGATAGGAAGTTCGGTTTTTGTCAGGTTGTTTGCAATCATGAGGAATGAGGATGAATAATTATAGGGAAGGAAATCGATGGCAGGCCAAGGGTTCAGTCATGATACAACCAGATTTTCATGACGCTCAGTAATTGTTCAGTGTTCAGGGGTTTGCTCAGGTAATCGGAGGCCCCGGCCAGCAGGCACTTTTCACGGTCCCCGTTCATGGCTTTGGCGGTGAGTGCAATAACGGGAAGTTTTTCCCAGAGGGGGTTTTTCCTGATTTCCCGTGTTGCGGCATATCCATCCATTTCCGGCATCATGATATCCATCAGCACCAATTCAATTCCAGTCGTTTCATTTAGTTTTTCAAGCGCATCGCGTCCATCGTATGCGCAGATAACATCCATGCCTTCGGTTTCGAGGATGCTGGTGATCGCATAGATATTTCGCATGTCATCATCAACCAGCAGGACTTTTTTTCCGGTCAACAGATCGGGAAAGTCAGGAACAGTCCGGGCCGGGCGGTTGAAATTTGCTTCGCCGGAAACGGTTTCCATCGATTTTTCATGCGTCAGCGGCACCTCTCCTTTCAGGAAGCCATTCAACATGAACTCGTCCGAAAGGTCCTTTTCATCATACAACAGAAAGGTGGTGCCTCTCTTTTTGCTTTCTGATTCAATGGTGCTGACCAGGGAAGCGCTTTCAGGTGTTTTGGCCAGGGAAGCATTTACCAGGATCCGGTCAAATTTCTCCAGTTGCATATTGTGAATACATTCTTCCAGGTTTTCAACGGTTTTCAGGTTGGCCATTTTTTCTCTTTCCCGGAGAAAATGAATAATCCGCTCCAATTCCGGCTTTCCGTTTTCAACCAGCAATATTTTTTCCCTGCCGGTGCCAGGACCGGTGCTTCCAACAGTGGCAAGAATTTTTTCCACATCATCCAGGCGAACCGGTTTTAACAGGTAGCCGGCAGCTCCAATGTCCATCCCAAGCTTTTGCCTGTCCATTCCCGAAATCACGTATACGGGTATATGACAAAGGGTTTTGTTTTCCTTCAGTTTTTTCAGCACGGTCCAGCCATCCATCACGGGCAATTGCATATCCAGCAGGATGGCGTCGGGCAGAAACCGGGAAGCCAGTGACAGTGCCATATCACCCTGAACGGTGGCAATGGCTTTCATGCCATAAGAATGCGCCAGTTCCATAAGCGTTTTGCTGAAAACGAGATCGTCTTCCACAATCAGGATTCGCAGATCATCAGCGCCAAGCTGATGCCTGTCGTCAAAAATTTCAAAAGCAGGGCTTTCTGGATTCTTCCTGCGATTAGCCGGGGAATACTCTTCTACGGTGCTGACTTCTCCTGGTCGGCCGGATTCCGTAACAACGGAAGAAGCGGGATGAAGAATGGGCAGGTAAAGCGTGAAGGTGCTTCCTTTGCCTTCCCTGCTCATCAGCACGATGTCGCCACCAAGCAAATGTGCCAGTTCCCTGCTGATGGCCAATCCAAGCCCGGTTCCGCCATACTTGCGGCTGGTAGAACCATCGGCCTGTTTGAAAGCTTCGAAAACCAGTTGTTGTTTGTCATCCGGGATGCCGATTCCGGTATCCCTGACGGATATGGAAATGATATCCCTGGCTGCAAATAGCTGCTGATTATTGAAAATAACATCGGACGGTGCCATCTCGAGTGAAAGGGTCACGGTGCCGTCTTTCGGGGTGAATTTAAAGGCATTCGACAACAGGTTTTTCAGGATCTGGTCCAGCCGCATGCGGTCGGTGAAAAGCTGGTCGGGTACATTCGGGGCCATGGTAGCCTGGAAATGAATTCCTTTTTCATTGGCAAGTTCCCGGAACAACTGGTGCAGATCACTGATTATGGCCGAGGGTTTCAGTTGTTCAGGAGTCAGTTCAATTTTACCGGACTCTATTTTGGACAGATCCAGGATATCATTGATCAGCAGGAGCAAATCGGATCCGGATTTATGGATGACCCTGGCATACTCCGTTTGTTTATCGTTCAGGTTTTTTTCCCTGTTATCGGCCAGTAGTTTGGCCAGTATCAGCACGCTGTTCAGCGGGGTGCGTAATTCGTGGGACATATTGGCCAGGAATGCCGATTTGTATTTGTTGCTTTTTTCCAGTTGCTCGGCTTTGAATGCAATGGACTGTCTGGCATCTTCAATGGTCAGGTTTTTTTCTTCCAGCAGGATCGCTTTGGTCTCCAGTTCGGTGTTGACCGTCTTCAGTTCCTCCTGCTGGGATTTTAATTCCTCTTCGGAGAGTTTGAGTAACTGGGACTGGGTGAGCAGCTCATCATTGATCTGGCGCAGTTCTTCCTCCTGCGCGGCCAGTTCTTCGGCCTGTTTACGTGAATCGGCCAGCAGTTTCCTGGTGAACAGGTGGGCGCGCAGGCTGAACATATTGGCGGCTATTGCTTCCGCAAAATGGCTCAGGAAGGCTGTTTTTACAGGGGAAATTTCCGATGCGGATACAATTTCAATGGCGCCAAGCACCTCACCCCGGGCATAGAGCGGTACAATAAATACATGGCAACTCCGGCATCTTGTCAACCCCGTTTCAATGGTGTATTCGGGGTTCGACAAGCCGGTGATGGCAATCTGACGGTTGTCGGCAATGGCCTGTCCTAGCAAGCCCTCTTTTAGTTCAATGCGCTGTTGCTGCCTGGTATTCCTGTTAAGGCCATAGAAACCGCCCAGCTCAATAAAAGGATCATTTTCATTCTCCCGGTTCACCAGGTAAATTGCTCCCTGCTGGGCCTCCACGTACTGAACCAGGCCGGCAATCACTTCACCGCAAAGCAGATGCATGTTTTCGGTATTTTGATGAAGGATAGATCCCAGTGTAGCCATTCCCTGGTTGGCCCAGTTCCTGGCGGCATCCGACTCGGCAGCCCTGGCCAGGCGGGTACGCATTTCCAGCAGGGCACTTCCGAATACATCCTTTTCGCTTAACGGCTGAAAGGCCGTATTCAGGTTCCCTTTTCCAATTTCACCGGTGAAATGGGCCGTTCGTTTTAAGCCGTCGATCAGCTGGCGGATGGCGTAAGACATCTCGCCGAGGGCATTATAACTGAACCGCAGGTTGAAATCCGGCAATTCGCCGCGGCTGAGCTGCAGGACAATCTCACGGATTTTCATTATGGGGACAATGACCTTTTTAAGCATATAGGCCCCGGCCATCAGCACAGATGCAATAATGAGAACGGCCAGTCCGAGTACCATCACCAGGAGGTAGTAGTAAGATGAAATCATGCGGTCCTGCATGGCCGCTGCCTCCACCTTGCAGGCCCCGGTCAGTTCTTTCAGCTGCAGCATAATCGCATTCGATCGTGGGATGATTTCGTTTTCAATCAGTTCCTCTGCGGCAAACTTTTTCATCGGATCCTGGTAATCGTCAAATCGTATAAGGGTTTCCGTTATCTTGTTTTCATACAGCATCAGCTCCTCATAATCACGGAATACACGTTTCATGTGGTCGCTGTTCTGAACGGACTGTTGCTGAGCCATCAGGTTGCTGAGCGAGGATTTTAGCTGGGGATAAATCTGGTGGTTAAGCGTCTTCAGGCTGTCCTTATCGGTGGCGTTACTGGGGAGGTACACCCAGTTGGTGACCAGCATGCGGGAACGGGTAACCAGGAGATTCATTTCCTCCAGTTTCTCCAGGGTGGGATTGGTAACCAGGGAAATGGTGTAGACAATTTTTTTACTGTTTCGTATGGTCCAGGCGCTGATGACGGCATTGGATACGGCAATGAGCACCACAATGGCAAAAACCATGTATATTTTCCTGTCGAGTTTAAGCGAATGGTTGAATTTGTTCAAATGGTTCATGGGTTATTTTATGTGTATGGCAAGGGCTTCCAGCTGGCTTGCTATTTTTAGACCATCACGTTTAACGGCGTTGTCGTTCAGTTCAAATTTTATTTTTCCATCCACCTCAATGATGTTGATGCAGGAGCCTTTTTTCGCCATATCCTTTTCCTCGGTTACGATGAGGATACTGCGACCTCCAAGCTGTTCAACGGCTTCTTTCAGGATGTGACCGGACGCCCTTGGAATGAAAAAAATCTGACAGTTGCCGGCATCCTCCAGGCTGTGGACCGTCCTGATTTCAATGCTGCGGTTATTCACTTTTTTATTGGCCGCAATCTGCTGGAGGTTCCGCGTAATTTCCGACTTGTCAAAAACGGCGATCACAAACAAATTGCCGGAAGCGGATGCGGACCAGTCTATGTATTTGGTAAAATTATACAGGAACATACCCTTGACAGCGTATTCATCGGCAATACCGGAACCCTGGAAGGAGGAGCAGAAAAGGATTACCAGGACCGTGGTAAACCACCGGAGCCATTTCCTGGCAGCCTGGAAAAGCAGGTATATCATTACAGGTTCATATGATAGGTGAGTTTCAGTGTAAATTCCCTGGATTGACCGGGTATGGGCGGATGGTAACTGTTATAAGGCTGTAAATACTGAATTTTGCTGTTCGTTATATTGGATACGCCTGCTGCCAGGTCCAGTCCCTTTACCATGAAGTCGTCATGCAGCAGGTAGATTCCCGCCGTAAAGGACTCCGGATACCGTTTCAATATATTTTGCTGTCCCGCATCAAACCCGATACAACCATAACGGGCGCTGCTGAAAGTCATGGACGGACTGATATTCCACTGCTCATGAATTTTAATGCACCCTTTCAGGGTCATTTTATGTGCCGGTAGTCCAAGCAGCAGCTGGTCATTCTGTTCCACGCGGTAATTCTCCACATTGAAATGATTGCCGGCCTTATAATAAGCATAGTTGAATTCGGCCCATCCCCAGCGGTCCTTGATCTTGTAAACGAGTTCGATTCCCCGGGTGCCGGACCGGGAGAAGTTAACATAACTGTCCTCGTCATTAAACACATCGTAATAATACACGATGGTGTTATTCGTCCGTATATCGAAGGCATTCAGGGTAACAACCATTTTTTCATTGATCAGCAGGCCCCCTTCAATTTCAAGCACCGAGGTTTTTTCCGGTTGAATATCGGTTCCGTAATTAATGTTTTCAATGCTGGGAAGACGGAAAGCCTGGCTGTAAAGGCATTTTACATGAAATTTTTTATAGACCCTGGTAATGCCGATCCGGGGCAGGAATGATGGTTTATAAAGGTTGCTGAAGTTGTACCGGGCGCCTACGGTAAAATCAGCAAACCCCAGGCGAATGACCGACTGCAGAAAGGCGGCCTTGTTGGTTAATTGAATTGTTTTTTCGCCATTGTTGAAATAGGAACCTTCCTGGTAATCGGTTGCTTTGTTATCCGAAACATCAAAACCGGACTGTACACTCAGTTTCTCGGAGGGATCATACCCGGCAGACAATTTCCCGGTAAGCTTTTCCGATCCGATGTGGTAGGGTTCCATTTCATTGTTTTCGGCATTTCCGGTGAACTGCCAGGGCAGCTGTCGCTTATACGATACCCTCGGGTATAATTTGAACTTCGGGGAAAGACTAATGTCCTTTTTGAGTTCGAGGATATAAGAATCAAAGTGTTCGGTATATGGTTTGGACGTGGCCGTGGTATAGTTATCGCGGGTCTGGAGGCGATAGATGTCGGAAATGAACCTGATCCGGAATTTTTTATATTCCAGTTCCGCGTTGGCATAGTGGTTTTGTATGTCCGAATTACCCTTCATGGAATAGCTGTTTCCGTCAAAATCCTCGTAGGTCCTGTCGCTACGCTCTGAAAAACCCGAATACCCGGAAAGGGAAAATGAAAAGTTCTTCCATTTTTTTCCCGTGCAGATGCTGCCCCGGCTGTCGGAGAATCCGCGGTTGGTGGCCGAGGTCCGGGCACTCACGGACAGGCCGTTTATTTCCTCCCCGGAACGGCTGATCATGTTGATCACGGCATATTCTGCATATCCGCCATACATGGCTGATCCCGGTCCGCGTATGATTTCAATCTGCCGGATGTTTTCAATCGGGTAGTGGTTTCCGAATTGGGTGGAGGAAAACAGGTTTTCATTCATTTCCTGCCCGTCGATGAGCAGCAGAATTTTGCCTTCATGTGCCCAGTTGCCTCTGACGGCCATGCCTATAACCCCCTCCACATCCACTCCGAAATCAAAGCCCGGAATGGTATTCAGGAGTTCCATCAGGTCTCTGGCCCCGGAGTTTTTAATTTCTTCCTCGGTGATCAGGGTGACGATACCGGGGGCCTCCCGCGTGGTCAGCGCCTTGATGGATGCGACGGAAACCCTGACGTTCATCAGTTCTTCCAGGCTCAGGTTGTAAAAATCCGGGCTATTATCAGCCTGGGATTCGACGAGTTGCGCCCTCCCATTCACGGAAATCAGCAACAGCAGTATCAGTATCTTTCTCATCATAGTCATTCATACGTTTTACGTACCGTATGAAATTTGTTTCAGGAAATTGATTTTACCTGACGGGTATTTTTACCTGGGGTCAGTTATTAAATCCGGTTGTTGAAAAATAACGGAAGCCGTTCAGGCAGAAAAAGAACAATTCGTACCTTTATCCTTCTGATTTATTCCATTTTATGAAAATATTTATTTCCGGGGTAGCCGGATTTCTGGGCAGTCACCTCGCCGACCGCCTGTTGGCACAGGGTCACCAGGTGGTCGGAACCGATAACCTCCTGGGGGGATATGAAGACAATGTCAATCCGAAGGTGGAGTTTTATACCTACGACTGCCAATACCGGAATTCCATGGCAAAAATCACCCGTGGTTGCGACATTGTGTATCATTGTGCATCCACCGCCTACGAAGGACTTTCCGTGTTTTCCCCTCACCTGGTGACGGAGAATACCTACCAGATCACCATGTCGTTGCTGAGTGCATCCATTGAGAATAAGGTGAAGCGATTTGTGTTTTGCTCCAGCATGGCCCGGTATGGGTTCCTGGATAAGGTTCCCTTTACGGAGGACATGGTTTGTAACCCTGTTGATCCTTATGGTATCGCCAAATATGCATCCGAGCTGACGATTAAACACCTCAGCAGGGTTCACGGGCTGGATTACGTGATCGCCGTTCCGCATAATATCATCGGGCAAAGACAAAAATATGATGATCCCTTCCGCAATGTGGCTGCTATCATGATCAACATGATGCTGCAAGGAAGGCAACCGATTATTTACGGTGACGGGGAACAAAAACGCAGCTTCAGTTTTATCCAGGATGTCGTGGATTGCCTGGAAAAGCTTGCTTTCCAGGATAATGTACTGGGGGAAGTCATCAATATCGGTCCCGACGAGGAGTTTGTAACCATTAATGAACTGGCCAGACTGATAGCCCGTTTGCTCCAGTTTGAGCTCAAGCCGGTTTACCTGCCCGACCGGCCGATGGAAGTGAAACTGGCCAGTTGTTCGGCAGAGAAGGCAAGACGTCTGCTCCATTATAAAACGGGATATTCCCTGGAGAAGGGTATCGGGGAAATGATCGAATACATCCGGACCAGGGGCGTCAGGCCGTTTAAATACCACCTGGATATCGAAATTCTGAATGAGCATACGCCAAGAAGCTGGAAGGACAGGCTTTTTTAGGAGAATACCAGTCAGGTTACAGTACGTTCATTTTTAACGGAAAAGGCATATGAAAAACAGAATTTATCTTTTTTTTGGCTGGACCCTTTTCCAGCTTATCCAGGTTCATGCACAGGAAATGTATGTTCCCCTGAACCGGGAAATGCAACAGCGGTATGAACTTTTCCTGCAGTCACGCTCCAGTGATTTTCATACTTCGGTTAAGCCCTGGCTGAGCAGTGATATTGCACGCGTGGCCAATTTTGATTCGCTGGGTGCCGGCCCGGTCAGGGATACCAGGTTCAGCCGCACATTTGTTGGACGCAAGCTTTTAAAGGAACATCTCCTGCGGGCCAGGGGTGACGATTTTGTCATTTATGCCGATCCGCTTTTTGAATTCCACGGCGGACGCGACCTGGAAAACGACCGAACCGTCTTCATCAATTCCAGGGGCGCCTGGGTCAGCGGCTCGATCGGAGAACGATTTTCCTTTTCCACCAGTTTCCTGGAAAGTCAGGCCCGTTTCCCGCTGTATGTCGACTCCATGGTGCGCCGGTCAAGGGTGGTTCCGGGCGGGGCCAGGACCAAAATCCTGTATACGAATTTCGATTACAACATTGCCTCCGGAACAATTTCCTATTCCCTTAAAAAGCATTTTAACTTTCAGTTTGGCATCGATAAAAATTTCATCGGTGACGGATACCGTTCCATGATCCTGTCCGACAATGCCTTCAATTATCCCTTCCTGAAAATCAACACCACCATCTGGAAAATCCGTTACACCAACCTGTATACGGTATTCCAGGACCTGGATACCAACAGGGCCAGCCGTGACCAGAGTTTTAAAAAAAAATACGGCAGTTTCCATTACCTGGATATCGATATCGGCAAACGGTTTAATCTCGGCTTTTTTGAAGGGATCATCTGGGGAGGCGACAGCCTGAGAAGCAGCGGCTATGACATAAACTACCTGAACCCCCTGATTTTTTTCAGACCGGTGGAGTTCTCACTGGGGTCCTCGGATAATGCTTTCATGGCGCTGACCGGAAAATTTAAAATCAACAGCAGGAATTTCATTTACGGACAGCTACTGCTCGATGAGTTCAACCTGAACCGGGTGAAGGCCGGGAAAGGCTGGTGGGCCAACAAGCAGGCTTTTCAGCTGGGCTTGAAGTGTTTTAACCTGTTTAAGGTCAAACGGCTTTATGTAACCGGTGAGTTTAATTATGCAAGACCCTATACCTACCAGCACAGAAGCACGCTTACCAACTATGCACATTATAACCAGCCGCTGGCTCATCCGCTGGGCGCCAATTTTTATGAACTGCTGGGCATTGCGGATTATTCCTATGCCCGGTTTTCCGTCATGGCCAAGGTCATCTATGCGGAAGTGGGGTATGATCCGCGGGACAGTGCGGGAAATTACATCAACATGGGCCATAACGTTTCACTGGATTACCTCACGCATCCCAATGAAAACGGAAACTGGGTCGGGCAGGGAATCCGGACCAACCAGTTGTTTACCGAGATTCAGCTGGCATACCTGGTGAATCCGGCGTATAACCTGAGAATGGAGGCCGGGGTTATCAGCAGGCAAACCAGTAATTTTATGGGAAAAAACAATACCTTGTTGCTGTATGCTGGTCTCCGGACAACGCTTTCCAACCGGTATTTTGACTTTTAATAACCGGCTTACAGGTTCATGTTACCCGGAACAGCGTTTGTTTTCAGCGTTGAAAAGGTAGGAAACAGGCCGTTCTGACCATGAAGGGGGGCAGGAAGCCCTGCTATATATCGCCAAACCGTTGGGATCGGCTCGTTTTAAGTTGTTGCGGCTGAACTTCCGGGCGGTCGGTATCAAAAAACTTTTTCAGGAATCCTTGACTTTTGAAATCAAAGAATGTAACTTGTCACGCATTTGCCGGAAACAGGCCGTCCACTTTGTTTTGTCCGCCTGCTCGCCCCCCCCCGATCATCCGGCGTAGTTTGGCCACCTGCAGGCCCGCATTTGCTTATAGTAACATAACCGTAACAAAATTTATATTCCTGCTTCGCATTAATAGCCTACATTTGCCCCTGCCTTGAACTTGATGAATAACATTACCTTTAGCTGCATTACTGCCTTTATTATTACCTTTTTGGCGATACCCTCCATTATTAAAGTGGCCGTCATCAAAAACCTCTATGATGAGCCTGGAGAACGTAAATCACACAAATCAAGCATCCCCACACTGGGTGGTTTGGCCATTTTTGCCGGAGTGGTTTTTTCTTATACCTTTTGGTCGGCCGGCTTTACAAGTCCTTCTACGCAATACATCATTGCAGCCATAATCGTCATGTTTTTCATCGGCATCAAGGATGACCTGGTGGAGCTATCGCCCAGTAAAAAACTAATGGGTCAGGTCGTATCAGCCATTATCATTGTATTATTCGGAAATGTGCGTATTGACAGCATGTGCGGAATTTTTGGGATTTATGAAATCCCCTACTCACTCAGTGTCCTCTTTAGCATTTTCACCATTCTCGTCATCATCAATTCCTTTAACCTCATTGACGGCATTGACGGCCTGGCTGCCGGGATTGGATCCATAGCATCGTTTACCTTTGGTTTATGGTTTTACAATTACAACCAGATTGGCCTGTGCATTCTGTCGTTTTCCCTTTTCAGTTCCCTGCTGGCCTTCCTGGTTTATAATTTCTCACCGGCCAATATCTTCATGGGGGATACCGGGTCGCTGATTGTGGGATTGATTTTATCGGTGCTGACCATCAATTTTGTAAACCTGAGCTTTATCAGCCCGCCCTACGCATTTCCTTTCCGGAGCAGCCCGGCCATGGCCATAGCCATACTGATCATCCCGCTGTACGATACCCTGCGCATTTTCATGGTCAGGGCCTTCCACGGTAAGTCGCCTTTTAAAGCCGACCGTAACCACATCCACCACCTCCTGCTGGATTTGGGCCTGTCGCATCGTGAAGTATCCATTACCCTGTACCTGAGTAACATCGGTTTTATTTTACTTGCACTTGTATTACGCAATATCAGCAGCCTGGTCCTGCTGATCATCCTTTGTGTTACGGCAGTTGTACTCAGTTTTATTCCTTTTCTGTTTAAGTATGTTTCAAAAAAAAAGGAGTTTGAGCAACTGAAAGTGTTCAAATAAGCAAGCGATCTCCTGATCCCTTACCTTACTTTTGCTGATCTTTCCTTCCATTCCAGGCCCTTTTTTCCTGGTCCGATGGCGGATAAATACCTGTTTTAGCTATAGGAATAAAAGGTCCAGGCAAACAATTGCATGCATGGGCTGTTTTATTTCCGATGCATCGGCATATGCAAAAAGGCAACCTATCCCCGTTTTTTTACGTATGTACTATTTAAATCAGGAAATCTTAGTAAAATAAAGGCTGTAATTCATAAATTTGCAGCCTGTCGCCACAGCATTTTGAAACCAGCAGCAAGCCATTGGACCCCATGAACAAGATCCGGAAACCAGTTCTGTTTTTCCTGATTGGCATTTGCCTGGCCGGGCCTCTCCATGCCCAGACCGGTTCAGATGCAATTTGTGAGCCCATTCCACCTAATGATCCGATTGCGGCCATGCTGGACAGCCTGGTGACTATCAATCATGTTATCCGGTTCAGTTACATGAACGATCATGGCAATACCACCGGTGTCACGGACAACTTCAATATTCCCGCATTTACCGCCGAAGAATACAGGAGCCGGATATCCAGGATCGTAACCCCCATTCCCTTGACGTATAATGCTTCCGTTAAACAATACATTGATCTGTATGCCTGCCGGAAACGGGAGCTCACTTCCAGGATTATGGGCATGGCCAATCTCTATTTTCCCATGTTTGAAGAGGTGCTTGACCGGGAAGACCTGCCGCTTGAATTTAAATACCTCTCGGTGGTGGAGTCGGCCCTGAACCCGCTGGCGGTTTCCCCTGTCGGTGCTACGGGCATCTGGCAGTTCATGTACAATACGGCCAAATTGTATGATTTAAAGGTCACCTCTTTCCTGGATGACCGGAAGGATCCTTATAAGGCAACCGTTGCCGCATGCAAGTATTTTAAAGACATGTATGCCATATACGGAGACTGGCTGCTGGTGATTGCATCGTATAACTGTGGTCCGGGAAATGTGAACAGGGCCATAAACAGGTCCGGCGGAAAAACAAATTTCTGGGAAATTGCCCGGTACCTGCCTGCAGAAACACGCGGCTATGTGCCGGCTTTCATAGCTGTTTGTTACCTGATGAATTATTCCCGTGAACACAACCTCTTCCCCGTTTCACCCGCGTTTTCCTACTATGATGTCGATACCGTTGCAATCCATCAGGGCGTGAGTTTTTCCACCATTTCAAAAGCCATTGACGTACCCGAAGATATCCTCGCATACCTGAACCCGACCGTTAAGAGACGCTACATCCCGGATATGCCGGAGACGTTCACCCTCAGGCTTCCGGCCAATAAGGTGTATTCATTTGTAGCGCAGGAAAGCAACATTTTTAAAGCCGATTCTGTTCCGCCTCCATCCCCGCTTCCGGTATTTGCCATAGACAATAAAGCCAAAGCCCCGGTGGATGTTTCCCTGGCACCGGGCGAAATGGTTTTTAAACAGGTCCGAAAAACCCATACGGTGCTGAAAGGAGAAACCATTACAGAAATAGCAGACCGATACAACTGCACGATTGCCGAAATAAAAAAAATAAACGGTCTGAAAACCACGAAATTAAAATCAGGTCAGAAGATACGGGTGTTTGCACTGGTCAAGGTTAAAGAAGGACCTCGCGAACCGGTCAACAATACGAAGGAGTTATCGCAACGGCCCGATACCGTTTCCGGCGATACCGCCATTCAGGCAGGAGCGGTTCAAACAGCTCCGGCCAAACCGGTTGCAGACCGGCAGACCAGGCAAAATCAGCAGGTCAAATATATTTATCACCTCGTTCAAAAAGGGGATACCCTGGCCACCATTGCCAAACGATATGACGGCGTGACGATTCAGCAGTTGAAAGATTTCAATAAAATCAAGAGTTCCAGCCAGCTCCGGCCGGGCACTAAAATCAAGGTGATGCTGGCCGGCTGATACCGGAAATTTCCTTTTATTCGTGGTAATATATACGCTTGACCCGTTGTGAAACATTGGTCAGCACCTCATACGGAATGGTCTCCAGCGTTCTGGCTACTTCTGTAATCGGGTAATCCTGCCCGAACACCACCACTTCGTTTCCTTCCTTTGCCGGAATGTCGGTGATATCGATCATGCACATGTCCATGCAGACATTTCCGACCACCGGAGCCAGCATGCCGTTCACCAACATTTTTCCGTGACCGTTTCCCAGCCGGCGGTTCAGACCGTCAGCATAACCGATGCCGACAATGCCGATGATCATATCGCGTCCGGCGCTGGCGTTCCGGTTATAACCGATGCTGTCGCCCGCTTTGACCTGTTTGATCTGGGAGATGGTTGATTTCAGAGTGGCTACTGTTTGCATGTGCCGTTGTTCATGAGGCCCGGCGGCTATTCCGTGTAACCCTATCCCTAAACGAACCATATCGTACTGTGCTTCCGGGAAACGGATGATGCCGGCTGAATTCAGCATGTGACGGAGAACAGGCTGTTTGAAGTGGGTCGTCAATTGTTCGCTCATGGTGTTGAATTTGTCAAGTTGCAGCCTGGTAAAGGAATCGTGCACGGGTTCATCACTGGCGGCCAGGTGCGAAAAAACGGAGACCATCCGAAGCTGGCGGTTATTCCGGATGCGCACGACCAGCTGGGGGATGTCCTCTGCTTCAAAACCAAGCCTGTGCATGCCGGTGTCCAGTTTGATGTGAACGGGAAATGGCTGCGCCGGGCCTTTGCGCCGGAGAGCCTCGCTGAAGCTCTTCAGCACCCTGAAGCTGTAAATTTCAGGTTCCAGCTGGAATGCAATCATGATATCGTAACTCTGCTCCTCCGGGTTCATCACCAGGATGGGAAGCGTGATGCCGGATTTCCGGAGTTCTACACCCTCATCGGCATAGGCAACCGCCAGGTAATCCACATGATGAAACTGGAGGATGTTTGCAATTTCAAAACTTCCGCTGCCGTAGGAGAAGGCCTTGACCATCACCATAATTTTAGTTTTGGGTTGCAGCCTGGAACGGTAATAATTCAGGTTGTGGATGACGGCATTGAGGTTGATCTCCAGCACGGTTTCATGTGCCTTTTGCTGAAGGTTGCGGCTGATCCGTTCAAACCCGAACGGACGGGCGCCTTTCAGCAGGATGGTTTCATCCATAAACCTGGCGCTGCTGTAGTCGCGCAGGAAATCGTCCGTCGAAGCGAAAAAATGCTTGTCATTTACCCGGAAGGCCTCCTGCTGCCGGCTAATGGCGGGTCCGATACCGATGAGTTTTTTGACTCCTTTGTGAAAAAGCAATTCCCCGACCTCTTTGTAAAGCAGTTCCTCGCTCTTGCCGCTTTGCAGAATATCCGAAAGGATCACCGTACGGCTGACATGTTGTTTCTGCTGGTTGAGGAAGTCCAGCGCAATGGTCAGGGAGCTGATGTCGGAATTGTAACTGTCGTTGATGATGGAGCAGTTGTTGATCCCCTCTTTCATTTCAAGCCGCATGGCCACCGGGCTGAGCATCTCGATACGCTTCTGTATGGTTTCCTGCGGGTGCCCCAGGTACAGCATGACCGACCAGCAATGAATGGCATTTTCCACCGAAGCTTCATCGGTAAACGGGATATGAAGGGTGATAAAGTCATTCCGGTAAACGGCCTGGATCTCGGTTTCACCAGGTCCCTTCGTGATCCGGCCGATCTGCAGGTCGGCTTTCAGCCTGCGTGACCACGTAAACAAGGTCAGGCCCTGCCGGAGCGTTGTATTTTCGTTAATACAATCCGTTATATGGCGGTAATCCCTGCAGTAAAACAACACGCGGGCCCGGGTGAACAGGAGCAGTTTCTCCCGGATCTTCTGCTCCTGGGATTCAAAATTCTCGTCATGCGCCTGGCCGATATTGGTGAATATCCCGTATTCGGGCAGGATCATTTTTTCCAGCTTCGCCATTTCACCTGGTTTGGAAATGCCGGCTTCAAAAATGCCCAGTGTATCGGACGAGTTGAGCTGCCAAACCGATAACGGCACCCCTATCTGTGAATTATAACTTTTCGGACTCCTGGCAACCTGATAGTCTTCCCGCAGCAGCTGGTACAGCCATTCCTTGACGATGGTTTTGCCGTTACTTCCCGTAATGCCAAAAACCGGAAGACGGAAAACGCCCCGGTGATGAGCGGCCAGCTGCTGCATGGCGGCCAGGGTGTCGTCTACCACGATAAAATTAACATGGTGGTGAACTTCTATCAGATCCCGGCGGGATACCACGAAATTAAAAACACCGGCATGAACCAGGTTGGGGATAAATTCGTGACCGTTGCGCCTGTCTCCCTGTATGGCAAAAAAGAGTGAAGTTTCCGGGGCAGTTACTTTCCTGCTGTCGGTGATCAGATGCAGAATCCCCGATGGACGCGAGGCATGAAGAAAGCATTCGCCTCCGACAAGGCCGGCAATGGATTCCATGGTATAGGTGGGCATGTTCACGGTCAATGGACAGGGAAATAGGATAGCCGTTGGAAGTAAGGAATCATCGGAAAAATCAGGGTGTCTGCTGTTGCCTGGCCGTCTCCCTCAGGTAACAGTCGCGGCATAAAGGCACATAACTTTCTTTTTCGCCCAGCATCACCAGGGCTTTGTTGTTCACGGTCCGGAAGGAATTGTGCGCCAGGTCGCCACAGTGTATGCAGATGGCATGCACCTTCGTGATGTATTCAGCTATGGCCAGCAGGCGGGGCATGGAGCCAAATGGCTTGCCCTTGAAGTCCATGTCCAGACCGGCAATGATGACACGGATACCCTGTGCGGCAAGCTGTTCGCATACATCGGGAAGGCCTTCGTCAAAAAACTGGGCTTCATCTATACCCACCACATCCACTTCATGACTGAGCAGCAGGATATTGGCGGAGGAAGGAACAGGCGTGGATTTGATGGAATTAGCGTCATGAGAGACGATATCCTGTTCATCGTAACGGGTATCCACCTGGGGTTTAAAAATTTCCACCCGCTGCCTGGCAATACCCGCCCGCCGCAGTCTGCGGATGAGTTCTTCCGTTTTCCCCGAAAACATGGAACCGCAGATGACTTCAATCCACCCCTTTCTGTTCTTATGCCCCTTAACGTTTTCTAAAAACATCTGATGCAAATGCTGCTTGCTGTATGATCCCGCTAACCGGTAACGCATACCGCTCAGGGGTATGGGTTTTTAAAACAGCCGGACATCAACCTCAATACTTTTTTGAGATGTCCTTAAAATCATGTAGGTTTGAAAGCTGTTTGAAACCGGCCGGAGCGCAAAAATATAATAAAAGCCGGTACATCCTGTTTTAATACATAAATTTAAAATGAATAACACCCTCATCCACCAGGAAATTCAAAACCTGCTTGAAACCATTGAAGAACAATATGCCCAGATCCGATCCACGAATGGCCCGGTTCCCTTGATTGAAATCGACCTGATCCGGAGCAATATCGCCAGGTTGTATGATCATTTGAACAGGCTGAAAAATCCTTTGGTTATGGAAACCGCCCGGGTGCTTGTGCCACCCCCTGAAATGGCGAAGCCCATGCATCCTGAAAGTCCCGTTGTGCCTGTTCCGGCGCAGGCCGTGCAGGCGGAAAGCCCAATGGTTACGGTGGTGAAGGAGAAAACACCCATTGTTTCATTTGTGGTAAGACCGGCTTTTGTGGCCGAATCACAGGTGGAAAAGAAGCCGGACAATCTGAATACCGGCATCCACGTGCAGGCATCGGTTCCGGAGGAAAAAACCATTCCTGAACCGGAAATAATTCAAAGCCCTGAACCCCGGGCGGAACCTCCGGCAGCAGTAACCACGCAGGTGGAAGAAAACCCGGCCAGGAAAGCAGAAACCAGGACCGGTGCTGCTTCCAGGCGGGCAACGGTTCAAACGACAAGCCTGTTTGATACCGTGATGACCGTTGCCGGACAGTACCAGGAACAACCAACGCTGCATGACAAAATTTCGAGGAATAAAACGGACTCCAGTCTGGGAAAAAAACTTCAGCATAAACCGGTGGAGGATCTGAAAAAATCCATCGGCATCAATGAGAAGTTTTCCTTTATCAATGAACTTTTTGACGGGGATCTGAATACTTACAACTCCGTTATTGATACACTGAACAAATGCAATAACCTGGAGGAAGCCCGGCAACTGGTGATGGAGCAATATGCATCGAAATTTGCCTGGGATCGGAACGGCAAGGCATTCTCCAGTCTTTCCGACCTGCTTGAACGCAGGTTTAACCGGTAAGGAATGAAGGTTTGCCGGATTGCATTTTTGTTGTTTTTCCCCGGTTTAATTCAGGCTCAGGATCTGAATTATGCCCGTTACCTGGTGGATACCCTTGCGGCACCAGGCATGCATGGGCGCGGTTATGTGAACGGGGGCGATTCAATTGCATCGGTTTTTATTGCGCAGGAGTTCCGGAAACACGGACTGGATTCATTCTCCCCGGGATATTTTCAGCCTTTTCATTTCCCGGTGAACATTTTTCCCGGCAGAGTAACTGTTTCCATAAACGGAAAACCCCTCCGTCCCGGGATTGATTTTATCACCGATCCGGCCAGTCCTCCGGTTTCAGGAAAATTTAAAATACGAAAGGCGACGGGCTCCCCGGCCAGGGAAATCCCGGACCAGGCAGCCGGTCAATTCATCCTGCTTGACAAATCATCCTTCCCGGCCAAAGGCGCTCTTGATTCGGCAAAAGCAGCCTGGATGGAGGCCGGGAGAATGGCCGGGGGAATTTTATTTACCGAAGAAAAAAAACTAACCTGGAGCGTGGGCGGCGGACAGGCTTCCCTGCCGGTGCTGCAGGTCCTGAAAAATTCCATGCCTGATCATCCTCGCAACATCAGGGCCACCTGGGAATCGGACGTCATTGAAAACCATACCGCCAGAAATGTGGCCGGTTTTATCCCCGGAACGAAATACCCCGACAGCTTTATTGTTTTCACTGCACATTACGATCATCTGGGCCGCATGGGACAGGATGTGTATTTTCCCGGGGCCAACGATAATGCCAGCGGCACGGCCATGATGCTGAACCTGGTCCGCTATTATTCCGGTCCGGCAAACAGACCAGCCTGTTCCATGGTATTCATTGCCTTTGCAGGAGAGGAGGCGGGACTGAAGGGTTCGGAATTCTATACCGGGCATCCGTTTTTTCCCCTTTCAAACATCAGGTTCCTGGTGAATATGGACCTGATGGGAACCGGTGATGACGGGATGATGGTGGTTAACGGGGCGGTTTTTCAAAGGGAGTTTGAAATCCTGACGAGCCTGAATGATTCATTGAATTATCTGAAAACGATTGGAAAACGGGGAAAGGCAAAAAACAGCGACCATTATTATTTCACCGAAAAAGGAGTGCCTTCCTTTTTCTTTTATACCCTGGGCGGCACCTCATTTTATCATGACGTATATGACAGGGCCTCCACCCTTCCCTTAACGAAATTTGCTGAAGTGTTCCGGCTGATACGCGATTTTACGGCCGTACTGCAACGGTAAAAATTTCCGGTTTAAAAAACCTGAGAAGCCACCCGCCGGGTGATGTCGGATGATCCCATGGTATAATAATGCAGGCAGGGAACGCCAAACCTGATCAGTTCTTTGGATTGATGAATGCACCATTCCACTCCGGCATTTTTAACGGCTTCATCCGTTTTGCATTTTTCAAGTTCCGATAAAAATTCATCGGGTATATCGATATGAAAGGTTTTGGGCAGGAGGGTGACCTGCTTTAAGGTGGTCAGCGGTTTCAGGCCTGGAATGATGGGAACCTGTATGTCCATGTCGCGGCATTGCTTCACAAATTCAACATATTTCCGGTTATCAAAAAACATCTGGGTTACCACATAATGCGCGCCGGCATCAATCTTACTTTTCAGGTAGCCCATATCGGATTTGAGATTGGGGGCTTCAAAATGCTTTTCGGGATACCCGGCAATGCCGATGCAAAAATCGGTCGGGGTCACACCCTGCAGGTCTTCATCAATGTAAACGCCCTTGTTCAGGTTCACCACCTGTTTCACCAGGTCGATGGCATAGTGGTGTCCTCCCGCTTCGGGCGTGAAGGCCGGTTCGGTTTTTATGGCATCTCCGCGCAGCAACAACACATTGTCGATTCCAAGGAAATGCAGATCGATCAGGGCATTTTCGGTTTCCTCCCGGCTGAACCCCCCGCAGATGATGTGCGGAACGGCATCGGTTTTATATTTGTTGATGATGGCCGCACAGATACCCACCGTGCCCGGCCGCTTCCGGATGGAAATTTTTTCCAGGTAGCCCCCGTCACGCTTTTTGTAAACGTATTCCTCACGGTGATACGTCACATCAATGAAAGGAGGCTTGAATTCCATTAAGGGATCGATCAGATCAAAAATGGATTGAATGCCCTTTCCCTTCAAAGGAGGAAGGATCTCAATGGAAAAAAGCGTAGACTTGGTATTTTTTAAATGTTCGGTGACCTTCATACTGACCTGTGACGCCTGAGCGGGCTGCAAACATAATAAAATAAATCAATATGCAAGGTTATACAACCGTACGTTGGGGAATCTGAAAGATTTGGAGAAAATTTCAAGGTAATTGGCAAATGTTTAACTATCACGGTGGGTAATGATGTTTCAATCCTTCTATTGATTAATGCGATCGCCTGCTATTATAATAGTTGATAGATTCCTCCCCCAGCTTGTAAAGATGCAATCCGTCCGAGGCCGTGATGAGGTCATATTTATCCGGTTTGATCGTCCGCAATAATCTTTCAATGTGAGAATTGTCGGTAGCCCTGCACACTCTGCAGACATTTTTTCAATGATGCTTCATACCCGACAACCGAGAACAGGCTGACAGCATAAACCAAATTATGATAAATATCATTTTGTGCAGCAGGCAAATTTTCGTTTATTTTGTTAGTTATGAAGCGACTAACACCATGTTTTTGGAAGTACATTTTTATTTTAATGTTTGTCTTTTCTATTCAAGTACTTTCACAGCCAACCGATACTGTCCTTTTTAATTTCCGCAGAATATCAGATGAGCGCACTCCGCTTGAATTAAAAAATGGTTTCACAACGTGTGTTCAGGACAAAATTGGTTTCATCTGGTTTGGTTCCCACGATGGTTTGTTCAGGTATGACGGTGTAAACTATAAAGCGTATAAAAATATTCCTTCAGACACAAACACTATTGGCGGCCAATGGATACAGGGATTGAAACTCGACCTCAACGGCAACATCTGGATTGGCGGTGACGGCTGGCTAAGCCGCCTCAATCCGGTTTCCGAAAAAATAAAGACCTGGCGTTTTACATGGAATGAACAGGATGGAAACGGCAGCACCTGGAATTTCAGTTTTGTTTGCGATAACCATGATGCAGATATTGTCTGGTTTCCCATTAACTCTTCTCACACGGTTTTGGGGAGATTTGATATTTCAAAAAATAAATTTTCATTTATACCCATGCAGCCGGAAAATAAACTGGTGCAAAATTATCCTGTAAGGTATCTCACCCTTACGCAGGATTCAAATGGCGTACTTTACGAGGGACGTATCGGAAGTGTTATTGCTTACAATCCCAAAACAGACCAGCATTGGGTTTATCTGAGCCCGGACAAGGGGCGGCATTTTGGTTTAGATGTTTCCCATGTGGATAAAACTATCTGTATAAACTGGGATAGTTCATTTACAATTTATCCTGGTAAGGTAGTTATTAAAATGACTCAAAATCCATTTAACTTTCACACGTATGGTTCTATTGGATACGTTGTTCCTTATTCAGATAAAAAATACCTGATTATGGAAGCCGGAAGAGGCGCCATGATATATGACGAATATTCCGGCAGGTTTTCTATTGTTTCATCAAAAGATTTATCCATCAGGCAAAACCTGGCTTCTCCTGCAGGAGTAATTGTCAAAGATAATAGCGGAAGATGCTGGATCAGCGCCCGAGGAATTTTCGTGCTTGATGAACATCTAAATAGGATTAAGCCGCTTGAAAAACTTAGTGCATCTTTTAAAAATTTTTCTTCATTTGAAAAATGGGTAATTGCCATAGTATGGAATCGGGCGGATAAACACCTTTACGTCTTTAACAAAAAAACTAACTCGCTGCTGCGCTGCGAGCCCTTCACCGGAGAACTGAAGCGTATCAATATTCCGTTTTCAAAATTCGATGCAAGTGTTTCTGAATTTACTTTAAATCCTTCAAACAGCCAGTTGATTTTTATGTATGACATGCACCTGTGCAATTGGGATTACAGAACCAAAACAATCCAGGCCACAGTACTTGAACCTGATTCGGGGTACCTGAAACGCAGCTACCTGCAGTCTACATCAGTACTCATTGATGCTATGCATCACAGCTATTGGATATCCGATTTCTGGGATGGCGTTATCAGCTATGATTATATAAATAAGCATACAACCTGTTATTCGTATAAGAAAACATTTCCGCTTACTGATAATATTCGTGCCGGAGCTGTGGTTGGAGATGATGTATATTTTATTTCGCATCAGGGATTCTGCCGTTATCATTACAGCACATCAAAATTTGACAAGCTTGCAGTGCCTGATATTAATGCAGGTGCTGGCGGGCAATTCCGTTTTAATGATCTTGCGAAAGATACCGACGAATCATTCTGGATGACTTCTCCACACGGATTGTTTCATTACAATACACAATCAAAAAAATGGAAGCATTATACGACGGCTGAAGGAATGCTGATGAATGATGTCAGCAAGCTAAAATTGCTTGGTGATGGTAAAATACTTCTTACTTATGATTGGGGACTATTCATTTATGATTTAAGAACCAATACATCAAAGCGGATTCTAAATGACATTGTTGATACCGAATACAATATTGAAATTGGTGATGACGGGAATGTTTTTTTTGAAAACCGTGCGAAGTTCTTTTATGGAAATTTCAATGAATGGAACCAGCCGGATCCGGAATTTCCTCTTGTAATTACCTCAATTGAAGAACATAACAGGGAAATAAAATTGCCCCTGATACCGGACGCCGTGAATGAAATAAATTTAAATCACAACCAGGATTACATCATACTGCATTTTGCCTCGCTCAATTATACATTCTCAAACAGGATTGATTACGAATACCAATTTGAAGGATTAAATGACAACTGGATAAATACAAAGGGAAATACGCAAGCCGCATTTGGCAATCTTGAACCGGGAAATTATATTTTTCATCTGCGCGCAAAAAGCATTGATGGTGTGTGGCATGAACGGAAGAATCCTCTGCACATTATTATTCATCCTGCCTGGTGGCAAACGTGGTGGTTTAAAGTTCTTGCGGTATTGGCATTGGCAGGATCCGTGTATTTATTCTACCGAAACCGCATCAGGCAGATATTAAAGTTGCAAACCATCCGCAACAGCATTGCACGCGATTTGCATGATGATGTAGGCAGCACCCTTTCTTCCATCCGTATCATGAGCACGATTGCTCAAAATAGTCCCGCTCAGTCTGCAGAAGTAATGAAAACCATCAGTAAAAATTCGCAGCGGATGCTGGAAAGCATGAGTGATATTGTGTGGGCGGTGGATCCTGAAAATGATTCTTTGAATAATATTATTGTGCGTATGAACCAGTTTGCAGCGCAAACACTGGAACCAAAAAATATTTCATTTACCGTTAAAACCAGTGGTAATATTTCACAAATCAAATTACCCATGGAAAAACGCAGGGATTTTTATTTAATCTTTAAGGAAGCGGTAAATAATCTTGCCAAATATTCTGAAGCAACAAAAGCAGAAATTGAAATTAATACCAATGGGAAAAGCCTGGCAATGAAAATCTGTGATAATGGAAAAGGCATTGATAACCCTCAACTTCATGGAGCGCAAACCGGAAACGGATTGAAGAATATGAAAAGAAGGGCTGCAATTCTGAAGGGAACCCTCGAAATCATTTCAGGAAACGGAACCGGAACAATAATCAATCTTGAAATTCCTATTACATGAATTAGTAGTTGACAGATACGTTTTCAATTATTAATTTTGTGCCTTCCATGAATGTAAGAATAGTATTATACGAAGACAATCCTGATTTAAGTGCAGGGCTTTCTGTTTTGCTGAAAGGCACTGATGGAATTGATTTTAAAGGCGCTTTCATGAACTGCGATCATGTGCTGAATGAAATGAAAGAATTGCAGCCCACAATAGTACTGATGGATATTGACATGCCCGGCACGAACGGACTTGAAGGTTTGAAAATAATTAAATCCGCATTTCCTGAAATTGAAATCATCATGCTCACTGTTTTCGATGACAACCATCATGTTTTTGAAGCGGTGTGCAACGGAGCCTCCGGATATATTTTAAAAACATCTTCGCCTGCTCAGATCATCCAGGCAATAATGGACCTGCATGACGGTGGCGCGCCCATGTCGCCCGTCATTGCGCGCAAGGTGTTGCAGCTATTTCCAAAGAAATCAGTTCAACCTGACTATGAACTCTCTCCGCGCGAAAAAGAAACGCTTTCATTTCTTGTAAAAGGATTCAGCTACAAGATGATTGCGGATGAAATGAACGTAACCATTCATACGGTGAATGCACACATCAAAAAGATTTATGAAAAACTGCATGTGCATTCCAACACCGGGGCAATCACCAAATCAATTTCTGAAAAGATTGTGTGATTTTTTCTGAACTCTTTTTGTCACAGCGTTATATTATCCATTACTGATTTATGTAATACTTTTTAACCTTTTGCAATGGCTTTCTATATACAGACAAACCTGTATTACTAATTCCTGCAATTGACAGCTTATAGGCGTGAAGGTAATTTTATGCCATGCAAATATTTGATTATATCATGGCTGACAAAAATGAAATTACGAGACGGGAACTGGAAATATTAAAGCACATCGAAAAAGGAAAAACCAGTGCAGAGATTGCGGGTATATTATGCATCAGCATGCTCACGGTTGAAACGCACCGCAGCCACATCAGTAAAAAACTTGGAACATCCAGCCCGGTAGAGATGTTAAATGCCGCACGCAGAAAGGGATTGATCTGAAAAATACCGACTTGTCTGTATTGTGCAGCAAAACGACTATCATCAACTTTGCTAATACTTTATAACCAATCGCAAAACCTGCCGATACCATGATTTTTTGCAGAAATAAAAAATAACCTGATTCAACATCAGAAAATATCCTGGAGAATACTTTGCTGGTAATATCATACTGAAATTTCAAAAATAATTCATTAATACTAAAATTTAACAAATGAAAAAACATATCTTAACCATCATATCTATTGTATTTGCATATGTTGTAAACGCACAAAACACATTTCCAGCTTCAGGTGCTGAAGGAATTGGAACCACTTTTCCTAACGCTTCATCGCTGCTGGATATTACATCCACCACAAAAGGAATTTTAATTCCGCGAATGACGCAGGCGCAGCGCAACGCCATTTCATCCCCTGCGACAGGTCTGATGATTTTTCAGACCGATAACACCAAAGGATTTAATTTTTCGAAACTGATTGTGCAGATATAAAAACAAAGCAACTGATACCCGGTAAATTCTATCGGGCATTTTAATCTTACTTTGAAAGAGAAAAGGAAATGCTTCCCCACAATCCTGCAGTTTAATACAGCTTCCTACCAGGTTCAATTTGAATGATTCAGAAAAGAAAAATAAAAATATGTTTTGATTCTCAAATCCGGCAGGAGGCAATGTACATAGCTGGTTATAAAGTACTCCGGACTTAGCCCTCTGCAGGGTTTTAGTAACATAATTTTTGAAATTCATTAATCTAAATACTGTATAATAATTTTAAAAATCAACAAACAGAAATATAAATATAATCAACTGAAAAGCAAGTATTAAAAAATATCTCAAACATAATTGAGATAATTAGTAACTTTAAACAAACATAAAATGAAAACTTATTTCACTAAGCTCATGTTCTCACTTGGAATTTGTGTGATGATATTCTGGAATCAAAAAGCAAATGCACAATCCTGGTTAACAGCAGGAAATGCCGGCACAACACCAGGCACCGATTTCGTTGGAACTACAGATCCGAAATCACTTTATTTTAAAACCAACAATAAAACCATTATGGCTATTACATCTGGTGGCAAGGTTGGAATCGGAACAACCACACCAACAGCTAAATTTCAAATAAAAGGTAACTCAAATATATCGCAATTAATTATTGATGCTAATGCAACGCAATCAAATACACAACCATTAATACGTTTAAGAAATGCTTCAAGTTATGATTTAATGCACATTAGTTCTGATGATTCAACCAATACGTTTGTAGGATGGAATACCGGAAGAGTAAATCTTGTATCGTCTATTAATGGAAAAAACAATTCATTTTTCGGATCGCAAGCCGGTTATTCCAATACCAATGGATATGGCAATACAGCCGTTGGATATTTATCGCTTTATAACAATACCACTGGGCATCAAAATACTGCAAATGGAGTTTTCTCGCTTCAATATAACACCACAGGTAATGATAATTTAGCAAATGGAATTGGCGCACTTCAAAATAACACCACAGGAAGTGGTAATGCCGCAAATGGAAATGGCTCACTTATGTTTCAGACCACCGGAAATAATAATACAGCATGCGGTAACTTCACGCTTAATAACAACACAACAGGGAGCAATAATACTGCTATTGGAGCTTATGCTGATGTCAATTCGGGCATTTTAACAAATGCAACAGCTATAGGGTATTATGCAAGAGTGAATACAAGCAATAGCTTGGTACTTGGCAGTAATGCCAATGTTGGAATTGGCACTTCATCCCCCACCGCGAAATTGCATGTTGCTGACAGCAGTGTTGTTTTTGCTGCAAGTGGAGATGTTCTGACTATCCCTGGCAATGTACCAATAAGCAATGCAGGAAGACGGATGATGTGGTATGCAGATAAAGCAGCATTCAGAGTTGGATATGTTCCCGGTACAGATTGGAATAAAGACAGCATTGGGAATTATTCATTTGCAGCAGGCAATAATAACAGGGCTTCAGGAATTACTTCAACTGCACTCGGGCAGGGATCAAAAGCGATTGGATATGTTGCAACGGCAATTGGTGTTGGAAACAATGCGCTCGGAATGTATTCCATTGCATTAGGGTACCAATCAATTTCATCAGGCGCCTATACGATATCATGTGGATCTGGAAATTATTCGAGATCGGGATATGAAACTGCGTTGGGAAGCTATAATACAGATTACACACCTGTTTCAAATACAGGATGGAATGGCGCAGACAGACTTTTAGTAATAGGAAATGGCTCATCAGATATTGCACGACACAATGCCTTAACCATTTTAAAAAATGGTAATGTTGGATTGGGAACTTCAACTCCGACTTCACAATTGGATATACTGCCATCATCGGCAAACGCATTACAAATACAACCCTGGGGTATCAACGCAGGCAATACAGGTGAATTTAGAGTTACAGAACTTGCCGCACAAGGTAACAACTATACCGGTTTCAAAGCCCCCGATTCAATGTCGGTAAATCTTATGTTGACTTTGCCAAATACGCTTGGTACAAATAATCAGGTGCTGGCAACTGATGGCACCGGAAAATTAATATGGAAGGCAGCCACAGGCGTAACTTATTATGCCGGTAAGGGGATTAATCTTATAAATGATTCCATCAATTCTACATGGACTACAGCAGGTGCAAACATATCAAATAATAATACAGGCAATGTTGGTATTGGGACAAATAGCCCGAATTATAAATTAGATGTATTTGGAAATATAAACTGTACTGGAACATTAACAGCCAATAAGATTGTAATAATTTCGGATTCATTAAATAATTTATTAATTAGAGATAATGTAAATAGTGCTACTGGAATTGGTAATACAGCAATAGGTTTAAAAAGCGGTAATAATATCACAACAGGAAGCAGCAACACCTTTCTTGGTGATCGTTCGGGAGTTTTTAATTCAAACGGCAGCTTAAATGTTTTTGTTGGCCATATGGCTGGATTTACGAATGTAACAGGAAGCAAAAATGTGTTTGTTGGAGATTCTTCCGGATTTAATAGTACCGGTTCTGGTAATAATTTTCTTGGATATTGCTCAGGTTTGAAAAACACTACAGGAAATTCAAACGTATTTGTTGGCGATTCAAGCGGATATAAAAACACTACAGGGAATACAAATACTTATGTTGGTTTCAAAGCAACAGGTAATGCAACTCTTACAAATGCTACAGCAATTGGAGCGAACGCATCCGTTACCGCAAGCAACAGTGTTGTATTGGGTAATAATGCCAACGTTGGAATCGGCACCTCAGCGCCAAATGCCAAACTCGATATTGCTCCTTCAAATGCAAATGCAATTAATGTTCAACCGTTTGGAACTTCAGCGGAAAACACAGGGGAATTGCGCTTTGATGAACTATCTGCTAACGGCAATAATTATGTTGGTTTTAAAGCATCAGATAACATAGCAGCTAATACCATTTACACTTTACCGTCAGCCGATGGAACAACAGGGCAGGTATTAAAAACAAATGGTGCAGGCGTGCTTAGCTGGGTGACAAATAACGGAGCACCCTATACTGCAGGTACAGGAATTTCAGTTGCATCAAATATTATTACAAACACCGGTGATGTAAACGCTGCTGATGATATTACTAACACAACGACTGCTGCAGGTGATTTAAGCGGAACATATCCGAATCCTTCAGTAAATAAAATAAAAGGTGTTAACGTTTCAGCAACTGCACCGACCAACGGACAAGCATTAAAATATAACAGCGCCTCCACACAGTGGGAACCATCAACGGATAATAATACTGCTTATACAGCCGGCGCAGGAATTTCAGTTGCATCAAATGTAATTATAAATACCGGTGATGTAAATACTGCTGATGATATTACCAACTCAACAACTGCTGCAGGAGATTTAAGCGGAACGTATCCGAGTCCTTCGGTAAATAAAATAAAAGGAGTTAGTGTTTCAGCAACTGCACCGACCAACGGACAAGCATTAAAATACAACAGCGCTACCACACAGTGGGAACCATCAACGGATAACAATTCCGGTGGAACTGTAACCAGCATCACGGCAGGAACAGGTTTATCAGGCGGAACCATTACCGGTTCAGGAAACATCAGTGCACAAAACACTACAGCGTTATGGAATGCAAATCAGTTGCAGGGAAGAAATGTAGTAAGCACAGCGCCAACCAATGGACAAATATTGAAGTATGATACTGTTGCCACACAATGGGTGCCATCAACTGATAATAATTCAGGAGGAACAGTAACCAGTATTATAGCAGGAACAGGTTTATCAGGCGGAACCATTACCGGTACAGGAACCATTAGTGCACAAAACACAACTGCATTGTGGAATGCGAATCAACTGCAGGGCACCACGGTTGCCGTAACTGCTCCGACAACAGGTCAGGTTTTAAAATATGACGGATCCAATTGGAAGCCTGATATTGATAATGGAACGGTTTATACAGCCGGAACAGGAATATCAATTGCAGCTAATACCATTAATTCCGTATGGACTCAGTCGGGATCAAATATTTATAAAAATAATGCAGGTCATGTTGGAATAGGAATCAGTACGCCACAATCGACATTGCATTTGCATGGCACAAGCCCCACCAGCTATCTGATGCAATTTACAACCACCACCACAGGTTCAACAGCTGCCGATGGAACAGCATTATATCCTTCGACAAACGACTTTGTGCTTGACAATGCCGAAAATGGTGCGCTGCGTTTTCGAACTAATGGAGCAGAACGTATGAGAATAAATGCATCGGGCAATATGGGTATCGGAACAGCAGTACCGGGCGATAAACTTTCTATAAAAGGCGGAGCAATTTCATTTCATCATCAGACAAACGATGTTCCTTATGTTGGCATGGATTTCGACACCATTAATGATGGATTGCGTTTGCTTTCAAATGTGTTGAGTACTTCGTTAAACACAACGAACATGTTTATTTCGCGGACTGACGGCAATGTTGGAATTGGAACTTTAACTCATAACAAGGCAAGGTTTCAGGTTGAAGGCGTGGTTGGAAACACCGTTGCAATATTTAAAGGCAATTCTACATCACAGGGGATTTCATTGATAGCCGATTATCCCGGCCTGTTTTTCAATTGCTATTTTAATGGAGGTGTAAAAACAATGTCAGCATCAGGTTATTCCAGTTATATCAATACAGAACAAACCAGCGGTGCATTAACGTTTAACACCACCAATGTTGCCAACGCAACAGCAGATATGTCCGTTACTGTTCCCGAATGTATGCGCATTTCCGGTAATGGAAATGTGGGAATTGGAACAACAACGCCAAGTTATAAATTAGAAGTTGCAGGCAATGATGCAAAAATAAACAACGTCAGAGTGGGCCGGGGAAACGGATCAGCATTTTCAAATACTTGTGTAGGTGATAGTGCTTTACAATTAAACACTTCAGGCGGGAATTCAGCATTCGGCAAAAAAGCACTTTATGCAAATACTACAGGTTTCGCCAATACAGCAGTTGGAGCAAATTCGCTCATGGCTAATACCAATGGATCTGAAAATACAGCGGTTGGTGCCTTGTCTCTTGACTCAAACACAACAGGAAAAGGCAATACTGCAATTGGATCTTCTGCTCTTTCTTCCAATAGTTCAGGAAATAATAATACATCGGTTGGAAGAGGCAGTATGGCATTTAATACAACCGGCTCTTATAACTCTGCATTAGGCTATGCAGCGTTGTATGCTAACACTACCGGTTCAAATAATACTGTAGTAGGTGATTCTGCCGGCACTGCCAATCAGGATGGATATGCAAATACCTTTATCGGTGACCAGTCAGGTCATTTAAATGTATCAGGTTATGGTAATACATTTACCGGTGCATCAAGCGGACAAGCCAACCTGTCAAATTTTAATTCATTTTATGGAACAGCGTCAGGAATAAAAAATACAACAGGAACCCGCAATAGTTATTTTGGGTACTGGGCAGGCAGGGAAAATGTATCCGGAAACGATAATACGTACTTTGGATACGGAACATTTGCTGATGGACTATCTTCACAAAATACATTTGTAGGATCACTTGTTGGAAATATGAATTGCACAGGCAGTTCAAATACTTTTTTAGGATATTCAATTGCCGGATTAAAAACTGCCGGCAATGCAAATACATTTGTTGGAAAAGAAGCAGGAATTGGAGATGTAACGGGAAGCAATAATACTTATGTTGGATATCAGGCACAAGGTGGCTCTAATTACACCAATTCTGGTGCTTTTGGAAATGGGGCAATTGCTACAGCCAGCAATATGTACAAAATCGGAAACGATGTTGTTACACAAATCGGTGGACATGTAGATTGGAGCAATTTATCTGATGGCCGTTTCAAAAAGAATTTAAAGCCATATAATCTGGGTCTGGATTTTATTATGAAATTAAATCCGGTTTCGTACAACTTTACCTTTGCCGGTGATACCAATACCTATCATGGTTTTGTTGCGCAGGATGTCGAAAAGATTTTGAATGACTTAAACACTCCATTCAGCGGCTTGTGCAAACCTCAAAATAAAGATGATCGCTATGCTTTGCGCTATGCCGAATTTGTTGTACCCATTGTTAATGCCATCAAAGAACAGCAAAAACAAATAGAATCAAAAGATGAAACAATTTCTGGTTTGCAAGCTTCTGTACAAGATTTAGAGAACTCACATTTAGTTCAGCAAAATGAAATTAATGATTTAAAACATCAGATAAAAGATTTTGAAAATGCATTATCACAATGCTGCACAAATTTCAATTCTGAAACCAGCAATCCGAAATCCGGAATTCAAAATGATATTCCAAGATTAGAACAAAATGCCCCCAATCCGTTTTCAGAAAACACAGTGATAAAATATTATTTGCCTGCTTCAGTAAAATCAGCAGTGATAAAAATTATTTCGCTTAACGGAGATGGACTGAAAACATTTACGCTCGAACAACGCGGAGTAAATCAATTAATCATTTCAGGCAATTCACTCAGTCCAGGTACTTACACCTATACCATGATAGCCGATGAAAAAGTAGTTGAAAGCAAACTGATGACGCTGACAAAGTAAAAGATTGATTTATAACAAAGCAAAATCACGTTAAAATGAAAAAACAAATCTTAACCATCATCTCAATTGTATTTGCCTCTGTTTCAAATGCACAAAACACATTTCCTGCTTCGGGAGCTGCTGGTATCGGAACTACAACGCCCAATGCTTCATCAATGCTCGATATTACATCTGCCACTAAAGGATTATTGATTCCCCGCATGACACAAGCGCAGCGGAATGCTATAGCCGCTCCGGCAACAGGGCTGATGATTTTTCAAACCGATGGCACCAAAGGATTCTATTATTACAATGGAACTTCATGGACTGCCGTTTCAAAAAGTTCCTGGAATTTATCAGGTAATTCCGGTACATCAGTTTCTAATTATATGGGAACATCTGATAATAAAAGTTTAAGAATACGAACCAATAATACAGAACGTGCCGTGATTGACTCAACAGGAAAAATGGGATTGGGAACTAAAACTCCGGCTTATATGCTGGATGTAAGCGGTACAGGGAATTTCACAGGTGCATTAAAAGTGGGAGCTTATACATTACCCACCACAGATGGAACCAACGGACAGGTTTTAAAAACTAATGGAACGGGTGCATTAACATGGAGCAATGATAATAATTCCGGAGGAACGGTAATAAGTATTACAGCAGGAACAGGATTATCAGGCGGCACCATTACCGGAACAGGAACAATCGCTGCACAAAACACCACAGCCTTGTGGAATGCAAATCAGCTGCAGGGTAGAAATGTAGTGAGTACAGCGCCCACAAACGGACAAGTGCTGAAGTATAATACCACCACCACACAATGGGAACCATCAACAGATAATAATACTTCTTTTACAGCCGGCACTGGAATTTCCATTACATCCAATACAATCAATTCTGTATGGACAGCAAGCGGAAGCAATATTTATGATAACAAATCAGGAAATGTCGGAATCGGGATCACATCCCCGACGGGAAAATTGCATGTAAAGGGAACTGCCAATACCTCGCAATTTATTATTGATGCAAACGCAACACAGTCCAATTCACAACCGCTTATCCGTTTAAGAAATTCTGCAGGAACTGATCTGATTCATATTCATTCTGACGATGCCAGCAATTCATTCATCGGGTTAAATTCAGGAAGCGCGAATAATGCTGGCGGAGGAGGAAAAAATAATTCCTTTTTCGGTTCCAATGCCGGACATTCAAATACTACGGGATATTCCAATACTGCTTGCGGTGCCAGCGCTTTATACAGCAACACTTATAAACACAACCTGGTTGCCATTGGTGATTCAGCGCTGTTCAATAACGGACCAAATGTTGCCATGACTTCTTATCAGGCAAGATATAATGTGGCTGTTGGAAACAAGGCTCTTTTTTCAAATATTACCGGCTATGACAATACGGCTAACGGGCATCAGACACTTTACTCAAATGACAATGGGCACGATAATACTGCTAATGGTTACAGGGTTCTTTTTTCAAATATTGATGGAAATTATAATTCAGCAACCGGTATTCAGACATTAGAAGGCAACTTATCGGGAAGTGATAATACTGCAGAGGGGTATGGTGCACTTGGTTTAAATGAATCCGGAAACGGCAATACAGCAACTGGAAGCCTCGCACTTGATGCAAACGTAACCGGAAGTTACAATACAGCATTAGGTTATGGTGCGAATGTAAATTCAGGCGCGTTGACAAATGCTACCGCCATTGGAGCGAATGCCGTTGTTTCTGTAAGCAACAGCCTTGTACTTGGTAATAATGCCAATGTGGGTATAGGAACTTCATCACCCCTTGCAAGACTTCATGTAGCCGACAGCAGTGTAGTGTTTACCGCAACAGGTGATGTACCTGCTACACCAGGTAATGTACCTGCAAGTGGTGCAGGAAGAAGAATGATGTGGTATCCTGATAAAGCGGCTTTCAGGGCAGGTTATGTTAGTGATGCAAATTGGGATAAGGACAGTATTGGATATTATTCTGTGGCATTTGGCTTGGGTACCAAAGCTATGGCAACAGGTTCGTTTGCTTGTGGAATATTTACTACTGCAAGCGGGATTGATGGAGCCACTGCTTTGGGATATCAAACCGAAGCAAGCGGGTGGATTGGAGCCACTGCTTTGGGCAACCAAACTATTGCAAGCGGACAAAACGGAGCCACTGCAATTGGAGAATTTACAATTGCAAGTGGGTGGGATGGGGCAACTGCCCTTGGATACGGTACAATTGCTAGCGGGAATTCTTCTTTTGCAATGGGTTCAGGGACTAAAGCCCAAGGAAATGGCTCTGTTTCCTTCAATAATCAGACAATTGCACCTTCATAT
Organism: uncultured Flavobacteriaceae bacterium; assembly: GCA_964458125.1. Lineage (GTDB taxonomy): Bacteria > Bacteroidota > Bacteroidia > AKYH767-A > OLB10 > CAYWHE01. Next base: position 2,920 of record CAYWHE010000005.1, on the reverse strand, counting down.
TGCCAGACTGTGTTTGGAAATTTTAATGATAGCGCATTAGCGCAAACGCCATACTCATGGGTAGCAACCGATCGCTTATTTGAAATTGGAAATGGCACGGCTAATAATCTTCGTCACAATGCACTTACTATATTAAAGAATGGAAAAGTTGGGATTGGTACTTCAAATCCTGCAGGTTTATTACATATAAACAATGGCGTTATCATATCCGAACAAGCTTCGGAGCTTCTAAGCAATGACAGCGCAAATATCTTATTCGCCAGACCGGGCAGTAACGGAGGCATACTTACATGGAAGATAAGACAAGGAACTATTTCGGGCAGTAATGATAATTTATATATAGATAATCATAACTTTAATACCTGGACGAACCTTGTAACTTTTGACAGAGTTAATTCAAGAGTGGGAATAGGAACAACTACTCCCGATGCTGTACTTACTGTTAATGGTACAGCGGACAAACCGGGCGGAGGTTCATGGGCAGCCTTTTCAGATAAAAGACTTAAACAAAATATTTCTGATTTCGATGACGGGCTAAGTACCTTGCAAAAAATAAAACCTGTCAGATATCAATACAATGAACAATCAGGTTTTGACACAAAGCCCGAGTATGTAGGAGTTATTGCGCAGGAGCTTCAGCAAATCGCACCGTATATGGTGAGTTTAGCAGAAAGAAACGGAAATGAATATTTAAGAGTGGATAACAGTTCAATGACTTACATGCTGATAAATGCCGTGAAGGAGCAGCAAAAACAAATCGAAGAAAAAGGTGCAAGCAATGAGCAAATGAAAAAAGATATGGAAGCATTGAAAAATGAAAATGCAGAATTGAAAATCAAGATGGATCAATTTGAAAAATCATTAGCCCAATGTTGTATTAATGTCAAATCCGAAATCAGCCATCCCAAAACCGGTATTCATAAAGACATTATAAGATTAGAACAAAACGTTCCCAATCCGTTTACAGAAAACACAGTGATCAAATATTATTTGCCGCAAACATTTAACAATGCTGCAATTCAAATAACAGATTTAAATGGTGTGGTCCTTAAGTCATTTGAATTAAAAGACAACAATAACGATTCGGTTATACTTAGCGGCAAAGAATTACCAGCAGGATTTTATTTATCAACTTTATTCGTTGACGGCAAAAAGGTTGATTCTAAAACCATGCAATTGGTAAAATAAAAACAGGATGGCAATTATAAAAACCATCTTACTTAGAAAGAAAATATTTTGTGGCCTCCTTTATAAAAAAATCAAATGAAGAATTTTAAAATAACATGGTTAAATAAGAGACACATTTAATTGAATTACAATTTAAATCAAAAATTAAGATGAAATCAAAAATTCTAATGCTCTGTTTATTCCTTTTTTCAGTAAAATCAAAAGGAACTATTATCACTGTTGACAACAAAACCGGAAGTCCGGCTCAATACAGCATTTTACAAGATGCCATTAATGCGGCCAGCGCCAACGACACCTTATACATATCAGGCTCTTCACTGAATTACGGTTCTGTTTCTATCAACAAAAAATTAACCATCATTGGGTCAGGCAAGCGTTATAATCTCCCCGGCAACTCAACAACCAACATCAATGGTAACATTTACCTGCAAAACGGCTCAAGTGGAACTTCATTCATGGGTATGTCTATTTTAATGGTAGGTACTGCGATGACTTGTGACAGCGGTATTTCAAATATTTCTTTTCTGAATTGCGAAATAGCATTTACCTGCATATTTGGCAATTATGCGGACAACTGGTTGTTTGAAGGATGCTTATTTCATGATAATAATAATTTTTATGGTAACACCGGGTATGGACAGGTAATTTCTAATATTACTTATCAAAATAATATTATTGCAGGCTCATCGATCCTTGGGCTGGGCGGAAACAACATTGTTACCGGACTTATTATTAAAAATAATATTTTTTATTCCGCTCAAACCAATACGGACGCATTTTCATTAAATAATAATGTAAGCGTTACTGGTTTCACTTTGGAGAATAACATCTTTTTTATTAGCAAATGCGGCTACAATACTTACTCAGGTTTAGCGTCATATCTGGACAATTGTTCCTATTTAAGTTCGGAGCCGCTTTCAAATGGAGGAAGCAGTATCGGAAATATTAATACCGATCCAATGCTTGTAAATTTTCCGGGTATCGGTTCAGATGTTTGGGATCCAAGTTTTGATTTTCATCTGCAGAACGGTTCGCCATGCATCGGTACCGGCACTTTAGGAACTGATATGGGTGTTTACGGAGGTAATCAGCGGTTCAATGCATCGGTACTTCCGCCCATACCCCAAATTATTAATTTCAACTTGCATAACACCACGGTGCCCGGCAATGGTGCATTGCAACTGAATGCAACCATCATAAACCAGCATTAATTAGGTTTCATCTGTCTAAACACAAAAGCGATGAAACGATACTTGTTAATCATCCTTGTGCTGTTTGGTTTTTCACAACCAATAGTTGCACAAATAACTGCTGCTGAATATTTCTTTGATACCGATCCGGGTTTTGGAAATGGTATTGCCATAAGCGTAGCTGCCGCTGATACAGTGAATATTGCAACATCAATTCCTGTAAACATTTTATCTCATGGCATGCACACTTTTTATCTCAGAGGAGAAAATAGTAATGGCATTTGGTCGCTGTGGCATCAAAGTTTAATTTACATACTGCCTGACAGTGGAAGTATTGATCGAATTGAATATTTTTTTGATACCGATCCGGGTTTTGGTAATGGAACATCTTTGTCTTTTTCACCATCCGGAATTGTAAACCTTTCCGCCAATATTCCATTAGCGTCAGTAAGCAAGGGTATTCATTATTTCACACTCAGAGCCCGCAACAGTGGTGGTGCATGGTCGCATTTGGCAAGTCATTTCATATCCGTTTTGCCGGA
>CAYWHE010000004.1:0-41262 GCA_964458125.1 uncultured Flavobacteriaceae bacterium | reverse complement strand
CAGGTCGCCGGTTGAAGGAGTTCCGTCTTTACCTGCGGCCTGTCCTAATTTTTCTAAAAGGTTCTCCGAGAGGCCTTTTCTACCCGATAATTCGCTTAAATTTTGAGACATGATTCAACGGTTTACCTGCACCGGTTCCGCATGCAGAACCCGTTCGGGATGGGTATAAACAGTAAGTCGGTGTTGACGGCAGAAGGCCATCAGGGTCATGCCGGCTTTGTCAGCCGTTTCCACCGCCAGTGAGGAAGGCGCTGAAACCGAGGCCAGGAAAGGAATCCCGGCCATGCGGGCCTTGCTCACAATTTCAAAGCTGAGCCTGCCGCTCACCGTTAGTATTTTGCATACGGGTAATATGTTCCGGTTCAGCAGATCCCCGATCACCTTATCAGCGGCATTGTGCCGGCCGATGTCTTCCTGCATGCTCAGCAGGCGCCCGTCCAGGGTAAAGGCTCCTGAGGCATGGGTTCCCCCCGAGCGCTGGAACGTTTCCTGGACTTCATTCATGCGTTTAAAGACCATATTGATGATGGACGGATCGAGCATGCCGTTTTCGTGTATGCCATCCGTTACATCGGGTTCTTCGAGAGTGGTTTTGCCGCAAAGACCGCAGGAGGAAACCGACATCATGCTCCGGGAGCCTGAAAATTCCTTGCGGATTTTATTTTCGGGAAGTACGACATTCATGGACGTGATGTAACCTTCTTCATTCACGCCCGTGGTTTCCGTCAACGGATGGCAAACGGGATCGGTGTAAATGCCTTCGGTAAACAGCAGACCCCGGATCAGTTCAGTTTCCTGCCCGGGCGTACGCATGGTAATGGTAAAAGGTATATCGTTAATCGTGATGCTCAGGGCCTCTTCCGTTGCAAGCGTATCCTCGACAGGAGCAAAGTTTGTTCCCTGGAAATGCAGTCCCGGATAGTTTTTGATCTTCATGCCATCAGGATAATCCTGTAATGTTTCCTTCGTTGTCGATATCCATACCTTCCGATGCCGGTATGGGCGGAAGTCCCGGCATGCGCATGATTTCACCGAGAATGGGAATCACAAAACCTGCTCCGGCAGCGAGTTCAAATTCACGCACGTTAACCTTAAATCCTTTCGGACGGCCAATCTTATGTTCATCATCGGAAAAGGATTTTTGCGTTTTGGCCATGCAAACCGGGAGGTGGTTGCAACCGAGCTTCACATAATCTTTCATTTGCGCTTTGGCTTTGGCCGTATAGGTAACGCCGTCAGCGCCATAAATCTCCGTGGCGATTTTATAAATTTTATCTTCAATGGAAAGATTCCAGTCATACAGGGGGTGGTAATGGTTCTTCTGTCCTTCAATCATTTCCGTCACCACCCGGGCCAGGTTTTGGGTACCCTGTCCGCCCTGTTCAAATCCATGTGACAGGACAGCCTGAACGCCAAGGACAAGGCACTGTTCCGTGATGTAGTTAATTTCTTCCTCCGAGTCCGTTTGAAAATTGTTGATAGCCACCACAGGTGTCAGACCGAACTTCTTGCAGTTTTCAATATGTTTGGCCAGGTTCTCAAATCCTTTCTCTACAAAGGCCAGGTTTGGTTTTCCGTATTCGTCTTTTTTGGCGCCGCCATGATGACGCAGCGCACGGACCGTTGCTACCAGCACGATGGCTTTGGGCTTCAGCCCGGCGACGGGGCATTTGATGTCCAGAAATTTCTCAGCTCCCAAATCTGATCCAAAGCCGGCTTCCGTCACCACATAATCACAGAGGGTCAGTCCCATTTTGGTGGCGATGATGGAATTGGTACCCTGTGCGATATTGGCAAAGGGCCCGCCGTGAATGATGGCCGGGTTGCCTTCGAGGGTTTGCACCAGGTTTGGTTTGATGGCATCCCGCAGCAATACGGCCATGGCGCCTTCCGCTTTGAGGTCACGGGCATACACCGGTTTTTTATCATAGGTATACCCGATAAAGATATTCCCCATTCGTTTTTTCAGATCATCCATATCCCGGCTCAGGCAGATGATGGCCATGACTTCCGAAGCCGCTGTGATATTGAACCCGTCTTCACGGGTTACGCCATTGGCGCTTCCGCCAACCCCGATGATAATGTGCCGGAGCGCCCTGTCATTCATATCCATCACCCGTTTCCAGCTGATGGTCTTCGGGTCGATGCCCAGGTTGTGGTTCTTGCTTTGCAGGTTGTTGTCGATGAGTGCAGCCAGCAGGTTGTTGGCTTTTTCAATGGCAGAAAAATCACCCGTCATATGCAGATTGATATCGATCATGGGAATGACCTGGGAATACCCTCCTCCGGCAGCTCCGCCTTTGACGCCAAACACGGGTCCCAGGGATGGTTCCCGGAGTACCACCATGGATTTCCGGCCATTTTTATTCAATCCGTCACTCAGGCCGATGGATACTGTGGTCTTTCCTTCTCCGGCCGGGGTCGGACTGATAGCCGTCACCAGAATCAGGTTGCCCTCCTGTACTTTCTTTTCATCAATCAGGGACAAAGGTAATTTGGCCTTGTATTTTCCGTAGAGTTCCAGCAGGTCGAGATCAATCTGCAAATCCCTTGCAATGCTTCTGATGGGTTTAATTGCAGCACGTTGGGCAATATCCAGGTCGCTTAAGTTTTCCAGGTCAATCATAAAATGTGAAGGGTTAAGATATCGATTTATGTTCCAAATATACTACTTCTTTGGAAATTGTAAAGCCGGGGGAATGGAATCAGGACAAATGCCTGAAACGGCCCCGGGCCGGCGCCTAACCGCCGATGGCTATCATGGACCGGTTGTGGATGGAAAGGGGTTGAACCTGGTCTAAATCGGGTACCATCTGACCGCCCCTTTCTTTTTCCTTTTTCAGCAAACAAAGGCGGATCAGGGGTTCCGGATCTTCCCCGTTTCGGAGCGCTGAAAGCAGGTCCGCCTCTCCTTTGGAAAACAGGCAGTTTTTCATCTTCCCGTCTGCCGTCAGCCTCATCCGGTTGCAGGTACTGCAGAAAGGTTGTGACATGGTATTGATGAGGGCGAAGGTGCCGGTATGGCCTTCGGCACGGTAATGCCGGGCCGTATCGTGGGGATCGTCCCCGATTTTTTCGAAAGGGGTATGCCGGGCCACAAGTTTCAGCAGTTCCCCGGCCGGAAATACCTGCAGGTGGCTCCAGCCGTTGCCGGTGAAGGGCATGTATTCAATGAACCGGACATGCAAAGGATGGTCCTTCGTCCAGGCGATAAAACGCGGAATTTCCTTGTGGTTCAGGTCTTTCAAAACCACCATGTTCACTTTTACACGGAACCCTTCTTTTAACAATAAGTCAATGTTTGACATTACCCGGTCAAAGTAATCCCGCTTGGTGAGTAACAGGAATTTGTCACCCTCCAGGGAATCCAGGCTGACGTTAACCGAACGGATGCCAGCCTCCTGAAATACCGCTATAAACTCATCCACATAAACCCCATTGGTGGTCAGGGTCAGTTCCACATCCAGGGTGGCCAGGTCCCGGATAATCCGCGAAACATCCTTGCGGACCAGGGGTTCCCCGCCAGTGAGCCGGATTTTGCGGACGCCCGATTTAACGAATATCGTTGCAAGAGTGAGAATTTCATCGGCATCCATGCGCGTCATGCCCTTATAAAATCCTTTGGGCAGATCAACAGGCATGCAATATGCGCAACGCAGATTGCATTTGTCCGTCAGGGAAATGCGGAGGTAATCGTGCAGACGGTTAAAACGGTCGATGAGCATGGCAGAGAGTTTACGAAGATACGTAAAAGGACAGGACCGGAACTACTAATTCAGCAGACGGGGGAGGATTCTGATTCGCATATATTCAGAACCAGTATGATTTCCTTATTTTGTCAACCTTTATTCGTACCGGATTAATCCGGGGCTTAAAAAATGACAACAGTCATAAGTAATATGCATTTGCAGGTTTGAGTTTTATTCATACCTTTACTTGATTTTAATCCAACCAAACATAAAATAACCGCACATGAAAATTTTTACTTTAATTACCGGCCTGTTTTTAACGCTGACCAGTTTACAGGCACAGACGGTAGCTCCGGATTTTACGGCAACTGACTGCAACGGCGTGGTGCATAACCTGTATTCGGAATTAAATACGGGGAAGGTCATTGTATTGAACTGGGTAATGCCTTGTGGTTCCTGCATCGGGCCCTCCCTCACAGCCTACAATGTTTCTCAGAGCTTTGCCTCTCCCAATGTTTTATATTACCTGATGGATGATTTGGGGAATACCTCCTGCACCACCCTGGAAAGTTGGGCGGATAATTATAACATTGGCCCGAACCGCACTGCTTTTTCCACCAGCGCCATTGTTGAAAACAATTATGGAGGTGTGGGAATGCCCCATGTGGTTGTGGTAGGACCCAATCATACCATTTATTTCAACGGACTTAACGGTGCAGCAGGTAATGCCACCGCGATACAGAACGCCATCACGAGCGCCTTATCGGCCTCAGGTGTTCCGGAGCCGGTCAATAATGTGTTCAGCCTTTCTGCAAATCCGTCCTACCCGACGAAGACTATCAGCGTGCAGTATACCCTGCCGGTTTCAGGAAAGGCAACCCTTTCCGTTTATGATGAAACGGGAAAATCAGTTGTATGGAAAGAAATGGGCGTCCAGTCAAAAGGACAATACCGCCTGGACATCGAAACAAACAAGATGGCTGCAGGTACTTACCTGGTGCGTCTGTTATGCGATGAGAAGATGCAGACGGTAAAGGTCAGCCTGAACCCCTGATTCTTTTTGCCAAAGAAAGGAATGAATGAATAAGGTATTCCTGATCCTGCTTTTACTGGCCCTGAAACCTGTACGGCTTTCCGCACAATGCTGTGCGGCAGGATCCGGTTCTCCGTTGGCGGGAGAAGCGGCCACAGGGGTTTTGCAGGAACATCAGGCCGAGTTGAACGCCAATTACCAGTATGTTTCCTCCACCAAATTTTTAAACGGGGACTCCCCCGAAAGGGACTTCCTGGACCGATATTACAGTCATTACGGCTATTTCAGGCTGGGATACGGCATCACCAAAAACCTGACCTTGTCGGTGGAGGCCGGGCATTATTTCAATAAGACGCAGATCGGACTCGACAACCGGGACACGATCACCACCAAGGGATGGAGCGATCTGATTATTTTCCCGAGGTATGACCTCATCAATAAAAATGGTGTCACCAGTAAGTTTGAAGTGGCTGCCGGGCTTGGTATGAAAATTCCACTTGGCAACGCCAAAGACATGCAGGAAATCACCGAACCCTTCTCGGGACAGGTGTACCAGGTGATCAAGCCGGTTGCCATCCGCACCACCTCAGGCGCCCATGATTTTATTTTTTACGGGTTTGTGAACAGGGGTTTTCCCCTGCATAACTTCAGACTCTATTCGAACTTCATATACATCAAAAAAGGCTGGAACAAGCTGGGTGAGAAATCCGGTGATTACGCCAGCCTGGGGTTGTTTGCCAGCAAAACCCTGTTTAAGCACCTGGGTGTTACAATCCAGGTAAAGGGAGAGTGGATTGACAAAATGAAGGTCAACAGCGACCTGGCGTTGTATGGTTATTTCAACTACGATGCGGATGCTACCGGGAGCAAAAAAGTCATGATCGTACCCCAGTTATCCTATTCGTACAAATCCTTTTCCGTATTTGTCATCAGCGAATTTCCGCTGTACCAATATCTGAATAAGCAGCAGATTGCCTCGCAGTATTTTATTACTTCCGGACTGGCCTACCGCTTCCTGCTGATCAAACCACAGAAGGCGGACAAGGCCAATTCATAAAACCGTTTTTCAGACACAAATTTTATTTTGTTCCTGTCCGGAGTTTGAATGTACATTCAGGTTACGGCAGGAAATTTTACCGGTATTTGCCTGTAAAATCCTGTTCATAACAATCTGAACCAACCGGCTTTTTTCATGGTATATTTGAGTGTTCAACTAGTATTATTTACTTAAAACAATCATCATGAAAAAATTATTTGCAATGGCAGTTCCGATTCTGCCTGGAAAAACCCAGCAATTCAAAAAGTTCAGCAACGAACTTAAAACAACCCGGTTCAACGAATTTGCGGAATCCCGTAAGAAACTGAATGTACATGAACGTGCCTTTTTGCAGAGCACACCTACGGGGGATTATGTGATTGTCACCCTGGAAGGAGAAGATCCTTCAGCAGCCTTTAAGAAATTTGGAACAGGCACGGATGATTTTTCCAAATGGTTTATCAAAGAAGTGAAGGACATTCACGGCATTGATCTTGGAAAGCCTGATGAGGGTAAACTTCCTGAACTGGTTGTTGATTCCATGCCCCTGGTCATGCAGGACTGATTCCCCCATCATGAAGTCATGAAAAACCGGCCTTTGAGTTTATGGCAGCTCAGGGGCCGGTTTTTTGACTTTTCTTCACATCCATAAGGCAGCTAAAAAGGAAGGCCGATTGAAATCGGATGAATAAGAATTGCCAGGCAAAACATACCGGGACCAGGTTATCCGGCCTTCCTGCATGCACGTTTTCTGTGCTTACCAAACCCACAGGAGAAGGGCAAACATGATCATCATCAGCAGGATGAATATGCCGTCTTTTTTATCTGGTTTGAACATATCCTGAAATCAGGTGTAAATATCTGTACGGCTCATCCGGAAAACAGGTTCATTGAGTGAAAGCATCATATCATTGTATGAATACGTCCTTCCGCAGCTGAAAAATCAGATTTTTTGAATCAAGGCCAGGAAGGCCTCCCGCTTGTTTTTGGAAACGGTAATATGTTCGCCATCCTTCATCACTATGTAACCCCCGTCTTCACGGCTGTACCGTTCCATGAAGGCCAGGCGGACCAGGTGTGAATTGTTGATGCGGAAGAAATCATGCCCGGTTAGTTGTTCCTCGAAATCACCCAGGGTGCGGCTGACCAGCATGGGTTCCGCATCGGTAAAATAGATGCGCGTATAATTACCTTCCGCCTGGCAGCGGATAATGGAACTGATTTCCACAAACCGGACCCCGTCGCGTATGGTCAGGCCGATTCGGTCACCTGTATTTTTTTTATTGCCTAGCAACTGCCCGAGGTAGTCCAGTTGCTGCCGGTTCAACGGGGCGTTGAATTGCCTGAACCTGCTGATGGCCCGGATCAGCTCATCTTTTTCTACCGGCTTCAGCAGGTAATCCAGGGCGGCGTACTTAAAAGCCTGCAAAGCAAACTGGTTGTATGCCGTAACAAAGATAACCTGGAAACTGGTTTCGGGCAGGCTTTGCAATAGCTCAAAACCATTGAGTTTGGGCATTTCAATGTCGAGTATGACCAGATCGGGCCGGATACTTAGAATCAATTCCGCCGCTTTGGTGGAATCATTGCAGGTGGCCGACACTTCAATTTCGGGACAATAGGCCAGCAATTGTTCTTTCAGTAATTCGGTTGCGCTGACTTCATCGTCAATCAGAATGGCTTTGCTCATGAGTATCTTTCTTTAGTTGAATCTGCAGTGTCACGCTGGTCCCGCAGGGCTCACCATCGGAAGAAACCAGGTCCCTGACCAAAATGCGGTTTTGCTGTTTGTATAATTCATTGATGAGTCTGATCCTGTCGGAGGTAACCTGCATGCCAATGGAAGGATGTGTGGCTTTTTTGCTTTCCAGTTCCGCCGCTCTGGCACGGCCCACGCCATCATCTTCGATGCAGATCTCCAGCAAACCGGAGGATTTCTTGGCCGCCTTTATCGTCAGCAAACCTTTTTCCTCTTTATGCATGAGGCCATGCCAGATACTGTTTTCGGCAAAGGGTTGTATCAGCAATGGAGGAATACGGATGCCGCCGGCATCCACTTCTTCATCCACCACCAGCAGGAAATCAAATTTATCTTCGAAGCGCAGTTTTTCCAGCTGCAGGTAAAGTTCCAGCGTATCCAGTTCCTGCTTCAGGGTAATGGTTTCATGCCGGGAATTTTCGAGCACATTACGCATCAGCTTGCCGAATTTGGCAATGTATTCCGAGGCCGTTAACCGGTCGTTTTGCATCACATACCGGTTGATGCTGTTGAGGGAATTAAAAATAAAATGCGGGTTCATCTGGGAACGCAATGCCGTCATCTCCATATCCATGAGCTGTTTCCGGAAACCTGCCTGGAGGCGCTCCTCCTTCCTGACCTGGCTGATGCGGTATTGGTATGCAGAGATGAGCAGGCCCAGGAACACAAAAACAAGCAGGGCCCGGAACCACCAGGTGCGGTACCAGGGCGGTGTGATGATGATGGTCAGCAGCCGCTCCGGACTCCAGTGAAACCCGTCGGCGGAGCTCTTCAGCCTGAACAGGTAGCTGCCCGGCAGCAGGTTCGTATAGGTTACCGTTGCTGACGTTGTATTTACAAAACCTGGATCAACTGCTTCGAGTTTATGGGCATAACGCACAAAGGAGGAAGCCCTGTAATGCATAGCAGCAAAACTGATCGTGACGGTATTCCGGTCGTATGGCCATCTCACGAGGCTGTCGCCAAAGTGACCGGCAGGCTGAAGTTGTTCGCCATACGGCCATGAAACGGAAATCACCTGGGGCATGGGCAAGGAAGGAGAGGCCTCCTGTTTCCGGGTATCATACCACAACAGCCCTCCCGGAAAGGGGATCAGCAGTTTGCCGTTGGCCAGCAGGCTGGAGGTGCCCGGATAGCAAAGCGGCTGCAGGCCGTTACCGCTGTTGAATAATTGCACCACCCCGCTGGAGGCATCGAGCCGCAGCAATCCCTTGCTGCAATCGCTCCAGATAAAACCGGAGGAATCATAAAACAGCTGCAACGAATTAACCGAAGGCAGCATGCGGTCACTGAAATGAGCCATCACCGATTTGGTATCCGGATTCACACCCGTAATTCCGGAGGCATGACTGATCCACAGGTTGTCTTTGGAATCCGGTGTGATCGCGTAAACGGCCCGGTTGTTTTTTAACAGGGCGTACAGACTGTCGCAATGAAGCCGGGACAGGGATGCATCGGCAGTTGAGATGGAAAAAAGTCCTTGAGCATCAGCGGTCCACAGGCAATTTCTTTTTTTATCTGAAATGATTTCGGTTCCCGAGGAAAGCGCCATTTTGGGATCAGTTATGATGAACGGTTTCCGGAACAGAAATTTTTTTTCAGGTATACGAAAACCGGTGAGTTGGCGGTGAACCAGGTCGGTAACAAGTAACGTATCCTGCATCACGGTCAGTCCAGATACCCACATGGAATCCATAACCGGGGCATGATCACTCAGGGGAGAAATACTTTTTCTGAAAAGATCCAGTTCAAACAGGCCGGTCCTGCCCCGGAATGTGCCGGAGAAATAAACATGTCCGTGCAAATCCCCGGCCAGGTTGAGACGTGTGTTTTCATTGGTGACGGGGTTGGGCAGATCGAACAGGTGATGAAAGGATTCATCGTAAACCGACAGCTTAAACCGGAGTTCCGCCTGGCGATGGATGAAGTAGTTGATCACATACATCCGTGCGGCCGGATCATACCAGATCCAGTGTTGTTCAAATTTTGGATTGACCTGCAGGCGCTCCGTATCATCCACAAAATAAACTGTTTTAAAATCATTTTCTCCAGGGTGAAAATAATTCACTCCCGACAAGGTACTGAGCCAGATGGTGCTGTCGGCTGAACGGAAGGCCCTGCTGGCATTTCCAATGATGGCGTATTGGTTCAACAGGTCCTGCTTTTCCCGCCAGATCTCTGCCGTATTCGTATGGAACAGAAAAACATCCCAGCCCGTCAACAGGATCGTGGAATCATCCAGGAACAATTGAGGGGAACAGGAATTCAGATCGCTCCAGTTCCTGACTTTTTTAAATGATTCCAGCGTGCCCTTCCGGGGATCATACCTGTGTAATCCGCTTCCCCAGCTTCCGATATACAAGGAACCTCCCGGGCCGGGCAGGAAACCGTCAAAAAAATTCTCCCAGTTTTCTGAACTGTCCGGTGCGACCTGCAATAGTTTCCATACTTTCTTTTGAAGGGGATTAAAAAATACCAGTCCCTGGGTTGTTCCAAAGAGCCACAGGGAGTCCTTGTAGAAATGGAGGTTTAGCACATTTTCCGCATGTTTATTCAGAATATGCCCAGTATCATAGTGGGATAAGAAAAACTGTTTCATTTCACCGGAAACCGGGTCTACCACAAACACGGATTGCCTGTCCCCGAAAGTACAGGCGTAAATTTTGCCGTCAGCTCCCTCGTGGATGTTGTTCAGGTAGCCGTTAAACATCCCGTTTGAAGTGATTTTTTTAAATTCAAACCTCCGGAAAGCGCCAGTGAGCGGGTTGAGGGCGGAAAGGCCATACCGGTCGTGGGCGCACCAGATCTGACCATCGCTTCCTGTAAACAGCCCTTTGATTTTATTGAGCGGGATGGAAGCAGAATCACCGGAGTTATTTGTAAAGATTTTCATCCTTTCCCCGTCATAGCGCACCAGGCCGTCATGCGTGGCGAAATACATGAATCCTGCAGGATCCTGGGTGATGGCGGTGACTTTATTGGACGGCAGCCCGTCATTGATGGTGAGGTGATGGTAATTGTAAACCTGTGAAAAACCGGAAATACAGTCCAGCAACAGGATTGTTGCTGTAAAAAAAAATCGTCCGGGATGAAGGGTGGCCATTTTCACATACAAAGTAACCAAATCCCGCAACCAATTGAAAGAAATCGAATAGGAGAGGCCGGGTTTTTATACAACCGGAGCCCACATCCGCTCAATGATGCGACCGGGGATACCGACGACCGGTAATTTTGAGTTCCATATTGTACACAACATGAAAAAACCAACCGCCTTCGTTTTTCTTTCAGCCATTCTCCTGTTATTCATCAGCACGCCTGGGCATGCCCAATGGAACCTCAGTGGCAACACCGGCACGAACCCTTCCGTAAATTTCCTCGGTACAACTGACAACAAAGCGCTTAAGCTGAAAACGAACGGTCAGGACCGCCTGTTCATCAGCGGCGGAGGAAAGATTGGCATCGGGATGACCGGTCCATCCTTTAAACTGGATGTGAAGGGAAACCTGAATCTGGCTAAAGATTCGGCCTATTATATCAACAGTAAAAAAACACTTCATACCAAAGGAAACCTGAATGTATTCTGCGGGAACAACAGCGGAAATGCCATTACAACCGGTTATGGAAATTCAGCCTTCGGTGAGGACGCCCTGAAATCGGACAGTTCGGGGGACAGCAATGCAGCCTTTGGTTTTGGCGCATTGATAGCCAACACCACAGGGGAAAATAATGTCGGCGTCGGCACCTCCTCCCTGTATTTCAACACCACAGGATCGAACAATGTAGCCGTTGGGGTGTCTGCCTTGTCAGGCAATGTTTCCGGGAATTCGAATACGGTTGTCGGGTATGGAGCAATTTATAACCAGGCATCAGGAAGTTTTAATGTCGTAATGGGTTGCAATACAGGGATAAACATGACTTCCGGTACCGGCAATACCCTCCTTGGTTTCCAGGGGGCGTTTACACCTTCCCAGGCCAGTTACTGCACGCTGCTCGGCTTTGCAGCCAACATGGCCAACAGCCTGACCGGTGCTACGGCCATCGGGGCCAACAGCATGGTTAAACAAAGTAACAGTATGGTGCTGGGAGATACATCAACTATCAGGGTGGGCATCGGCATCACGGTTCCTGCATACCGCCTGGACGTTCGCAGGGGCAGCATCAATACCGATTCGCTTTACCGGATAGGGGGCGCAACCGTATTATCGGTTACCGGTACGGCCAACACGCTGGTGGGCAATACCACCAACCAGAACAATAGCGGCAGCGGCAATACCTTTACGGGTTACCAAAGCGGGGCAGCCAATGCCGGTGGCAGCGAAAATGCTTTTTACGGGGCCAGCGCCGGCATGAATAACACGGGCGGGTCGTACAATACCTGTCTGGGAAGTATGGCTGGTGCCAATAACAACACTGGCTCCTCCAATACGCTGATTGGTTACCAGGCCGGAAACCTGATGACGGGCGGAAACAACACGGCTCTGGGCGTCTCTGCCGGAAGCGCATACAGCGGCGGCAGCGGCAATACCTTTATCGGGTCACTGGCCGATGCCAGAAGTTCCTCCCTGTCCAATGCCACAGCTCTGGGGTATAATGCCAGGGTAGGACAAAGCAACAGCCTCGTGCTGGGCGACACCTCGAACATACAGGTTGGGATCGGCACTTCCTTGCCTGCGGCCAGGCTGCATATTGACTTTAACAGTTCCGGTACGGCGCCACAGTTGTTGTTACGGGAACAGGGAGCCGATTATGCCCGGGTACATTTTCAGAACAACCAGACAACAAACTACTGGGCGCTGGCCGCCCTGGCCCATGCCACCCCGGCTTCGGCGCGCATGAATTTTTTCAATAACGGCTTTGGAGATATCATGGTGCTGACGGGAAACGGCAATGTGGGCATCGGGAACATAGTGCCTGCTTTCCAGCTCGAAGTGGGGACCAATTCGGCAGCCAAACCTGGTTCTTCTGCCTGGACAGTAAGCAGCGATGCGCGGTTAAAGACACAGGTCAGGGATTTCACCGACGGACTGAACGTCCTGGAGAAAATCCGGCCCGTCCGGTTCCGGTATAACGGTCAGGCACATACGCCAACCAACGAGGACTTTGTCGGCACGCTGGCCCAGGAGTTGCAGGAAGCGGCTCCGTATATGATCAAACCGTTTTTGAATACGGATGAAAAAACCGGTAAGCAAACCGAATTCCTCGGCGTGGATTATGGCGCTATGGATTTTATTCTCACCAATTCGGTGATGGAACTGAAAAAAGAATTGGACCGGAAGGAAGAACGTATCAGCAAGCAGCAGCAGGAAATCGATGAGCTCCGGCAATGGCTGCTGTCCGTGAAGGAGGAAATGGCCAGGTGCTGCTCCTCTCATGGTACTCCTGAAATACTGCAGGGTTCGGCGACAACCGCTCCGGGAACCGAAAAGGCTTTCCTCGGGCAAAACAATCCCAATCCCTTTACAGGCCAAACAACCATTTGCTGTTATATCCCTGTCACCACCACCCATGCTGAACTGAAAATAGCGTCGGCGGAGGGAAAGGAAATCCGGAATACCGTCATCACAGCACGCGGCCCGGTAACATGCGAATACCGGCATACATCAGCTCCCGGCCTGTATACGATAACCCTTTTTATTGACGGGCAGAAGGCGGAGACCAGGCAGATGATCGTAAACTGAATGCGAATGCAAACCGGTATAAACCGGGATGCCATGCTTGGCCAGTTCAATACCCTGCTGCCTGCCGCGGAATCGGGGTTCAATTCGACTTGACTTTTACAAGGACAACGTCCGAAGTGAAAGGCTTAGTCGAATGAATCCCGGTCGCGAAGCGAATCGGGATAGGTCCGGGGCTTGCCCTGGGGTTCATACCCTTGATTCCAATACTTCCGGAACCGCTTCTGGTTTGAACTATGCAGAATTTGCTGTTCCAATGGTAAAGGCATTTCAACAGCTTGATTCCTTGAATGACGCCCTTGCATGGAATTGCACGGAAGAGGGTAAAAACCAATGAACGGAAAACAGCATTTTAGTAAAGCGTTAGCTGTTGTAAATCAATAGCATTAAAAAAACCCGGCATGGTACAGTCTATGCCGGGCTTTTTAATGTAGGATAATGGGTTCCAAATTAAGTATCTGGTTGCAAAGCAGATAAAATTACATCCGGTTTTTAGTTCATTGGCCTGACATCAGATTAGATTTCCTTTCTGTCCGCTATTATTCAGGCGGATTGCATCAGGCCATACCTGCGGGTTTAAAATCAGTGGAGGACCTGAATTCAGAGGTGAAATGAAACTGGATGTCGGGATAGGCCTGCCGGGTCTGGTTCAGGTGCCATTCACTTTCAGCCATATAAACCGGTCTGTCGTCCTTATCGTAGGTAATGTTTTGACTTTTGACGGAAAGAAATTTCTCAAGCACCAGTTTGTTTTCACAGGTAAACCAGCAGGCCCTGGAATAATTCAGGGGATGGAAGGAACAGGAGGCCCCGTATTCATGCAGCAGACGGAACTGAATCACCTCAAACTGCAGTTCCCCGACAGTGCCGATTATTTTAATGTAACCGGGCTGCCGGATGAAAAGCTGCGCCACACCCTCATCGGTCAGTTGGCGGATGCCTTTTTCAAGCTGCTTGGTTTTATAGGGATCCTTGTTCACCAGTTCCTTAAAAATTTCAGGCGAAAAGGACGGAATGCCCTTGAAGGAAAAAAGCTCCCCTTCGGTGAGGGTATCACCGATTTTAAAATTCCCCGTATCGTATAGTCCCACGACATCACCCGGCCAGGCTTCATCAATCACATTCTTTTCACTGGCCATGAAACTGGACGGGTTTGAGAAGCGCATCTTTTTTTGAAGGCGGGTGTTGAGGTAAAAGGTATTCCGCTCAAAATGTCCCGATACCACCCGGCAGAAAGCAATCCGGTCCCGGTGGTTGGGGTCCAGGTTGGCATGAATTTTAAAAATAAAACCGGAGAATTTATCTTCCAGCGGGCTCACCTCCCGGGTGTCGGATTCACGTGGCAAAGGTGACGGGGCGATACGTACAAAAGTGTCCAGCAGCTCACGCACACCGAAATTATTGATGGCGCTGCCGAAAAACACGGGTGCCAGGTAACCTTCTGCATACAACTCCTGCTGGAAAGGTTCATATATGCCCTCTATTAACTCCACGTCCTCCCTCAGCCGGGTGGAGGCCTTTTCTCCGATATGCTGTTCCAGTTCTGTGCTGTTCAGGTCCCCGATCAGCCAGGTGTCTTCCGATATCCTGCTTTTACCGGAGGTGAAAAGCTGCAGGGTTTTATCATACAGGTTATATACGCCTTTAAACTGGCTTCCGATGCCGATGGGCCAGGAAAGAGGCCTGGTGTGAATGTTCAGTTCCTTTTCCACCTCCTCGAGCAGGTGATAGGGATCCATCCCTTCCCGGTCCAGTTTGTTGATGAAGATAATCACCGGTGTATGTCTCATCCGGCAGACTTCCATCAGCCGGCGGGTTTGTTCCTCCACCCCTTTAACGCAATCGATCACCAATATAACACTGTCCACGGCGGTGAGGGTACGGTAGGTGTCTTCGGCAAAGTCCTTGTGGCCGGGAGTATCCAGGATCGTAACCTTGTAACCTTCGTAATCAAAACCCATGACGGAAGTGGCAATAGAGATGCCCCGCTGTTTTTCCATCTCCATAAAATCGGAAGTGGCCTCCTTCCTGATCTTATTACTCTTCACTGCGCCTGCGGTCTGAATGGCCCCTCCGAAAAGCAGTAGCTTTTCCGTCAGTGTGGTTTTCCCGGCATCGGGATGGCTGATAATGCCGAATGTCCTGCGTTTATTTATTTCTTCGGGTTTCAAAATTTCTCTGCTTGTTGATGAACCAGGTTTATCCTTTAGGAAAGAAATCAACTCCTGCACCACTGTGCGGAAAGTTACCCTTCCCTGATGATCGTGCAAAGGTAGCAATATTCCCTGGGGCCTGCAACCGTGAACGTTTTCAGGCGTTTCAGCACACCGGAAGGACGGAGTAATACCGGTTTCCTGCTCCATCGGGCCGGAAGCTCAGCAACAGAACTTTGTCATGAAGGAAAAAGGCGGTTTAACGGCCGCCCATTTCCTTCAGGGTGAGCTGGAACTATTTTGTAACCGTATATTTGTCAAAAAAAAGATATGATCCGATCCATGACAGGTTACGGAAAAGCATCCGGGGAGATTAACGGCAATGCGGTTTCCGTTGAAATCAAATCCCTCAACAGCAAGTTTCTGGAATTGGGCCTCCGCCTGAGCGCATTCCGGGACAAGGAAGCGGATTTGCGTTTATGGCTTGGAAAAGAACTGGAAAGAGGGAAAGCCGAACTGTCCATACAGATGGAAAATGCCGCCGACAGCCGTAAACCGGTGCTCAACAAAGAACTGGTCCGTGATTATTACCAGGACCTGCTTTCACTGAAAACGGAAATGGGCCTTGAGTCGGCAGACTACCTTTCCATTATCGCAGGCATGCCCAACATTTTCAATATTGAAAAGGGTGAAACGGATGAAAGGACATGGAAACAACTTGAAGATATCATTAAAAAGGCCATCCGTGCCTTTCATGAATTCAGGTTGACGGAGGGCAAGGCGTTATCATCTGATTTTACGGAAAGGCTGGAGGCTGTTGCCGCCTGTCTGGAAAAAATTGAAAGGATGGAACCCGCCAGGCTGAAAGCTATCCGGCTGAAGTTGAAAAGGGGACTGGCCGGTATCGATGAGTTGAATCTCGATAAAAACCGTTTTGAACAGGAACTGATTTATTACATCGAAAAGATTGACATCTCCGAGGAAAAGGTACGGCTTAGAAGCCACATCCAGTTTTTCAACCAAACCCTGAAAGCCAAAGATTCCAATGGCAAAAAGCTTGGTTTTATCCTGCAGGAAATCGGCAGGGAGATCAACACCATCGGGTCCAAAGCCAACGATGCAGGCATGCAGCGTTTAGTGGTGGAGATGAAGGATGAGCTGGAAAAAATGAAGGAACAGTCGGCCAACGTACTTTAGTATGGGGTGTTCATGGAGCCTTTCAGTATAAGGTGACGCGGGGATCAAGCATTCCGTAAACCAGATCCACCAGCACATTGATGATCACGAAGAAAAAAGAAACCAGCAACACGCTGCCCATCACCACGGGAAAATCATACCGCTCCAGGGCATCCACCGTAAGTTTTCCAATTCCGTTCCAGCCGAAAATATATTCAATAAAAACAGCCCCTGCCAGCAGGGAGCCGAACCAGCCGGAAATAGCCGTCACAACCGGATTCAGGGAGTTTTTCAAGGCATGACCGAGGAGGATGCCGGAACGGGAAAGCCCTTTGGCCTTGGCCGTCCGGATATAATCCTGGGAGAGCACATCGAGCATGGAACTGCGGGTGAGTTGTACGAAAACCGAAAGCGGCCGTATTCCCAGCGTCAGCGCCGGCAGGATCAGGTTTTGAAATTGCAGCACACGCCCTTCAAAGGGATCAATGACGTACAGGCTGCCCGTCATGTTCAGTCCCGTATACCGGTTCAAGACAAAACCGAAAAGCCAGGCCACAATGATGCCTGCGAAAAAGGAAGGCAAAGCCATTCCCATAATCGCGGCAACCGAAAAAAGCCTGTCGGTAAGGGAGTTTTTTTTAACCGCCGTGATCACCCCGATGCTGATGCCGGTGATGGCTGCCAGCAACAACGCGGTAATGGCCAGGATAACAGTTCCCGGAAGAGCGGCAGCCAGCACCTGTGTCACCCGCTGCCGGGTCTGGTAAGAGCGTCCCAGGTAGGGCCGCTTCAGCAACAGGAGATGATCTTCTCCCAGTGCAAGCAGGTGAACGACCTGACCGTATTTTTCGGGATCCAGAAAAACAGCGCTTTCAGGTTTCCGGGGTTTGTAAACCGACAGGGGAGAAACATCATTCAGGTAACGAAGATACTGTTTGACCGGTGAGAGGTCGCGCCCCAGTTCCCTGTTGATCGCCCGGATGGAAACCACATCGGCGCGCTGTCCCAGCATCATGCGGGCCGGGTCGCCGGGCAGAACCTGGAAAAGAAAAAACACGATGGTCACCACACCGGCCAGCACCAGCAGGCTGTATATTATCTTGCGGATCAGGTAAACCGCCATTATTTTTTCAGGTACCTGCCGTTCACCTCTTCAAATTCGGGGAAATCATTGAAATGCCACATGTCCACTACGGTTCCCTTCTTCAGTAAAACCAATCCGGGATTGGACCGGATAATGGTTTTCAACGTAGTGGCATCACAGAAATAATAATCGAACATGGAGTTATGCTCATGCCTGAAAATATCCGTTTCATTGGCCGGAGTGGACGTCATACCGATGAACAGGATGTTTCGCTTATTGCATTCCTCCACGAATGCATTTATTTTTGTTTGTACCTTTTCATTGGTCTTATGAAGGTCATAGGCCACCAGCATGAATACATAATCTTCCGTGTTCAGGACTTCTCCCGTATGATCCCCTCCGGCAGGATCGGTGATGCTGAAATCATGTATGGGAGCCTGGTCCCCCTCCCTGACCTTTTTATCCATCCGGTCCACAAACGTATAGGTGGAATCAAGATCACCAACCTGGTCCATTCCGAACTCCATTTTCTTTCCGTCCTTTTCATAAATAAAGACCATAACCGTACTGTCGGTGACAGCGCCGGGAGGAAGTTTCATGCCTTCCAGGATATTTTTTCCAATGGCGTAAGGGCGGAAATCCTTAACAGGCAAATGGGTATAGCAATACCAGGTAAAAAATCCGGAAACCAGTATGGAGGCGTAAAAGACCATGCGCCCTGCACTCTCACTCAGCAGGGGTTTGATGTCCCAGCGCCGGAAAAACAAAATGGATATGAACACCAAAAGGATGATGTCCTTGCCGAAAGATTCCCAGGGTTTCAGGTGCAGGGCATCTCCAAAACAGCCGCAATCCTTTACCACATCGAAATAAGCCGAATAGAAGGTGAGGAAGGTAAAGAACACGATCATGAGCATGAGCAGCCAGGTTGTCATTCGCATGCGGTATCCGATGAGGGCGGCTACACCGAGGGCAATCTCAAATACACAGATGAACATGGCCAGGAACAGGGAAATGTTGCTCATCCAGGTCATGTGAAACACCAGGAAGTATTCATCCAGCTTGTAAGAAAATCCAAGCGGGTCGTTTGCCTTGATGAATCCTGAAATGATAAACAGGACACCCACAAATATCCTGGAGAAGGTGGTGAGGAGTTTCATAGTTCCGGGTTATGCGTTAAACTCAAAGTGACAATCAAAATAACGGATTTGTTTTCCGACAAGATACATTTATTTCCATGAAGCCTTTCTGAATGAACCAGGGTGGCCGGGTCTTCACGGTTCTACTCATGCTGCCGTGCATCATGATCAATCAGACGGGTCAGGCTCCGTTCATTTCTTCCAGTTTGATCAGGGCGAATACGGCATAGTTGAGAATGTCGTAATAGTTGGCAGAAATTCCTTCCGATACCAGCGTACTGCCCTGGTGGTCCTCGATTTGCTTGATGCGCAGCAGTTTCATCAGGATCAGGTCGGTCATGGAACTGATTCTCATTTTGCGCCAGGCTTCATCGTAATCATGGTTTTTATTTTCCATCAGCGTTTTGGCCATGGCCGTATGCCGGTCGAAATAACCACGGGCGCTTTCCAGGCTGACGGCATGATGATCGGCCGTTCCCAGTTCAAGCTGAACCAGTGCGATTACGGCATAGTTGACGATACCCCTGAATTCATCCCCGATGCCGTCTTCCACTTTCTGCGAACCCTTCTCCTCGATGCTGCGGATGCGCTGGGCCTTGATGAAGATCTGATCCGTAATGGAACTGACCCGCAGGATACGCCAGGCGCTTCCGTAATCATGCATTTTATTTATAAATATATCTTTGCAGCGGGCAATGGCCCGGTCATATTGTGTGGAGGTGAGGACAGACATTTCAGCAATTTGGCTCATATGGATTCCGGGATAAACCGGATAACGGATTCATTGACGTCACGTGCAAGATACCTTTTTTTACAGAAACCAACTGCTCAATTGCGGTGGAAGGCTGCTTGATTTAAGCCGCCCGGCTGTGATGGGTATCCTGAACATCACCCCGGACTCTTTTTTCGACGGCGGCAAATTTACCGAACAGGAAGCAATTGTAAAACAGGTTTCCAAAATGCTTGCCGAAGGGGCCTCCATTATTGATATCGGGGCCTCCTCCTCCCGTCCCGGAGCCACCCTGCTGTCACCGGAGGACGAGTTAAAAAAACTGCTGCCCATACTCCGGCTGCTGAAGGACGAATTTCCGGATGGCACCTGGTCGGTGGATACCTGTTATGCCCGAACGGCCAGGGAAGCGGTAGAACACGGTGCCCATATCATCAATGATATCAGCGCCGGGCAAATCGACCCGGATATGTTTGCCACCATGGCCGTCCTCCGGGTGCCCTATGTGATGATGCACATGCTGGGAACTCCGGCCGACATGCAACGAAATCCAACCTACAATAATGTGGAGGAAGAGGTGATGTGTTTTTTTATCGACAGGCTGGAAAAACTGCGAAACCTGAACCTGCACGATGTCATCCTGGATCCGGGATTTGGCTTCGGAAAAACGCTGGAACATAATTACCGGTTGTTGAACAGGCTGGAGGATTTTAAGATTTTCGGACTGCCCGTCCTGGTGGGGCTCTCCAGAAAATCCCTGGTTTGCAGGGTGCTGGATGTTCCCCCGGAACGGGCCCTCAACGGCACTACCGCCATGCATGTGATGGCCCTGCAACGGGGCGCTTCCCTGTTAAGGGCCCATGATGTAAAAGAAGCCATGGAAGCCATCCGGCTGGTGGCCTATGCCGGTCAGGCCGGATCTTCCGCCGACACATGAAAACGAATACCAGGAAAAATGCCGCCCGGGTGAAGCACCTGCTTTCCAAATCCACCTATATCCGCAGCCTGCAATGTCTCAAATCGCTGTTCCTGTATAAATTTCATTACCGGTTACGGGATCCCTTGTCGCCTGAACAAAAGGCCCGTTTCGACAAGGGACATGCCATAGGCAAACAAGCGCGGGATTTATTTCCGGGTGGTGTGGACGTAAGTCCGCCAACGGTGTTTCAATTCCCCGAATCAGTACGTCAAACGCAGGAGCTGATCAATAAAGGCTGGCCCGTTTTATACGAAGCGGCCTTTCAGCATGAGCAGGTGCTGGCAGCGCTGGATATCCTGGTAAAAAAGGACGGCTCCTGGTTCGCTTTCGAAGTGAAAAGTTCCTATAGCATCAGCGATACCCATTTGCAGGATGCGGCATTACAGTATCATATTATTACCGGCAGCGGGCTTAAACTGGAAGATTTCAGGATTATTTTCCTGGATAACAGTACTTCCCAGGAAGTGAGCGAAAGTCCACCGGTAAATTTCAGGGAAGAATCCGTTTTGGATTCCTGCATCGCTTGGAATCCTCTGGTACGGGCCAACATTCAAAAAGCAAAAGAGGTGATCGAGGACAGGCTCATGCCCGATATTGCCGTCGGGGACCATTGTTACAAACCCTATCCCTGCGATTTTATCGGCACTTGCTGGAAAGGAATTAAAAGCGAAACACCTCCTCCCTTTAATTTAAAATCATGAACTCTTTGAATCCTGTAATGGATAGGTATATGAAAACACAATATTTACTTCCTCAAAATAAACCGGGATGGTTTCAGGTCTTCGATGTAATGGGCCGAGAGGTTTATAAAATGCCGTTACCACCATGGAGTACCTTGCAGCGGATTACATTGCCAAAAATATCTGATGGGGTTTACAATGCAGTAGTTACTTCAAATAGCATAAGAGTTAGCAGAAAGATTGTTATTATCAATGAATAATCCGTGTAATCCGTTTAATCATTTAAAATCCGTGCTTGTCTCGCCTAAGGCGAGGGTTCAGACAACTGCCAGCCATGAAACACAGGCGCAACTAACTTAAACCCGATGGAGAAAGGTCATGAAATAATAAATAGAAAACGAAATTTTGTTTTGGCCTTAGCGAACAGCGGGACGGTTGTAAAAACAAAGTGATGAAGATTGTTTTCAAAAAAACGCTAAATAATTGCAATACCGGATGAAAAATCATATGACCTGGTTCCTCCAAAATCTCCACCGGATAATGCCATTGGGTGTAGTTTGAACCGTTGGAAAAAACGAATACGCTATTTTGAGGTTCCTGGTGTTGAATTAGACAGCAGCCAGTTTGAAATTGAAATTCGTCCAACGATTATCAGAAACAATTCCTTTTTTACCTGATCACACGAAAGCGCCCAACGATCAGCCATTAGGTATACCGTGTTGGGATCCAGTAAAATCAATTATATCAATCCGCGGCAAGGGCTTCCGGAAATTCTTCCCGGGTTAAGGGACAACAAGCGGTCCGGGTTGACTCACCTGCTTCCTTCTAACCGGAAAAACTCATGAGGTGCGGTTTACCGGCTGGATACTTTACTCCTGCTGTTGCTGAAACAGACCATGATAAGAATCAGCAAAACTGTTGCATCGTAA
The DNA here is from genome assembly GCA_964458125.1 of uncultured Flavobacteriaceae bacterium. GTDB lineage: Bacteria > Bacteroidota > Bacteroidia > AKYH767-A > OLB10 > CAYWHE01. The sequence goes on along the minus strand of CAYWHE010000004.1, from coordinate 19,200 downwards.
ATTTGTTATGCCTGTTGTTGTTCCTTAATTTTACCTTTTAAATTTTCAATTCCATGAATGCTGCAATCAGAACAGGGATGCTTCCACTGTTAACTTCCGTCATTTTATTTTTTATGGCCTGTCAGCCGGGAACGGGTCAGCATAAACTCGATGCCGATGCCTTTGAAAAACAAATGAAGGCCACGGCGGATCTTCAACTGGTGGATGTGCGAACCCCGGGAGAATTCCAGGGAGGGCACCTTCAGAATGCCCTGAATATTGATTATAACGGGGACGATTTTTCCGGTGAAATCGGAAAACTTGATAAAACCAGGCCAACGTATGTGTATTGTCTTTCCGGAGGCAGAAGTTCTTCGGCGGCAGCAGAAATGCGTAAAATGGGCTTTTCCCGGGTATTCGAACTGAAGGGCGGGATTACCGGCTGGAAGGCAAAAAACAAACCGGTCATTACCGGTGAGGGGGCGCCTAAGAAGACAGGGATGAATATGAATGAATACCATAAATTACTGAAATCAGATAAACTGGTCCTGGTTGACTTTGGAGCGAAATGGTGCGCACCCTGCAGGAAACTAAGCCCTATCCTGGATGAAATTGCCGTGGAAAAGAAGGATGTCATGTCACTGGTGAAAATTGATGCGGATGAACATTCCCTCTTATCCCAGCAGTTAAAAGTGGAATTTTTACCCACCCTGATGTTATATAAGGACGAAAAACTGATCTGGAAATCCACAGGATTTGTCGAAAAACCTGAAATTGTATCCCATCTGAATCCCTGATATGGCGGTAAAGGGGTGTTTTTTTAAGGAAAACAGGTGTTTTTCTTTCATCCTTAGTGTTTACCGGTAAAAATTTGAACCCTGTTTTTTTTTAAATCGATAGAATTATTACTTTTGAAGGAAATGTAATATTCCGGTTCGTTCATAAACAACGTTTTATAAATTCTTTTTACATGAAAAAACAACTTCGTTTTTTTGGTTTTATTTTTACCGTTTTTTTCCTGGCCTTGCCATGGCAGATACGCGCCTCCCATATTATGGGCGGAAACCTCTCCTACACCTATTCAGGCTATAATGCCGGAACCAACAAGCACATTTTCGATGTTACGCTGAAAATGTACCGGTATTGCGCACCGGGCAGCTCCAACCTGCCCAATTCCCTTGATTTAGGGGTATATGATGAGGATCCGGCCAATCCCGGTGCCGATAAGGTGAGAAACAGCACCTTCACGCTTCCGCTGATCGAGAACTCCTTCATCACCCCGCCCAATGCCAATGACAGCTGTACATTTCTTCCGAATGTATGTGTGGAAGAGGGTATTTATTCCTTTACCATCGGACTGGATCCTTCCATTGGCGGGTATCATTTGATTGTGGACCGGTGCTGCAGGAATGCCAATATCGGCAACCTGCTCAACCCGGGTGATGCCGGGCAGGCTTATTATGCTTTCATTCCTCCCACCAGCATTCCAAACAGTTCGCCGGTGTTTGGACTGGCGCCTGTACCTTTTATCTGTGCCAACGATACCGTCACCTATTCCAATACGGCCTTTGATCCGGACGGCGATTCGCTGGTCTATTCTTTTGAAACGCCTTATAACGGTCTGTCCAACACTACGCAACCGGCACCTGTACCGCCTTTCACCTATCCCTGGACGATTCCAACCATTGCCTATGCACCGGGGTTCAGTGTAGGTTCCCCTTTCGGTGCCACGGGTTATGCCAGTATTGATCCCAGTACAGGTCTGACTATCTATCTTTCACAAAATGTGGCGTTTTATGTGGTGGCCGTAGAGGTCAAGGAATACCGGAATGGAAGCCTGATCGGCATCACCCGCAGGGACCTCCAGCTGATATTCATCACCTGCCCGGCAAATCCGCCGCCGAATATTGCAGCCGTCACCCAGCCCCACCTGCAGGATACGATTGTGGAGGGACAGACCATCTGTTTTCCCATTACCTATACCGATCCCAACGGGGACAGTTTGTTTCTGACGGCCACCGGTAATATTTTCAACGGGGCCATTATTAATCCACCGGCAACGCTGTCCAATAGTTCCGGGTTGGGCACGGTCACTTCCCAGTTTTGCTGGACCACCTCCTGCAGCCAGGGATCGCTGACCCCCTACCAGTTTAACGTTGGCGTTACCGATAATGGTTGCCCAGCCAAGACAACCAACAGCGCTTTCTCCATTTTGGTTCTGCCCTATACCACACCGGCCATAACGGGAACCGACACCATTTGCGGGAATGCCATTACCGGTCTGGCCTATAGCGCTCCCGGCGGCATGAACGGTTCCACCTACAACTGGATCATCACCAACGGCACCCAGGTGTCGGGGGGCAATACCAATTCGATAACGGTTAACTGGAACGGTGGAGTGAATGGTACGGTAAGCGTGGTGGCCACCAGTCCGGATGGCTGCGTGGGCGATACCTCCACGAAAACAGTGGTGATAAAACCCATACCCACGGCCAATGCCGGGAACAATGTGACATTTTGTTCCGGATCAGGGGCGCCTATCGGAACCGGCAGCACCCCGGGCTATACGTATTCCTGGAGTCCCGCAACAGGGTTGTCCAACACGACAATATCCAATCCGAATGTCACCCTGACCAATACGGGCCTCACCCCGGTCACCAGCAATTACATTGTGACCGTCAGTAATTCCGGGTGTACCAACAAGGATACCGTCCAGGTAACGGTTAATCCGGCAGCGGTTGCCAATGCCGGAGGCGACCAGTCGCTTTGCAACGGGCCAACCATTAACCTGGGAACAGGGACCACTTCCGGTTATACGTATAGCTGGTCACCGGCAACAGGGTTAAGCAGCAGCACCATTTCAAACCCTGTTCTGACTTACAACAATACCAGTAACGATCCGGATACGATGTATTACAGCGTATTTGTCACGAATGCATTCGGTTGTACGGCCCTGGACAGCGTCCGGATTATTGTACGCCCTGTTCCTGTGGCCAATGCAGGGGCCAATGTGACCTTCTGTTCCGGGCAGAGCGCCTCCCTGGGTACGGGGTCGACTTCCGGTTACACTTACAGCTGGACACCGGGAGGAGGGTTGAGCAGTTCAACCTCCAGCAACCCGACAGTTACGCTCACCAATTCAGGCACTTCGAATGTTTCCTTTAACTATGTTGTTACTGCAACCTGGTTTGGCTGCACGGATATCGATACGGTGGTGGTAACCGTTAAACCACTCCCAATATCCAATGCGGGTGCAGATGTGACCCTGTGTGACGGAGATACGCTTATCCTGGGCACCGGTCCTACCGCAGGTTACTCCTATGCCTGGTCACCGGCAGCAGGCCTGAGCAGTACGACTGTTTCCAATCCCACGCTCATTGTTTCCAACCCTGGTCCGGGAGCAGATACCCTGGTGTTCACCGTCACGACCACACTGAATGGCTGCACCACGAACGACAACATCCAGATTATTATTAATGAGCTTCCCAACGTACAGGGCACTGCCAACCCGGCTGCCATTTGCGTAGGGGGAACAGCCACCTTGACGGGTACCGGAGCCAGCACGTATTCATGGGCCACCGTGGTCAATCCGGGCACAAGCATTGGTACCGGAAGCTCCATAACCGTCAGTCCGGCCACCACCACTTCATATATAGTCACTGGCGCCAGCAGCGTCAACTGTGAGAATAGGGATACCATCACCGTAACGGTGAATCCGTTGCCGAATGTGCAGGCCAGCACACCAAACGACACCATTTGCCAGGGTGATTCCATCACCATCACCGGTTCAGGAGCCAGCTCCTACAGCTGGGCCCTGCTCACCGCACCAGGAACCGTCATCAGTACCAATAACAGCATATACGTGGGGCCGGGCTCCACGACATCGTATATTGTTACCGGTACAGATGGCAACGGTTGCGTGAACAAGGATACCGTTCAGATTTATGTCAATCCAGCACCGCTTGCCAACCAGATCCTGGGCACCGTATCGGTTTGCCCGGGCGTAACCGGGGTGAGCTACTGGATCACCCCCGCAACACCGGGATCCACCTATATCTGGAGCATCACCGGGGGGAACCTGGCGTCAGGCCAGGGTAATGACTCCATTCTGGTAGACTGGGATTCAGCAGGAACAGCGATGGTGACGGTTATTGAACTGACCAATGCCGGTTGTGAATCCGACACCCTGCAGTTGCCGGTAAACATCAATGTAATCCTGACACCTGTCGCCCCTGCCGGCATGGATACCATCTGTGCCAACCAGGCCATCGGGATGATTTATTCCACGATCAACACCCCTCAGTCGACCTATACCTGGCATATTCAGGGCGGGAACATCGTCAGCGGGAACGGGTCGAGCACGGTTACCGTTGACTGGACGCTGACCGGACTGGCCACCGGGGCAATCTGGTATGAAGAATTAAGTGTTACCGTGGATACCGTTTGTTTCGGCGTATCCGATACCTTTTATGTGACCATTAAACCGTCTCCGGCAACCTCTCCGATCAACGGAGGGCCTGCAGTTTGCGTATTTGACAGTACCGGGCTGTTCTCCGTGACCAGTACAGCCGGATCGGGATATTCCTGGAACGTTACCCCTGGTTCCATCCTGTCCGGAAACGGCACCAGCACCATTACGGCCACCTGGAATGCCAGTGGAACGTATACGGTATATGTTATTGAAACCAATTCCTACGGGTGCATTGGCGACACCATCACCGCCAGCCTGCTGGTAAACCCGTTGCCCGTTGCCAATGCAGGCGCCGATGTCGCCATCTGCACCGGTGACAATACAACCCTGTCGGCCTCCGGGGGTATCAGTTATAATTGGAGCCCCGGCACCGGTCTGAACAATACAGCTGTTTCCAACCCGGTAGCCAGCCCTGTCCAGACAACCAGTTATGTGGTGCAGGTGACCGACACGAACGGATGCCGCAACACCGATACGGTAACGGTAACTGTAAACGCACTTCCCCCTGCGAACGCGGGCATCGACTCAGCCATTTGCCTGGGCAGCAATGCCCAGCTGAATGCCACCGGGGGCATCATTTACACATGGACGCCGGCCACCGGGCTCAGCAATACGGCCATCGGCAACCCTCTGGCAAGCCCCGGGGCGACCACTACCTATACAGTTACCGTTACAGACGGAAACGGGTGCAGCAAAACGGATGAAATTACCATTACCGTTAATTCCCTTCCGGTGGCTGTGGCCAGCGCTGATTCCGTCATCTGTAACGGAAGCGCCATCACCCTTCATGCTTCGGGAGGGATTAGTTACTCTTGGTCCCCGGTAACCGATCTGGATAATCCCGTCCTGCAAAATCCAACAGCCAGCCCTTCGGTTCCGACTACGTATACGGTTACCGTAACGGACAACAACGGCTGCACCGATACGGAGGAGGTGCAGGTGGACGTGGACGCCCAGCCGGTGGCAGACTTTGATTTTACCGATTCGGTCGATTGCAGCGGCGTGACCCTGTATTTTAAAAATAACAGCCAGAATGCCACGCATTACCACTGGACGCTGGGAACCGGCGGAACCTGGTCCAATGAATTTGAACCGGTGCATTTTTATGAGTTCAACCGGCTCAACAACTATGTGACCCTGATCGCCATTAATAACAATTGTTCGGATACACTGGTGAAACCTGCCTTTACTTTTGGCATTGGCAAGTACCTGGAAGAGATGTCCAATGTTTTTACCCCGAATAATGATGGTATTAATGACTGTTTCAACCTGGAGAAGGCTGGAAAATTCAAGGATTGCGCCTCCTTTGAAATTTACAACCGATGGGGCAAAAAAATGTTTGAATCAGCTTCCGGTTCGGATTGCTGGGATGGCACCAATAGCAGTAATGGAGAAGCCTGTGATGAAGGGGTGTATTTCTATCTCCTGAAAGTCAGGTCGGCAGAAGCCAAGGGGACCGTCCAACTGATGCGGTAAAAGGTAAAACCGGGAATACCATGCTTCCCGGACCGGAGGGATGATCAGCCAACTGCATGGAGGGTAATTTTTTCGGGTTACGGGGCAGCATCTTCCGCTTTCCAATAGGTACTGTTGGGATGGAACCGCTTCCAGGAACGCAGGTATTCCTGGTAATGCTGCAAGGCAAACAACCGGGCGCCTTTATGCACACCCTCCGTACACAAACCCTGCATATTCCAAAACGATCCCGTTCCGGTATCCCTCATGCCATTCCAGGCGCTGTCCATGACAAAATGGGTAACATGATTGTTGACGGATCTGAACCATACGTGGGTGGTCAGGGAATCATTTTCAATGGTGATCAGCAGCGGTGTCGGGCCTGTTTTGTCTTCGATCAGTTTTTCTCTTAGCAGGTCGGGAAAGAAATACGCTTTGGGAAGGTCATGAATTTTAATTCCAAGCACCCAGGTTTTAGTCTGTTCGGGTGAAACGGGCGGAGAGCGCATGTCATCAAATCCCTCAAACCATTCCCGGTATTTGCTGATGGCCCCGGGATCCGGTTGCAGCAGGAGGGTTTCCGGATGCTTTTCATACCAGGCCTTCCAGGTGGTCTGCTCGAAGGGAATTTCATCCAGTAATTGTCCCTTTAACGGACCGGCTGCAGCTTCCCCTGTTGCCTGGTACCACCAGGTCCCGGTTTTGGAATCTTCGATCACGGCATTGTAGTGCCTGGCGCCCACGAGGCGGAAATGTACGGGGGAATGCTCTACTTCCGGCTTAAAAACACGTGCGGACCGGCACATGGAACAATAGGTAACCAATGCAGGCTGGCCCCCGATACTGTCTTCAATCTTATGGTGATAGGCCAGGTAACGAAGGGGGTATGCTTTGGCCTCACCGTTGTGCAAGACACCAATAACAAAGGCATGGCCTGCATAATCCTCACGGGAAGCCTTTTTGAAAACAACGGAAGCGGGCTCACGGAACATCTTCTCTGCCCGGAATTCAATCAGGGTGTAATAGCCAAAAACAAGGCAAAGGACCAGCAACACAAATGCCCCTGCTTTTTTAATCAGGGAGCCTTTAAACATGATCCTGGCAATACCCCATAGGAGAAAGATGCCACTGATATACAGTAAGGGGTCGGCAATTTTATTGAGGTAAAAGGAAAAGGTCATGGTTTCCTGATCCATGCTTCCCGGGAAGGGCATCAGAAAATAAGTGTCCAGTAATTTTGGGATGAAGAAAAGTAAGATGCATAACCGGAACAGTCTTCGTTCCATATGGGAGAAAATCCGGTTCATGTTTCGTTTGCTGTTATCCGGGTGATGTTGGGCTGATTGTAATGTAAAATCTCTTAGGACGAATTCCCCGTTGCCTGCGGCGAATAAAAAAATATTACGGCAATGCACCGCCTCATCGGCTGGGTCATTCACTCCTGCTGAATGTCAGTCACTGCCACCGGTATAAATTTTTTTCAGGTTCTGGTCGGTTTCATTTCTTTTGATTTCCTGCATGTGGAGACGGATGATTTCCTCCAGATTTTCCCATTGCTTCTGCTCCGTTTCGGATTTCTGTATTTCAATGGCCGTTTTGCCTGATTTGATGTCATCCTGTATCTGCCGCCGGATCGCTTCGGATTTTTCCGTGCAGCTCTTTTGCAGGTCGGACATGGCCTGTATGGCACTCAGGCGCACCCACCAGGTGCGGGCTGAACGGGCTGCTTCTTCCAGAACAGGCAACCCGTCCTCAACGGTAGCCGGATGGCAGCGGCTCAAAAACCGCGCATATTCCGACATGAGTTGATACCTGCCGAATCCTTTGGCCTGCCGGATGGCTTTTTTGAAATATGCATTGTTTTCATCCGTTCCCTTGTCCACATAAATACCGGCCAGCACGGATGCGACATGCCGGTTATCCACTTGTTCGAATTGTTTTATCCATGTCATGCCGGTTTCGGGTTCCGCATCCAGATAGCTGCGAATGGCTTCCCCCACGACATCATAGGAGGAATCGCCGGCCGCTTTGATAAACACTCCGGTTAGTTTGTCTTCATTGTAGTACCTGGCAAGCGCCTTCAAAGCGGCGGCCCGCACGTCAGCCTTCGGATCCTTTTCAACCAGGCCGGTGAGCATTTCTTTGATGACCTTCCGGCTGGCTTCATCCCTGGCCAGGGTTTCAATGTTCCTGATCGCCAGCAACCTGATGTTCCAGTATTTATCACCCAGGGCCGCCTGTACCATCCGGGCCTCCGCTGAGCCGGCCTTGTAGTTCCTGGATACCTTCTGAAGAGATTCATAGCGGTCCATATACAGGGGGCCATGTTCAAACATAAACATCCATTCCTCCGGTTTATGCAGATCCTGTTTGACGGCTACGAGCATTTTTTCCGCATCCATATTGACCAGGTCCGGCCTGACGGGCACCCCGAAAACAAAGGTGTCGCGTGCCTGGCTCAGCAGGACTTCTTTACGTATAACGCTATTGTTATAATACAAATCCACTGCCAGGGGCATGCGGAAGAGGGGTGTTTTTTCAAAGTCCTGGTTTTGCTCGGTAAAAACAAACTGCTGTTTCAGGCTGTCGTTGTATGCATAGGAAATCTTCAGTTCGGGATGACCCCCGTTGTAAAACCATTCGTTGAAAAACCAGTTGAGATCCTGTCCGGTAATTTCTTCAAAAGCCAGCCGGAGCTGATGAACCTCCGCTGCTTTGAATTTATTGGTATTCAGGTACAGTTTAAGGGAGGCCAAAAAGGCCTCATCCCCAACCACTTTGCGGAGCATGTGAAGAATGCGGCCCCCTTTCTGGTAGGACACCACATCAAAAAGATCCTCCCGGTTTTCATAATCAAAGCGAACCAGGTGTGGGCTGCGTCCGCGTCCCAGTGTGATGTATTCGTTCAGGTCCTGCTGCAATCCGTAATCGGCCTCATCCCTTCCGTACTTGTATTCGTTCCAGAGATACTGACCATAAGTAGCGAAGGATTCATGGAGGGGAATATTGGACCAGCTTTCACAGGTTACCAGGTCGCCAAACCACTGGTGGAACAACTCATGAGCGATGATGTCTTCATAGGATTTATCCAGCATTTCACGGGAGTCCTGCTGCATAAACTCCCCGTGAACCACGGCCGTGGTGTTTTCCATAGCCCCGGAAACATATTCACGTACAACTACCTGGGAGAATTTTTCCCAGGGATAGTCTACGCCCAGGGTCTTGGAAAAAAACTCAAGCATCTCGGGCGTATGACCAAAAATCTGCCGCGCATAGGGTTCGTATTCGGGCTCCACGTAATAGCTCACCTCCTTATTCCTCCAGGCATCTTTAACAATGGCATAGCGGCCAATGGCCATCATGGTGAGGTAAGGTGCCGCCGGCAGGGACTGTTTCCAGTAATCGGTGCGGGTGCCGCCGGCATTTTTTACAGAAGAAATAAGCAGGCCGTTGGAAAGAGTCGTGTACGAGGAGTCCACCGTGATGTAGATTTCCTGGGTCATACGTTCATTGGGAGAATCAATCGTTGGAAACCAGGCGGAATTCGACTGGGTTTCGCCCTGTGTCCAGATTTGTTTGGGCATATCCGGATCTTTACCATCGGCATTGATAAAATAAAGCCCTTTGTCGCTCATGATGGCTGCGCTGCCTCCCTGCTTCAGTTCTTCCGGTTTGGCGGTATAGTCAATAAAGATTGAAAACGATTCTCCTCTCCGGTAACTGCGGTCGAGCGTGATGTCCAGCGAATCGTTGTGGTAATTATATTTCAGAGGCATATGTTTATTGGTCTCCAGGAGGCTCACTTCCCGGATATCCATACCCCTCGCATCAAGAAAAAGACGGTCGGAGGGATAAAAATGCGGGGTTAAGATTACCTGTGCCTGCCCGTGAAGTTGTTTTTTTTCCCAGTCAAACCGGACATCGAGACGGGTATGAACCAGGTCGTGCCGGACGGTATTGCTTCCCCTGTATACAGGAGATACCGGTGGTTTTTTTTCTCCCGTTTTTTCCAGGACGGCTGAAGAAACCGTTGTCTTTTTGGAACTATGACAGGAGGCCAGGACCAGGCCCAGCAGGAGATAAATCCATGATTTTTTCATATACCGGTTAACGGGAATTGATGAGGGAAAGCAAAGATGTGAAAAATCCCGTTTATTTCCGGCCATTATCCGGAAAGATTTAGCTGCGAAGGGCCTCGCTGATTCCGGGCAGACCTATCAGTTGGAATAAACCGCTGGCATCATGGAATCCAGGATATGTTTGAATAAGCAGTGAAAGCCTGCCCACCGGCGCAGGTTTGTTTTCTTTCCTGGCACCCTTACCGGCCCGATCGCGTCAATTTCAGGACCTCCTGTTCCAGGGAACCTGGCAGGACGGCAGAAAATTTCGGGTACGCAGCGTACGTCATGAAGCAGGTGATTTTTCTATTGCGTGCTGCGTGATTTATGGTTTATTTTGAGGAAAATTAGAAAGGTCGTCCGGTCCGGTATAGAAACCGGCACACAATTAATCCTTCCTGCAGGAAAGGATGAACGGGATCCCATGAGAAAAAAAATGGTAAATGAATACAGATGAGTTGCTGGCAAGCGCGCTGCATGCCACCTACCGGGCGGGAGTTGAAATCCTGGACGTGTACAAAAAACCGGTAACCGTTGAAATGAAGGAGGACCGTTCACCCTTAACGGAAGCCGACAAGCGGGCACACCGGGTTATATCGGAAGTGCTGTCGGGAACGGGATTACCGGTGTTAAGCGAGGAAGGCAAACATCTTCCTTACGAAGAAAGAAAAAAATGGAACAGCTTCTGGATGGTGGATCCGGTTGATGGCACCAAGGAGTTTATTAAGCGAAACGGGGAGTTTACGGTTAACATTGCGTTAATCACCGGACAGGAGCCTGATGCAGGTGTGGTCTATGCTCCGGCTATGGACCTGCTGTATTTCGCTTCAGCCGTCCGGGGAAGCTACAGACTTAAAAATGCCATGGGTCAGTTGCAGGGACTGCTGAATTCCGACAATATGGTTGAGACCCTGGTAAGTCTGTCGGAAAGACTGGATCAGCTTGCACCCCCTGCAGTATATACCATAGTGGCCAGCCGATCCCACATGAGCCCGGAAACGGAACAGCTCATCCAGGGTTACCGGGATAAATACGGGGAGGTGAACCTGATCTCCAAGGGAAGTTCGCTTAAAATATGTCTCGTAGCGGAAGGTTCGGCACATGTATATCCGCGGCTGGCGCCAACCATGGAATGGGATACCGCTGCCGGTCATGCCATAGCCAGATTTGCAGGCAAAAGCGTCAACCTGTATGGATCCGGGAATCCCATGTCCTATAATAAGGAGAACTTACTCAATGAGTGGTTTGTTGTTGCATGATACCTGCCGGTGAAGACAACCTCAACCATGGGGAGAACCTGATCCGTTTTTTACCCCGAAAAAGTCTGGTTGCATTTCTCATCAAGGCGGTGGGCCTGTCCGCCGGATTCCTGTTTACCTTTCTGGTCAGCCGTTATTACGGTGCAGGCACCTACGGGCTTTTTTCACTGGGTTTGAATGCCGTTCAGGTTTTTGTTTTGTTTGCGGTGATGGGATTCGACACGACCCTGCTCAGGCTTTCAGCCACAACGAAGGAAAATGAACAACGGCCTCATTTGCCTTCCCTGTTTTCGAAAATGGCGTTTCTTTCCGTTCCCCTTGGCCTGTTGTTTACCTTCCTCCTTTGGTTCTGTGCCCCTGCATTATCGGAACAGGTATTTAACAAACCCGCGCTGGAACCGGTATTGAAATTACTGTCCTGGAGTATCCTTCCTGCTGGTATGATGCTGATCCAGGCTTCGGGGTTGCGGGGTATGAATGATACCGGCTGGTTTTCCTTTTTCAGGGAAAGTTCCAGGTTCCTTTTAGCGCTTCCATTCCTCGTTGTTGCCATCGTGCTGGTTGAAAAAAACCCGCTCATGCCTTCGCTTTCCTATACGATTGCCGTTATACTGTCGTTTGTATGGTCCCTGCTGATTTGGAGGAAGCGGTTGTCAGGTCCCGGACATGCGGGTAAGTTGAATCCGGGTTTCCGCGAACTGCTGACTTTGTCGGGCTCTTTTCTGCTGATCAATGCATTGGCCCAGTTCTTTCCTTTGCTGAATATCCTGCTGCTGGGTATGCTGGGAAGCGCTGAGGATGTGGGAATTTTCCAGGTTGCCCTGAAGGTGGCCGGCTTGTTGTCGCTTCCGTTGCTGGCTGGCAACATGGCCGGGGCAACGGTTTTTGCCGCCTTCCACCAATCGGGTCAGGCCGCCTCCATACAACGGGCCGCTACCCATTCCGCCCGGATGATTTTTTTTACCTCCCTGCCGTTGCTCATCCTCTGCCTGGCCATTCCAGGCCCGGTGATGCGGATTTTCGGAAGCAGCTTTGGTGAAGGCGCCACGGCCCTGATTTTGGTCTCCATAGCCCAGTTCATCAATGCCGTTTCCGGTTCGGTTGGGGTGCTGATGCAGATGACAGGACTGGAGAGGGTCTGGACCACGATCCTTTCGGTGTCAACCGTAGTTAATCTGACCGGCTTGTTTATACTCATACCGGGTTACGGACTCAATGGTGCGGCCGCATCATACCTCGCCGTCATGCTGGTGAACAACCTCACCGGCATGGTCATTCTGAAAAAACGCAGGAACATACGTTCCTGGTATCTTCCCTTTGTCCGGTCATGAATGAAAGGACACCTACATTTATTCTGGCCGGTGCGGTCAAATCAGGAACGTCATCCCTATACGAATATCTGGATCAGCACCCCCGTGTGTTTATGTCACCGGTCAAGGAACCGCATTATTTTTCTGCAGCCGACATGGATTTCCGCGCTTTTCGTCCCCTGATCCGGAAGCGGGTGGGAGCCTTTAACCTGCAACAGTACCTGGAATCGCCCATGAAAAAAAAAGTGTACCGGGCCTACATCACGCACTGGGAAGACTACCTGAAGTTATTTAAAAACGCAGGAAATGCCATTGCACTGGGCGAGGCCAGCACCTCCTACCTGTGGGCTCCTTCGGCACCGGGGGCCATCCGGGAAAAAATTCCCGATGTCAAAATCATCATCCTGTTGCGGAATCCCGTTCAACGGGCATTTTCACACTACCTGATGGACGTTAAAAACAACCTGACCCGGCTTTCTTTTGCAGAGGCGGTCCGGGAGGATCTTGCGGTCACAGGGCCTTCCTGGGGGAAAAACGCCATGTACATAGAGACCGGTTTATATGCCGCCCAGGTTAAACGGTACCAGCAGGTATTTCCGCCCGACCGGTTAATGATTATCCTTCAGGATGATATGATTCAGGATCTTTCAGGCACCCTGAAAGGCATTTTCCGTTTCATCGGGGTGGACCCGGATGCGGAAATTGATCTGAAGCCCAGGCACAATACAGCAACCCTGCCGGCCAACCGGGTTATTTCCATGCTTTACAATAACCTATTGATGCGGAAATACGTATCAGGGCCTTTGGGGGAAAAACTTAAAGCACCGCTCAAAAAGATTTTTTTTAAAACAACCGGCTTGCCCGTTTTAACGGAAGCAGAAAAGCGCAACCTGTCCGGTTTGTTTGAAAAAGACATACATGAGTTACAACTCCTGATCAAACGTGACTTATCGCCATGGCTGAGCGCATGAACCGCCTTCCCGGTTTTTTTATCGTAGGAGCTGCCAAAAGCGGAACCACCACGCTGTATCACTGGCTGGATCAGCACCCGGAGGTATACATGAGCCCCATCAAGGAGCCGAATCATTTCTGTACCGATATACGTCCGGCGGATTTTTCAAAGGAATTCCGGCGTTATGAACGCGAAAAAAACCTGGACCTGGCCCGTTACCTGGAAGGGCCGATGAAGAAGAAACACTGGGGCTGTTTTGTAGAAAAAAGGTCCGATTACGAAAAGCTGTTTAAAAACCGGAAAGCCGAAAAGGCTGCCGGGGAATCCAGTAACTCTTACCTGTATTCGAAGGAAGCAGCGGCCAATATCAGGCGGGACATCCCCGGTGCACGGATTGTTATCATGTTGCGCAACCCGGCCGAACGGGCTTATTCCCATTACCTGGCCAACCAGCGTGACGGCCGCACCTTTCTGCCCTTTCTCAATGAGCTGAGCCGCGATCAGGAATCGGAAAACAAAGGCTGGGGCCGCTCATACCTGTACCTGGAAATGGGCCTGTATTATGAGCAGGTGAAACGTTACCTGGACATATTCCCGCGGGAACAGGTGAAAATTTTCCTGTATGATGATTTTGTAAAAAACCCGGCTGCCGTGATGCAGGAGATCTGCCGTTTTATTGGTGTATCGGATCAGGTACCCGTGGATGTCAGCGAAAAACACAACAGGGCCCGGGAACCTCTGAACAGCCGGCTATTGTACATCCTGTCTCAGACCGGGCTGAAAAAAAAAGTTTTTCATTTCGTTCCTCCTCCGTTCAGGAAAGGCGTGAAAGCCCTCTTTTATTCCAACGGGAAAATTCTTCCCCTGAAAAAGGAAGACCGCGAATACTTAAATTTGCAGTACAGGGAGGATATTTTGAAACTGGAAAAACTGATCAACCGGGACCTGAGCGGCTGGTTGAAATAACGCTGTAAGATGCTGGGTGAGCGAAAGGTGAACCTGTTTATTGCCGGTGCCGCCCGGTCGGGAACCACTACGTTGTATGACTGTATGGCCAGCCATAGCCGCATATGCATGTGCCGGATAAAGGAACCGAATTACTTTTCGTCGGAAGCCCTGTTGAAGGATCACCTGTATTACCAGGAGCCGGTTAAATCCGGCTATGAAGACTATGCCGCCTGTTTTAACCCGTTGCCCGGGCACAGGATTATCGGGGAAGCCAGCGTATCGTACCTTTATTATCCAGGCACTGCTGGTCGAATTGCCGCGTACAACCCGGATGCTCAGATCATCCTGTCTTTACGTCATCCGGTTGAAAGGGCCTGGTCGCATTACCTGATGGATAAGAAACTCGGCCTGGTCAGTCAATCGTTCAGGGAAGTCTGGAATTCGGGAGGGGAAGGCAAACTGGCCCAGCATTACCAGCAGTATTTCAAATACGGGCTCTATTCCGGGCAGGTGAAGGAGTTCATGGACAGGTTTCCGGCCAGGCAGCTAAAACTCATCTGGTTCGAATCGCTGAAAGCCAACCTGCCAGCTGTTTTGCAGGAGATTTCCCGGTTTTTGCATTTGCCGGATGAAGACCTCGCTGCCGGACTTCAAGGACATAATGAATCACAAAAGGCATCGGGGCGCATCGTGGAAACCCTTTATCGTCAGCGGACCCTGAGAAAGGCGATTAAAATGCTTGTTCCATCACGGATTGGCCAGGCCATGAAACGGACTTTTTTTGTTTCCGCCACAGAGCCCATGGAAGCTGACCTGTTGAACGAGTTAATGGATTTTTACAAAGCGGATATCCTGAAGCTGGAATTGCTGACCGGGAAAAATCTTTCTTCCTGGCATGAGTAAAATTCGTATTGCCCTGGTTGATCCGGTGGGAGGCAAGGCTGGTATGGACTTTTACAACAGCTCTCTGCTGAAGAACCTGGCTCAGCTGGGTGTTGAGCCTTTTCTTTTTTCCAATGCGATTATTCCGGCTGAAGGGGTGCATGCCTTTGCCTGGTTCCACAATATGGGCGTTCCCAAAACCCTGGCCGTTTTTAATAACTTCTTTTATTTTTTAAAGTCCCTTTTATTCTGCAGGAAAAGACGGGTGCGCTGGATAATCCTGCACCTGTTTCGCGGCGGGCTCTTTGACCTTGTCACCATGGGAATTGCCAGGCTGATGGGTTTCCGCATCATCCTCATCATACATGATGTGATCAGCCTCGATACGGTGGCCTTGCCTGCAACCCGGAATTTTATCCTCAAGCATTTCACCCATACCAAAATCGTTCACAATTCCTATTCGAAAAAAATGCTTGCCGCTGTGATCGCAGAAAAACACATGGGCAATGTGAAAATTATCCCGCATGGAAATTTCATGGCACTGGCCGCTGGTCCGGCAAGCCCGGTTCGTTCCCTTTCAGGCTGGGTGCCTGAGCCGGATAAACGGTATCTTCTTTTTTTCGGGCAGTTGAAAAAGGTGAAGGGCCTCGACATCCTGATGCAGGCCATGGTTCAGCCCGATCATGACTATCAACTCATCCTGGCCGGCCAGGACAGGGATGACTCGCTGAAGACCTATGAAGATTTTATCCGTGTAAATTCCCTGGAAAAACGGGTCATCGTGTTCAACCGATTTATCACCAATGAAGAACGGGACTTTCTTTTCCGTTCCTGTGAGGCCGTGGTAATACCCTACAGGCGAATTTACCAGAGCGGAGTGTTGCTCATGGCCATGAGTTACAGCAAGGCCGTCGTGGCCTCGGACCTGGAACCAAACAAAGAAATGATCCGTCACGGGGAAAACGGATTGCTGTTCAAAGACGGCGATCCCGGGAGCCTGGCCGCCGTGCTGAACCAGGCCTACCGGGAGGAGAAAACCCTCAAATTACTGGGCGAAGCGGCTTGTAAGGTTGTCTCATCTTCTAATAACTGGTTAAATATCAGCAAATTGTATTTAGAAATTTTACAGCCTTAAGAAATATTTTATCTTTGCAAGACCCGTGCTGGACCACCCTTGTCGGGCCATGCAGAAACCATCCAGGAAAATAACCGTTTAGTGTTTTTTAAATCAGCTTAAATCAGATTATCAGAGGTGAAAATTGCCATTTTGGGCTCACGGGGTATTCCTAATAATTACGGTGGGTTTGAACAGTTTGCCGAATATCTTTCCAAGCGGTTGGCTGCCAGGGGTCATGAGGTCTGGGTATGTAACCCGCATTATCACAGCTTTACCGAAGGTGAGCTGGAGGGGGTTCATATCAGGCATGTGTTTAACCCGGAAACCTTCATGGGCACAGCCGGAAATTTTATTTACGATTTTCTCAGCCTGAAACAAGCCGGTGAAATGCGACCCGACATCATTCTGATGCTGGGGTACACCACCTCCTCGGTATGGTTTCGTTTTTTTAAATTCCGGAACCACAACCTGGTAACCAACCTGGACGGATTAGAATGGAAGCGGGATAAATGGAGCCCGCTGATCAAGCAGCTGACCCGCTGGTTTGAAAAACTTGCTGTCCGGAATGGAGGCCACCTGATAGCCGATCATACGGAAATTCAGGCTTATTTTCTGAAACAGTACCGGGTACCCACCACGTATATACCTTATGGTGCGGATGTTTTTGAAAACCCGGATGAAGCTTCACTGTTGGAGTTTCACCTCGAAAAAAACAAGTATTGCCTGATGATTGCACGTTTTGAGGCGGAACATAACATGGAGGTGATAATTGAGGGCTACCTGGCCAGCGACCGGCCGGAGAAACTGGTCCTTGTAGGAAATCACGGCACGCCCTATGGCGTTCGTTTATACCGGAAGTACCAACACCAGGCCCGGCTGAATTTCACCGGTGGAATCTATGATATCGGCAAGCTGAACAATCTGAGGTATTTCAGCAGTTGTTATTTTCATGGACATTCCATCGGTGGCACCAACCCTTCCCTGCTGGAGGCCATGGCGGCACGGGCCCTGATTATTGCACATGAAAATCCTTTTAACAGGGCTATTCTGGGAAATGAAGCATTTTATTTCACCACTTCTGATGACATCAGCAGTATCCTGAAAGAGCTGGATGCGCGTGTGGATGATAAACAATCCTGGCTTAACAATAACGTGAATAAGATTAACACCCGTTTTAGCTGGGAGCATATCACAACCAGTTATGAAAATCTCTTTGCTGACATAGTAGCAGGCAGGCAAAAACAACTGACACCACAAACCCATTAATTCGAAATCGGTGACTGTCCGGATAACAAAACATTTGGCCCTGGTGCTGGTATTTATTATCATACCGTATTTCGTGGATCAGCTGGATGGCTTTGTAAACCTGGTTCTTCAGAAGGACTGGCCCATTGCCAAGGCCTATAAAACCCCTTTGCTTTTATTTTCCATCATTTATACATTTTTGTTCGACCGCAGCAGGAAGTACTCGCTCATGCTGTTTATATACCTGCTCCTGTTTGCATTCTCCACCATTTTAAACATACATGATCAGTATTCCGATCTGGGGGTGATTTCATCGGACCTGGGCTACAACCTGAAAATATTTTCCCTGCCCATCCTGTATTTTTTCTTTGTGGTATTCTACCGGCAGAATCCTTTTCCGTCCTTTCTGTTTATCCGGAATGTTTTTCTCTTTTTATTTTATGCCTTTGGTGCAGCCATACTGCTTTCCTACATGGGCTTTGGGCTTTCCTTTTATGGCATGACACAGGAAGGAGAATCTATTGGTCAGCAGGGTTATTTCTCTGCCGGAAACGAAATAGGCGGGTTCCTGATCCTGATCGCCAGCCTGTTTTATTATTATGCATTCCGTACCAAGAGCGTGTTTTACATGTTCGCCAGTTTTGGAATAACCATGGCCATCGGATTGCTCATGGGAAGTAAAACAGCGATGATCACCTCTTTTATCTGTTTCATCGGGGTGTTTTACCTGGTCAAGATTTACGACAGAAAAACACTGGTGATCACCAGGCTGGACGCCAGTCTGATCATCACATTTGCCGGAATGATTTTTCTCACCGTTCTGTTTATCAACCAGATCCTGGATTTCCTGCATCCGACAATCCGGTACTTCACCTACCGGTACAACCTGAGCGGTGATATGGTTCGGTTTTTAACGAGCGGCCGGCTGGACAGAGCCGAAGCCGTGCTGAACAACTATTTCAACAACCTTTCCTTTATGCACATGCTTTTCGGTCAAGGCTATACTTATTCCAAAACCTTTGTCATACCCAATACCCACTATACCAAGGCCGAAATGGATTTTCCTGATTTCCTGAGTATTTGCGGCCTGGTGGGCGCCACCCTGATTTACCTGTTCTGGCTTTATTTGTGGATTCGAGTTTTCAGGGAGTTCCGTCACCGGAAAAATGAACTGGCCACACCCCTCCTCCTGGCCCTCGGTATCCTGATCATCAACAGCAACATCAGCGGGCATATTATTTATTCCAACATCATCACCCCCAGTCTCGCCTATATTGCAGCATTTGTGATCAAGGCGGAAAAAAATACGACTTCTCAGCATGAGGTCACCAATACATTATATCACCCCAATGAAAACCCTGCGGCCTGAAGAGGGACCCTGTAAACTGAGGCTTATTCAGGAAACTGATCTGCATACGGGGAATCAACCGTTCAGCCGGCTGCAGACTTCTCCCGGCCCGGAAC
>CAYWHE010000003.1:0-47893 GCA_964458125.1 uncultured Flavobacteriaceae bacterium | reverse complement strand
AGAAGCCAACCGGCCAACCTGTTGAAACCCGCACCTGAAACCCAGCCCCGATTGCAGCGGTTAGCCCGCACCCTGAAGTTAGCGCCTGCGCTATACTTCAGGGGAGGACTAGGAGCGGAAAGCGGGACTACACACCGGCAAAAACGGAATGATGTGCTCCCAAAAACAAAAATGGTGGCTGTGAAACCTTGTTTTTTAAAGGCAGTAAATTCTTGTGGCTGATTCAACAAACCTGCCGGAGGCGGAGGATAAATCACTTCGCGGCTGCATCTGGATGGAGGGCATACCTGGCAGCTTCTGTTCGTGACTGAATTCCACATTGGCTTTTAGGCACTGCTTTAAAAAAAGCAACCCTGTAGCGAAGGCTTTTACTTGCTTCATATTATTAATTAACTTCGCCTTCCGAAAAGCCAAAGACTTATTATATACGGATGAAAACACATGAAATATCTTCGCGGCCGTTAGACTTCAGCCTGGTGGAATCTATGCTGACAGCTCCCTGCCGCCTTGTGCTTTCAGCTGCTTCCATTCATAAAATTAAGGAATGCAGGGATTGGATTGATCGCAAAATGGTTTCCGGCGATGAACCTGTTTATGGCATTAATACGGGCTTTGGGGCCTTGTATCACAAAAGCATCGCTCCGGCGGACCTCGAAAAGTTGCAGGAAAATCTGGTGATGTCACATGCCTGCGGAACAGGAGAGGAAGTGCCGTCAACCATTGTTAAGCTGATGCTTTTACTGAAAATCCAGGGACTGGCCCACGGACATTCCGGCGTACAGTTGGAAACCGTGGAAAGGCTCATTCTTTTTTTCAACGAAGACATCTTTCCTGTGGTTTATCAGCAGGGATCTTTAGGCGCATCGGGCGACCTCGCACCGCTGGCTCATTTATGCCTGCCGCTGATCGGAATGGGTGAGGTGCATTTTCAGGGAAGGAAACAACAGGCCTCAACGGTTTTAAAGCAATTGAACCTGGAGCCGCTGAAGCTCAAATCGAAAGAGGGTCTGGCCCTGCTCAACGGAACCCAGTTTATGAGCGCCTATGGTATCATGGCCATCATACGCTCCCGGAAAATATCCCTGCTGGCCGATATTGTTGGCGCCTTATCCCTCGATGCCTTTGACGGGAGGTTGGATCCCTTTCATCAGCTGATACAGGAAATCCGGCCCCATGCCGGACAGATCAGCACCGCTGTTTCGTTCCGGGAAATGCTTCGAAACAGTGAATTGACAGGCCGGAAGAAGACACATGTGCAGGATCCCTATTCGTTCCGCTGCATTCCACAGGTGCATGGAGCCTCCAAGGATGCACTGGACTATGTTTCTTCCGTTTTTTTTACCGAAATGAATGCCGTCACCGATAACCCGACCGTTTATCCCGGACAGGACCTGGTGATCTCGGCCGGCAATTTTCACGGTCAGCCTTTGGCCCTGGCCATGGATTTCCTGGCCATCGCCCTCAGCGAATGGGGAAGTATTTCGGAGCGGAGAACCTACCAGCTCATCTCCGGTCAGCGGGGATTGCCTCCTTTCCTGGTGGCCAACCCAGGTTTGCATTCGGGAATGATGATTCCTCAATACACGGCCGCATCACTGGTTTCTCAAAACAAGCAGTTGTCAACACCCGCTTCGGTTGACAGCATCGTATCCTCCAATGGGCAGGAAGATCATGTCAGCATGGGCGCCAATGCCGCAACGAAATTATGGCGGGTGGTGGAAAATGTCGAAACCATCCTGGCCATCGAATTACTCAATGCTGCACAGGCTATGGAATTCAGGAAACCTCAAAAAACCTCCCCCGTGCTGGAACAATTTCTGACCGAATACCGGCAGGTGGTGAAATTTGTATCGAACGACAGGATCCTGCATGAAGACATAAAAAATTCCCTGCACTTTATCCGCAACGTCAGGATCAAACCAAAAGCCTGACCGGTTGTTCTCCTACTAAGAAAAGTGATCCGTATGAAAAAAATTATCCTGTTGATTTCCGGGCTTGCCCTGTCCGTTCAAACCCATGCCCAGTTTACCAATGTACTGGTGGGCTGGCAAAACGATCCGGAAGAGGTTTCCATTGCCATCAATCCAAAAAACACCCTGCAGATGGCCGCCGGTGCCAATATCGACAACGGTTATTATTCCTCCGACGGGGGTCAGTCGTGGACCGGCACCAACCTGACTTCCACCCATGGCGTGTGGGGCGATCCATGCCTTTTTGCCGATACGGCCGGTGATTTTTATTTTATTCACCTGAGCAATCCCTCGGGCGGTAACTGGATTGACAGGATTGTCTGCCAGAAATCAACCAATGCGGGTCAAACCTACAACAACGGCTCCTTTATGGGGTTAAACGGAACCAGGGCACAGGATAAGGCCTGGGCAGCCGTTGATTTTACCAATGGCCCCAACCGCAACAACATCTATGTCACCTGGACCCAGTTCGACACCTACGGAAGCAACGATCCCGCCGACAGCTCCGTGATTCTCTTTTCCCGTTCGACGGATGCGGGCGCCACCTGGTCGGCACCGCATCGGATCAGCGATGTGGCCGGAGATTGTATCGACAGCGACAATACCGTGGAGGGAGCCGTGCCCTGTGTGGGCCCCAACGGCGAAGTTTATGTCTCCTGGGCCGGTCCGCAGGGCCTTATGTTTGATAAATCCCTGGACGGCGGCCTGACCTGGTTGCCAAACGATCAGTTTGTTACAGCCATTCCGGGCGGGTGGGATTATTTTCTGTCCGGGCTCAGCCGCTGTAATGGATTACCCATTACCGCCTGTGACGTGAGTGGAGGTCCCGGAAATGGAACCATATATATCAACTGGACGGATCAGCGAAATGGATTTAATAATACCGATGTCTGGCTGGTCAAATCCACCGACGGGGGAACAACCTGGACACCCCCCGTAAAAGTCAATGATGATACGGTTTCCAGGCATCAGTTCCTCACCTGGATGTGCATCGACCAGGCCACCGGGTATCTCTATTTTACGTTTTACGACAGGAGAAATCATACCGGCGACAGCACCGATGTTTACCTGGCAAGGTCTGTGGATGGAGGCAATACGTTTTCCAACTACCTCGTCAGCCAGTCGCCTTTTATGCCGGATGTCAGTAATTTTTTCGGGGACTATATCAATATCGCAGCCGTTAATAATGTCGTAAGGCCCATCTGGATGCGCATGGACAACGGAGCCTTAAGCGTGTATACGGCCCTGGTGGACGGTTCGGCTTTGGGTTTGCAAAATCCCGACGGAGAATATGTCCCGCTGGAACTGGCACAGAACTTCCCCAATCCCTTCAATGAGTCCACCCTGATTGCCTTTACCGTCAGGGAACCGGAATTTGTAACGCTATATCTATACGATATTTACGGCAAAAGACAGGAAGTCCTGCTCAGCCATGAGGAAATGGCTCCGGGCAGGCACGAATACATCCTCAACAGAAGTGAGCAAAAGCTTTCTCCGGGAGTATATTTTTATTCCCTTCAGACCGCCGGTCGTTCCATTACCAAAAAGATGGTTCTCTTTTAGCCTAACCGGTTACCGGGACCAGAGGAACCCGAACTGCAGCCCCACATTCTGGCTGGTCAGTCGGCGGCCCAACGGATAGGTATTGGCCAGGTTGGCGGTGGTGTAATGAAAGTCGAGGGCGGTGAGGTCGGATTGAGGCGTGACATAAAACAACAGGTGATCATTATACTGGTAACCTATACCTGTTGATATTCGGAACCCGAACTGGAACCGGGAATAATCCTCCGTATAGTTAAAATTTCCCCAGTCGCTTTTATTTCCCGCCTTCACCAAAAAACAAATTTGGGGTCCGCCTTCCACCATAAAGGCAATTTTTCCGGCGTTTCCCTTAAACTTGAACTGGATGGGAACTTTCAGCATGTTAAATCGGTAATGGTGAGCCGATCGTTCGGTCAGCTGGTTTGAAACCCTGTTCTCGTAAATGAATTTCTGTCCGTCTGTTCCATAAGAAATACAAGTGCTGATACCGGAACTTTTGGTGAAAAGATAACCCAGTTCAATTCCGTTGTAAAAGGTATAGGTCTGGTTGGAATTGATGGTAATATTGGAAGCCCTTGTATTAACGGATCCCATACTATTATACTGGGGCCGTATGAAATAACCGGCAATCAATCCCTGGGATAAAGCCGGTACAGAACCGGAAAAGAAAAGCAAAACCAGAATGATGAATGCCCTGATCCATGGAACGGATTTTTTATGCAGGCTGTTCATGTTCCGCTAATTTACTTTGATGACCGCATCATCCGCGCTTATTTCATTTTTGACATATTTCAGGATCAGCTGTAATCCGAAGGTGGTGGTTACCGGTGATTTGCCGAGATAGGCGCTTTCCGCTTCATCAGTAGTGTAATTGTAGTTCAGGAAGGCCAGGTCAAAATTGGGCGCTGCCGTTACCATCAGGTTATTATTGAGCATGAAACCGATACCGAGGTTGAAATTAAAACCCAGGTTAAGCGGAGCATAATTGTCGGTGATGTCATGGTTCTTGGTGTCATACTTGTCCCTGGCAGCCATCAGAACCAGTACCTGTGGGCCTATATGCCCGACCAGCCTCGCTTTTCCGCTGGTGTTAAAGGACAGGTAAAATGGAATTTTTATATAATTAAACTTGTAGTAATGCGCTTTGTATGCATTGTTTTCGGACACGAGGAATTTCTGACCCTGCGCCGAATATTCAACATTCAATCCCACACCCACATAGGGACTGAAGTGGTAATCCAGCTGGGCGCCAATGGCTGCGCGTATGGTCTGATTAAAATCAGGATCGAATTTATCTCCCGAACTGCTTAGCCAGGCCGGGCGCATGGTTTGCAGGGAGGGCTGAAATACCAGGCCGATCTGAACCCCCTGTTGGGCCCGGGAATCGCTGATGTTAACCAGGAAGATGCAGGCGAAAATGAATAAAACGGATGTTTTCATGGTGAAGAGTATTGGTGAATGCTGTAAAGGTATCGGACGGAATGATAAATTCAAAATTTCACGGAGTCAGTCCTCACGCTCATAGGCGCCAAGGTCAGGAGGCAAATGTAATGTTCTGTCCTTTTTTAACAGGTCAAAATCCGTTTTGCCGGTAACAATAAACTGAACACTGCCTTTATCCCTGGCAAATGACATGGTGTCGAGCTGGAAGTTATTCAGGCTGTAATCCCGGAAGGAGGGATCATTATTGGTGTAAACCGAATCAAATCCGGGTCCGCTGACGGAGGTCTCCTTAAAATCAACCTTGAACAGGCAATTTTTGAAATAATAATTGGAATCGGCGCCCGATTTAAAATCGAGTTCCAGTTCGTTTTTATTATTTCCGTAAACAATGCAGTTTCCGAAATTGGCGGCCGTCAATGGCGAGGGCTGCACGATTTCATTCTGATCTACGGCATAGTTGTTCAGGTACAGGGAAGGTGTGCTGCGCTGACCGTTGATCCAGTAATTGGCAAAGGTACAGTGTTTGAAGTCATAGGATCCTCCCTGGGTCAGTGCCGCGGCATATTGCCCGCAATTGGCTACCACGCAGTTCCAGGCTTCCACGTTGTAATTTCTTGAGAAGATTCCGAATCCGCTCATGTTTTCAATTATGGTATTGCTTAACAGGAGTTTTTTACCGGAGCCTCCCCAAAGCGGTTCTGTTTGCAGACCGATAAATCCGTTCCGGATGACGGCATAATCAATTTCATTATCCGTTGCGCCTTTTTCATTGATCCAGATCCTGTCCCACTGACCCGGTACATCCTGGTAATAACTCTCCAGTCGGGTGCCCTGGAAAACAACCGGGTGTTCCTTGCTTCCCTTCACATGCAAACTTCCCCCGGAATAAATCCATAAACCGGAAGCGTTGTAAAAATAAACCTTTGTTCCTTCGTTGATGGTCAGGCTGCAAAGGGAATCCACAACGGCATAACCATACACCACATAAGGCAGTAAGCTGTCCCATACCGAATTGCAGGGAAGAGTATCATAGGGAGGCAGGTTCTGACTGAAAAACTTCGGGTAAATAAAACGGGCATTCTGTCCCCAGGCCACCAGGTCCACATCCTGCTGCTGACCGTTCAGGTCGAACAGGATGGAATCCGTTACCACATACGGGGTAGCCGAACTGTTGGGATCAATGGTGACTTCCACAAAAATAAATAAACTGTCCTTGGCCCTGATCTCAATATTCTGAAAACTGATACCCGGTTTTCCATTGACGTTGATCCGGTACCGGGAGGCGCTTCCGCCGGCCAGTCGGATGCTGGAAAGGCTGATTTTCTGATCATTTCGGTTATACACCAGCAGTTGCTTGGTGGTGGATCCCATGGTCACGAATACCGTATCAAACAGTACGGTATCGGTTGAGAAGTCAACCCGGGCCGAGGAATCCGTAAGCAGTTCTTCCTTTTTGCAGGACCAGGTTGAAAAAAATAATACGATAAAAAGAAATAAAGGCAAATGCCCGGTGTTTTTCATGGCTGCAAAGATAAAATTTTTCAAACCCGTTTGATCCATGGTATGAACTGGTAAACAAGGCTTTTAGTACCTTTGTGAAAAAATAGGGTTTCCTGTTGTTTGATCAGATAATTTTACTATTTTTGCAGTCCAAATTTAAAAAAAATGAAAAAAGATATTCATCCCAAAAACTACCGCCTGGTTGTTTTTAAAGATATTTCCTGCGATTTTGCCTTTCTTTCCAAGTCAACCATCGAAACCAAGGAAAAAATCAAGTGGGAGGACGGTATGGAATACCCTTTGGTGAAACTGGAGATATCCCAGATGTCGCACCCGTATTATACCGGTAAGATGAAACTGGTGGATACGGCGGGACGGGTGGATAAATTCCGGAACCGGTATAAAAAACATACCGAATCCAAAGGTTGAGATGTTCACAACTATTTTATGAAAAGTCCCTTAAAGGGACTTTTTTTGTATCCGCCACAGCGATAGACCTTTTATGAACTACATCCTTTTTGAAGATGAGACCAGGGGAAACCTCCTTCCCTTTACCCTCACGCGGCCTGTTCCGGAAATACGGGTTGGCGTACTGACCATTGCCGACAAATGGAGAAGATGGTTGCAGGAACCTGTTTCTTACCTCACCGAACGGTACCTTTCGGTGAAATACAGGCTCCTTCCCGACGAGGAAAATATCCTGATAAATGGCAGCATCATACCCGATGCCCCCCTGGTGAAAGCCATACAGGCCCTGAAGGCAGGACAGGAACTGGTTAAAAACAACCTGTTATTGGCTGCCTTTGTTCCGGGAGAATCGCTTGAAGAATGGAAAATTACCCCGAAGAAAAATAAAAGGATACCCTATGAAGGTGCGGTCTTTTCCATCCGTAACCTCTGGGATATGTTTATGCTGAATGAAAAAGCCATCCGTTATGATGTGGAATTGCTCACAGCTGGTCGGAAGTCCGCGCCCATCCCGTCCTCAAACCAGGTCATTTCACCGGAAAATATCTTTATCGAAGCCGGTGCGAAAGTGGAATGTGCGATTCTGAACGCGTCCACCGGTCCCATTTACATTTCAAAGGCGGCTGAGATCATGGAAGGTTGTATGATCAGGGGACCTTTTACACTCGGAGAAGGCGCCACCATGAAAATGGGTGCAAAAATATACGGAGCTACGAGTATCGGCCCTCACTGCAAGGTAGGAGGGGAGGTGGGAAATTCGGTGATATTCGGGTTTTCCAATAAGGCCCACGACGGATTTCTGGGCAATTCAGTAATAGGTGAATGGTGTAACCTGGGCGCTGATACCAATAATTCCAATCTGAAAAATAACTACAGCAACGTGAAAATATGGAATTACCCTTTGAAGGAATACGTGGATACAGGCATGCAATTCTGCGGACTGTTTATGGGAGATCATTCTAAAAGCGGCATCAATACCATGTTTAATACCGGTACAGTGGTTGGGGTCAGCTGCAATGTATTCGGTTCGGGATTCCCCGAAAAACTGATCCCCTCCTTTTCCTGGGGGGGCGCTGATGCCATGGAGTCCTTCCGGCTTGATAAGGCCATTGAACTGGCCCAGCAAGTCTATAAACGACGGCAATTGCTGTTCGATGAAACTGAAACGGCTATTCTGACCTATCTGTACCTTCAAAATATCTGACCGCTTGCCTCCGGCCTGTGGCATAACTATTGACTGGCGGGCAGACACTTAAAATTTAGTAACTTGCTGCCATATTGTCTTAATCTGAACATGATGTTTAATTCCAATTATAACCCGGAAATTTTTAATTTTAGTTCTTTTGCCGATGATGAACCGGATCTGATCCCTTTATTATCCGTCGAGGACGAGGAACAAATCAATGCCGAAGCCATTCCGGAGGTCTTGTCCATACTTCCGTTGCGAAACACAGTACTTTTCCCTGGTGTTGTCATACCCATTACCGTGGGAAGGGATAAGTCCATTAAACTGATTAAGGACGCCTATAAAGCCGATAAAATTATTGGCGTTGTTTCCCAGAAAGATATTGGTGTGGAGGACCCTACATTTGAAGATTTAAATAAGACCGGTACGGTAGCCCATATCCTGAAAATGCTCCAGATGCCCGATGGCAATACGACCGTCATCATACAAGGTAAAAAGCGTTTTCAACTGGTCGAAATGGTTCAGAACGAACCTTATGTGAAGGCAAGGATTAAGCCCTTTCAGGATAAACAACCCCCTGTTAAGGATAAGGAATTTACAGCCCTGGTCGATTCCCTGAAGGATATTTCCCTTCAGATTATCCGTCAGTCCCCCCAGATTCCCTCTGAAGCGGGGTTTGCCATAAAGAATATCGAAAGTCCCTCCTTCCTGGTCAATTTTATTTCTTCCAATATGAATGTGGAAGTAAATTTAAAGCAACAAATGCTTGAGATAGCTGATCTTAAATCTCGTGCAACCAAGGTTTTAGAGTATCTTACCAAAGAACTCCAGATGCTTGAACTCAAGAACCAGATTCAAAGCAAGGTGAAGGTTGATCTGGACAAACAGCAACGGGAATATTTTCTGAATCAGCAGTTAAAAACCATACAGGAAGAATTGGGAGGAAATACGCCCGACCAGGAACTAAATGAAATGCGGGAAAAGGGCCGGCATAAAAAGTGGGGAAAGGAGGCGGCCGATGCATTTAATAAGGAAATCGAGCGCCTGGGCCGGATCAATCCTGCTGCTGCAGAGTATTCGGTCACCATGAACTACCTGGACCTCCTGTTGGAATTACCATGGAACGAATATACCAGCGATAATTTCAATATTAATCATGCGCAAAAGGTTCTGGATAAGGACCATTATGGTTTGGAAAAAGTAAAGAACCGTATCCTCGAATACCTGGCCGTCCTGAAACTGAAAGGAGATATGAAATCACCGATTATGTGCCTGTACGGCCCTCCGGGTGTCGGAAAAACCTCCCTTGGTAAATCAGTGGCCAAAGCCTTGGGGCGCAAATATGTCAGGATGTCACTCGGTGGTTTAAGGGATGAAGCGGAAATAAGAGGTCACCGGAAAACCTATATTGGCGCTATGCCCGGGCGGATCATACAGAATATCAAAAAATCAAAATCTTCCAACCCGGTATTTGTATTGGATGAAGTGGATAAACTGACCAATGATTTTCACGGTGACCCGTCTTCAGCTTTATTGGAGGCGCTGGATCCGGAACAAAATTCAAACTTTTACGATAATTATGTGGAGCTGGATTACGACCTGTCCCATGTGCTTTTCATTGCAACTGCGAATAATTTGTCCGCCATTCAGCCGGCTCTCCGCGACCGGATGGAAATTATTGAAATCAGTGGTTATACGGTGGAAGAAAAAATACAGATAGCTTTAAAACATTTGGTTCCCAAACAATTGGAAGCTCATGGACTGAAGAAGAAGCATTTGCTGTTTCCGTCTGATGTGCTTGAATTCCTGGTTGAATCCTATACCAGTGAATCAGGCGTAAGGGGACTCGAGAAAACCATTGCCTCCGTAATCCGCACCATAGCCAAATCGGTGGCTGTCGGGGAACCCTATGAATCAAAAATTTCAAAGGATCAGGCGGAGAAAATTCTGGGTGCCCCCCGTTTTTTACGCGATCGTTACCAGCATATGGATGTGGCAGGTGTGGTTACCGGGCTTGCCTGGACAGCAGTTGGAGGCGATATTCTTTTTATTGAAACCAGTCTGAGTAAGGGAAAGGGAAAATTAACGCTGACCGGGAACCTGGGTGATGTGATGAAGGAATCAGCCGTCATCGCACTTGCTTTTTTGAAGGCACATGGCGAAGAGTTCGGAATTGATCCAAGGGTTTTTGATTTTTGGGACATACACATACACGTGCCTGAAGGCGCCACCCCCAAGGACGGCCCCTCGGCTGGAATTACCATGATGACTGCTTTGGCATCCGCTTTTACCCAGAGAAAGGTCAAAAATAAACTCGCCATGACCGGTGAAATTACCCTCCGTGGCAAGGTTCTGCCCGTTGGAGGCATAAAAGAAAAGATACTGGCTGCCAAACGGGCTGGTATCAGTGACATTATCCTGAGTTCCGATAACCGGAAAGATGTGGAAGAGATCAAGCCTTCCTACCTCACCGACCTGAAATTTCACTATGTGCAAAATATGGCCGATGTGCTGAACCTTGCCCTGTTAAAGGAAAAGGTGAAAAACCCGCTGGATTTCAGAATTCCTGAAAAAAAAGATTCAAAAAAGGAAGAATTTGCAAATTAAGATAAGGGGAATCCCTGGATTCCTTTTTTAACTGGGATTAGTCCTGCACATTTTACTTTTGCAGGTTCAGTTATTATTTTTTCCTTTGCACCGCCTTACCGAGGCCTGTCGCCGTTGGTTTGAATAACAGCTGAAGGATGACCAGGCTTCAGTGGCTTTACATGCTTCCGTTTTGCATGGCTTCAGCCCGGGAACCGGCAGGAAGAATTATCTGAGATCTATGAAAGTTGGAATTCCAAAGGAAACGAAAGAAAGGGAAAACCGGGTTGCCCTCACACCGGATGTTGTCAGGAATTTGGTCAAAGCGGGCTTTGAAGTACTGGTGGAAAAGGATGCCGGAATTCGTTCCTTTTTTTCTGACGATCAATACCGGGATTCCGGTGCCCTGGTTGTTAACGGTAAAGATGAAATTTACGGCGGTTGCGACATTATCCTGAAAGTAAATCCACCCCTTGCGGAAGAAATTGCAGGTATGAAACGCCATGCCGTTTTGATTTCATTCCTTTTTGCCGCCACCAATCCGGGAGTGGTTGAGGCCTGCGTATCTGCCGGAATTTCGGCCTTTTCCATGGATGCCGTACCGCGTATTTCCAGGGCCCAGAAAATGGATGCCCTGAGTTCACAAGCCAACCTTGCAGGTTATAAATCCGTCCTGCTCGCTGCCGACACGATTGGCAAAATCCTGCCCATGATGACCACGGCCGCCGGCACCATCCGTCCGGCCAAAGTGATTATTTTCGGAGCGGGCGTTGCCGGGCTGCAGGCCGTTGCCACCGCCAAAAGGCTTGGTGCTGTGGTTGAAGTGACTGACATCCGGCCCGAAACAAAAGAACAGGTGGAATCACTGGGTGGTCGCTTTATTGAAGTAAAAGGAGATGAAAGTATTAAAATTGAAGGGGGATATGTCAAAGGGGTATCGGAGGAGTTTCTGAAAAAACAACAGGAACTGGTGGCCAAACATATCCGGGAGGCCGATATCGTGATAACGACAGCCCTGATCCCCGGAAAAAAGGCACCCCTGCTGGTAACGGACGAAATGGTCCGGAGCATGCGATTCGGTTCCGTTATTGTCGACATGGCGGTTGAACAGGGCGGCAACGTAGCCGGCAGCGAATTAAACAAAACGGTCCAGAAACACGGCGTAACCATTATCGGGGAAGGCAATATACCGGGGCTCCTGCCCATGAATGCCAGCGACCTGTATGCCAGGAATATTCAGACGCTCCTTCTCCACCTGGCTACCAGCGAAGGCTTTAAATGGGAAATGGAGGAGGCGATTACACAGGGAAGCCTCATCACCCACCAGGGCGTCATTGTTCATCCTTCCCTGAAAAAAGAAACCCCGGCCTGAGACGTTCATGGATTTTCCCGGAGCATAAAAAAAAATGAAATTAACCAAACCCTGTAACTTAAAACAAAACTTTCATGGAAACCATTATCCAGTATACCGGTAACCACCAGGATATATTGTTTTTTATCATTCTCTCCGTTTTCGTTGGCATCGAAGTCATTGGCGGAGTGCCCACCGTGCTGCATACGCCCCTGATGAGCGGAGCCAATGCGATTCACGGGGTCGTTATCGTCGGGGCCATACTTGTCATGCTGAATGTTAATCCGGACGATTACTTCGCCCTTGCCCTGGGCTTCCTCGCTGTTTTTCTGGGTACCCTGAATGTAGTGGGCGGTTTTGTGGTGACGGACCGCATGCTTGAAATGTTTAAAAAGAAATAATAACGCTCAGGATAAACGAATAATCACCTTTCCCGTATATGAATCCAGAAACGTTATATCACCTCCGCACCACAGCTTATATACTGGCTTCCGTTACGTTTATTGCCGGTCTGAAACAGATGGGTAATGCCAAAACGGCCCGGAAAGGTAACCTTCAGGCTGCGGCCGGCATGTGCCTGGCTATTGTGGCTACTGTTTTTCTAAACATTTACAGGTCCGCTGATGAATCGGGAAACCTCGTTTATGAGCAGAGGCAACCGGCATTGTTTATCTATGGACTTATTTTTCTGGCCATCCTGGCGGGTACGGTTACCGGTTGGTTAACCGCCAAACGGGTTCAGATGACCAAGATGCCTGAACTGGTTTCTGTATTCAACGGCATGGGCGGGGCTTGTGCGGCCCTGATCGGCCTGATGGAGTTTCATCATAACCTGGGTAATACCGGCACCCTGATTCCCATCATACTCGGTCTGATAATCGGAAGTGTCTCCTTTTCCGGAAGCATAATAGCTTATTTAAAGCTCAATGGAACCATGAACAAGCCGGTCAGGCTGCCATCTTATAACATCATCAATTCGGCCGTTATGCTGGCGGTTTTTTCCTTTGGAGCCTATATGATTTTCAGCGGAACGGAAAGCCAGGCGCTTTTATATCTGCTGTTTGCCTTTGCATTATTTTATGGGGTGATGTTTGTACTGCCGATTGGCGGTGCCGACATGCCCGTGGTGATTTCCCTGTTAAACTCTTTTACCGGCCTGGCAGCGGCATTTGGCGGTTTTTTGTACGACAACAAAGTGATGCTTACCGGTGGAATTCTTGTTGGATCGGCCGGAACCCTTTTAACAATTGTGATGTGCAAAGCCATGAACAGGCCGTTGAGCAACGTCATATTTGGTGCCTTCGGAGGTGGCGGAGCAGCTGCTACAAGCACCGACGTCAAAGGTTCGATAAAGGATATTACCGTTTCCGATTTGGCCATCCTGATGAATTATTCCAAAAAGGTGGTGATTGTGCCCGGGTACGGATTAGCCGTCGCACAAGCCCAGCATGTAATCCATGAACTTGAAATGCTCCTGGAGGAAAGGGGAGTAGAGGTGAAATATGCCATCCATCCGGTTGCGGGTCGAATGCCCGGTCATATGAACGTGCTGCTCGCTGAATCAAACGTGGATTATGGCAAACTGGTTGAGATGGATGACATTAATCCCGAACTGGAACAAACCGATGTGGTACTCGTGGTTGGCGCCAATGATGTAGTGAATCCTGCGGCCAAAACAGATCCGGCGTCACCCATCTATGGAATGCCAATCCTGGAAGTGGACAAGGCCAGGCACATTGTTGTAAACAAGCGCTCCATGAATGCCGGATATGCCGGAATCGATAACCTGCTTTTTTATAATCCAAAAACCAGTATGTATTTCGGAGATGCCAAAAAGGCGTTGACGGAATTGGTGACCGAACTCAAAACGCTTTAGTTCCTGAATCCTGCCGTTTATTTGGGATGCCAGCAGGCTTGATTTCAGTTCACGCCGGTTTATAATTTCAATGCCTTGAGCAGCCGGGTATCCTGGCCTGTCTGAACCAGAACCCAATAAATCCCGGGGGCCAGGTTTCCTGTTTCCATTCTTAACAACTGTTTTCCTGGAGGCAATTCTTGCTGCTCTTGGGAAAAATAACGCTTCCCGCTGCCATCCAATAGCGAAAGAAGGACTGTTTCTGCCTTTGTCAGCTCAAGACTCACCTCCAGGTACTCCCTGAATGGATTTTGAGAGATCCGGAACGATGAAGCCATGACAGGTGTTTCGCTTATGCCTGTTGTGTTTTCCGGAAGGGTGAGACTGGAGGTATGGATAAGGTCACCGGACGAATTTCCATTTCCATTGGCAAAATTAAAAGCTCCGTAAAACGTTACGTTTCCGGTTCCAGAAAGCGGGGCCACCCAGTTAAAACTCCAGGTTTTAGAACCCGTACCTGCCGTGCCACTGGCCGTATGGGTGATATATTTGCCGGAAACAATCTTGGTGCTAAGGGCATTCGTGATGACCGGCGTTCCCAGCAACATACCGGAAGCATTCATCGGGCTCACCTGGAATCCCCATTTATTTATACCGGACTGGCTGCAGGAGCAGGTGATCGTATAGGTCGTTCCGGGAACGTAACCGGATGGCGGAACAGTGGAGGTAATAAGCCCGGTAAGCGGAGTGGCTGTGGTGTTATGGCACTGCGAACGGGCACAGGTTTTATTATCAAAGGGAGACCCGGTATGGCCGGCCGGCGCACCCTGGTTGTTCGAAACCGAACGGGTGGTAATATGCACCGTGAGGATAAAAGCGGATAGCAGTGGTAAGAGGAGAAACGTTTTTATTTTCATGTAATGGATTTTTTCCATGTTGGTCTTCTAAACAAGGATGCAGATTATTGAAGTACAAAGATATAGGTTTGACCAGGTATGGAATGGCAATTATATCAGAATCAGTTGTATAATAATTACCTGAAACCCTTGCGGTACTGAAGCGGGGTTAATTTCATATAAAAACGGAAAAAGTGATTAAAATGTGCCGGATCCGAAAACCCCGTCTGGTAACAGATTTCCTTTACGGGCAAATCACTGTGAACAAGCATTCTTTTAATTTCCAGCAAAAGTCGGTTGTGGATGACTTTCTGCGCATGCAGGGAAAGGTATTGCTTGCATAACTCGTTCAGGTGTTTCGCTGTCAGGTGAAGTGCGGAAGCATATTCCCGGACACTGAGATGGTTCAGAAAATTTTCCTCGACCAGCCCCAGGTATTTCTCTACTACCGGATGTTGAACCTTATTTGTTCTTATTTCCGGGTTTAACCGGTTAAACAGGTTTTCAGCCCTGGCAAGAAGCAGCGTTAACAAGGATTTCAATTCCATCCCCGATTCCTTTTCCTGGTTTTGAAGGGTCTGTTCCATATCCAGAAAAATATTTTTAAATGCTTTAAATGCTGCCTGGGATGGTTTCAAAACATGGCCATGGTTTCCGCTGAAAATGGAAATTGATTTTAAAAACCTGGACAGGGACTGATCCCCGGAAAAAAATTCCTCGGAAAAAAGAATCGTAGCCCCGTCTGAATCCTGGCTTCGTTTGAGCAGGTGTACCGAATGCGCGGCAACAAAATGAAGGGACTGGCTTTGGACCGGATAACGCATAAAATCAATTTCATGAAATCCGGTTCCTCTGAAAAACAGCAACACTTCAAAATACGAATGACGGTGAGGTTTTGAAAAATCGTAAGCTTCGGAAATTTTTCCCCAGCGCTCAATATTGAATTGGCCGGAAAGAGAATTGTCAACTCTTCGGGGCTTTTGAATGGGTATATCAGGTTGCATCTCAGGAATGCTGATTCAATCAATTATCCTGTCCCATTATTCAGGGTGATTACGGTTATTTCCGGCATAATGCCAACGCGCCCGGGATAACCGAGGAAACCAAGTCCGCGGTTTACATACAAATGTTTGTTGTTTTCCGAATAAAGACCCGCCCATTCCTTATAAACATACTGAACCGGGCTCCATTTGATGCCGGGAATTTCAATGCCAAACTGGAAACCGTGTGTGTGACCAGCAAACATGAGATCCACCTCGGGATATCGTTCCAGCACCTCGGCACGCCAGTGGGAGGGATCGTGCGATAGCAGGAGATTGACGGACGCAGGTTCAAATCCGGACACCGCTCTTTCCATACTGCCGTATTTTGGAAAGCGGAGGTGGGCACTCCAGTTCTGAATGCCGATGATGCCGATTTTTTCCCCTTCTTTCTCCAGGTAGTCATGCTCATCCAGGAGAAGTTTCCAGCCGATCTGGTGGTGGATCTGTTTCAGGTGCTCTAAATTGGCGGCCTTTTCCTCCCGGCTTGGCCATTGCACATAATCACCGTAATCATGGTTTCCAAGGGTGGAATATACGCCCAGGGGTGCTTGTATTTTTTTGAAAATTTCCAGGAAGGGTTCGGCTTCTGTGGAACGGTCGTTGACCAGGTCACCGGTAAAAAAAATGACATCTGCCTCCTGTGCCAGGATAAGTTCCACGGCCCTTTCCAGAGGCTCGGCACTGTTAAAGCTGCCCGAATGGATATCGGATATGTGAAGGATTTTCAATCCTTTGAAAGAACCAGGCAGCTCTTTTAAAGACAGGTTTACTTTTCGGACGCGGAAGCTGAAAGCGCCCTTCATCATGCCGTACAGCAGGGACAGAAATGGTACAGCGCCCAGCATCAGACCAGCCTTCATAAGGAAATCTGAACGGCTGATGGCATTGCTGGCAGGATACACAATTTCGGTATTCTCCCGGTTGCCGAAGAGTTTTTTATACATCCATTGAAAAAACCGAAGCACATCATCGGCCAGGAGGAAAATCAGGATAAACAGCTTGGAAAAATAAACAATAAAGATAAATGCGAACAGGTAGGTCCGGAAAGCTTTTGGCCAGGAATGCCAGTTTAAAAATTCGGCGGCCAGAACCGTACCAAGGCAAAAAACGGTCAGTGACCAGAAAATTAAAGTGATGCCTTTTTGTGCGTTCGGACCTAAATCGCGGCTAACTGTCCTGAATGCCTGAAAAACATAAAAATCAATCAGGAAAAGTACTACGCATAATATCAGGATTCTCATCGTCCGCAATTACAATACAAATCTTGTAAGAAATTACCGGATTACCTAACAAAAAGAGAATCTGCCATTGGCATCATGGCGAAAGCCTGTAAACGCTCCAGTTATTGTTGTTATCGGATTCAAACATGATCCGGTCATGGAGCCGGCTTTCACGTCCCTGCCAGAATTCAAAATAATCAGGCTTCAGGCAGAGTCCTCCCCAAAAAGGAGGACGGGGCACAGGTTTGTTTTCATAACGTTTGTTGACCTCCAGGAATGAGCGTTCAATTTCATGCCGGCCGCTGATGATATTGCTCTGGTGAGAGGCCCAGGCCCCAATCTGGCTTTCCCGTGGTCGGGTGTTGAAATAATCATCCGATTCCTTGTCGGAAATTTTATACACCTTTCCCTCC
This sequence comes from uncultured Flavobacteriaceae bacterium, assembly GCA_964458125.1. Lineage (GTDB taxonomy): Bacteria > Bacteroidota > Bacteroidia > AKYH767-A > OLB10 > CAYWHE01. Next base: position 30,420 of record CAYWHE010000003.1, on the reverse strand, counting down.
ACCCGGATCTGCCGTTCGAGTTGCTGCCAGAAAAAATTGACGGCTGCATACCGTTTTTCTCTGAGTTCTATACCTTTACGGCTGCCGTAATTGGTATAGAAAATGAGTCCGGCGGGACTGAATCCCCGCAAATAAACCACCCGGCAGGAAGGTTTGCATTCGGCTGAAACAGTGGCCAGGTTCATGGCATTTGGTTCCGGAATTTCGCTTTCAATAGCTTCATTCATCCATTGCTGGAAAAACACGAAAGGACTATTGCCTACAACCTCCTCTGTCAACACATGCTTGGTGTATTCAATTCTTTTACGCTGAATAAATTCATTTACCTCGTTCATAATTCAAAAAATTATTGAAAACAACCCTGACAAATAGCCGTTTCGGGTGCAAAAATACGTTAAGATTTTAAATAAAATGGAGAATAAAATTAATCTTAATAACGAATTTGAAGGGGGAACGGTTTTAAAAATGAATAAATTAATTTTACTGGCACAATTTTAGAAACACACCCTTGAAAACAACCTGTTTAAGTCCGGAAGTTGTAAGCAAATAACCTTTTAAGGCTGAAACTTTTTCCGGGTCTGACGTTGAAATTATCATTCTCCAATACATTCGTCCTATGAAAAGGAAAATTTTGCATGCCACTACCGGTACCCTGTTAATTTCAGAACCTTTCCTGCTGGATTCGTACTTTAAACGTGCAGTGGTACTGGTAAGCGAACATGACCCCGGCGGTACCCTGGGTTTTATTCTGAATAAACCTACGGATGTAAAGCTGAATGATGCGGTAGAAGATTTTCCGGAGTTTGATACCCCGCTTTATTTCGGGGGACCTGTTGAAACAGATACCCTTTTTTACATACATACCCTTGGAAACAAACTGGAAGGAGCCAAGGAAATTGTAAAGGGCGTTTTCTGGGGTGGGAGTTATGAAACGCTTAAGTTTTTGATTGATACCAAGCAGGTTACCCCGGACCAGATCCGCTTTTATGCCGGGTATTCAGGTTGGGAACCCAAACAGCTCGATCATGAACTGAAGGAAAAATCCTGGCTTATTTCCAATGCCAATCAGCAATTCACCTTTTTTGACAATCCCAAAGGATTATGGAGCCAGGTTTTACGCAGCATGGGTCATGAATATGCCATTCTGGCCAATTTTCCTGAAGACCCATCACTTAATTAATCCGTCTGAAGCCTGGTTTTAAACAGTCATTCGTTTAAAACCCTGGAATGCCTCATCGTTCTGGTATACCCAACATGCCTATATTTGCACCGGTTAAATAAATCAGGCGTCCGGGTTTAACACTACGTCCGGAAGCCTTGTCAGCTATGAATGTACCAAACGGAAAATTAATTGCTATTGGCGGAAATGAAGATAAAGGAACTGAAGCCGAACCCAATTTTGAACAGAAGAATAACCTGAATTTTTTTGAATTACAGATCCTGAGCCGGATTGTGCATGAAGCGGGGGGGAAGGATGCCTCTATAGAGGTCATTACAAGCGCTTCTTCCATACCAAAGGAGGTTGGAGGGAATTACCTCATGGCCTTCGGTAAACTGGGATGTAATAACGTCCGGACCATCGATATAAAGAACCGGGAAGATGCGGTAAAAAAAGAGTATCTGGACCGGATTAAATCCTGCGATGCTGTTATGTTTACCGGTGGTAACCAATTGAGACTGAGCACCTTTTTTGGCGGGACGGAAATACTCCGGGTACTTGCGGATCGTTATTGGAACGAAAAACTGCTCATTGCCGGTACCAGTGCGGGGGCCATGGCCATGAGCAATACCATGATTTACCAGGGCAGCAGTTCTGGAGCCCTGATAAAAGGGGAGGTCAAAATTACAACAGGACTGGCCTTCATAAAAGACGTCATTATTGATTCCCATTTTGATAAACGGGGTCGTTTTGGCCGCCTGGCACAATCGGTCGCCAGTAATCCAAGTTGCATAGGCCTTGGCCTTGGAGAAGATACAGGAGTTCTGGTGACCGGGGCCAATAACCTGGAGGTCATTGGCTCAGGCCTGGTGATTATTTTTGACGGCTACAACATCAGGCACAGCAATATTGCCGATCTGAAAGAAGGTTCCCCGATTTCTATTGAAAACCTGATTGTGCATGTGCTGACCAAGGGCAACTGCTTTAATCTGAAAGAAAGAAAATTCAGCGCCGAAATTCCGGTCAGCTGACAAACCGACTTTTTACTTAAAAAATTGATTCAGGATATTTTTGAATTTACCTGACTATTCCAGCCAGGATAAGGTTATCTTAAAACGTGACGGTGATTTTATCCGGATCAATTTCTGCCGGACGAACGCTCATGACCGGTATTTTGGAGTGATTGACGACCTGGGAAGCATATGTTCCCATAAAAAATCCGGTGATGCTGGGTTCCTGTTCTGTCATGATGATGACCAGGTCGGCATCAATTTCTTCAGCAACGGCCATGGTCATTTTGGCCAGATTATCCCCTTGTATAAAGCGAGACTCATAACTGATGTCCTGTTTAGCCATGAATTCCTCAACCTGTTCCACCTTGATTCTGAATTTTCGCTTCAGATCTTCGCTGTTAAAGTTGATCAGTCCGACGATATAAACATGAGCATTGTATAGCTGGGCCATAACGGCTGCATCATTAACTTTTTGCCTGGAAGTTGGGGTGTCGTCAATCGGCAGGATGATTTTTTTAAACCCGATATTCTTGGCATGGGTCTGAACAGAAATGACCGGGCAAGGCGCTGATTCCACCACCCGGGAGGTATTGCTGCCAACGCTGAATTTTTGATAACCGCTAACCCCATGGGTGCCCATGATGATGATATCTGCCTTTTTTTCCCGTGCAATGGTTACAATCTTTTTATAAATCCTGCCCACTTCGGTAAGTACTGTAACATGGATACCGGAATGATTATGTATTTCCTGCGCGATTTCTTCCAGTTTTTGATTGCTTGTATTTTCAATTTTCTTTTCAAAACCAGACAGGGCATGACTGATGGCCGAAGTAAACGTAACCGTTTCCACGATATGGAGCAGGAGGATTTCAGCCTTCAGCAGTTTGGCCATAAATACGGCATGTTCCAGACTCAGCGCAGCTGTTTCCGAGAAGTCATAAGGAATTAGTATTTTTTTGATTTCAAAATTCTTCTGGCTCATTAGGATTGTTTTTAACTATTGAACGACATACTCGGTAAGGTCCCTTTTTTCAACCGGGCGGATACTTAAAACCGGTATTTCGGAATTATTGATGATTTCCTGTGGTGCAGAACCGAGGAAATATTCTGTCCAGATCATCTCCTGCTGGGTCATAATCATAATCAGGTCAGCCTGATATTTTCTGGCGAATTCGATTACTTCCCGTGCAATATTGTCCCCGATGATAAAATCAGCGGAACAGCTCACGCCGGCATCCTTTATAAAATCCTGGACCTGGTTCATTTGTCTTTGTAAACGGTTCAGAATGAACTCATCCTGAGTATCTGATACGGTCACGATTTTAATCGATGAACCAAAGAACCGGGCCAGTTCAATGGCTTTGTTTACTTTTTCCTTTGTCTCCCTTGAAACATCGAGCGGTAAAACAATGGTTTTGCATCCCTGGTGATGTTCCCTGCCTTTGATGGTAATAACCGGGCATGGTGCTTCATGGATGACCCTCAGCGCATTGGATCCGATAAATTTCTTTTTAAAGCCAATCGCACCATTGGTACCCATAATGATAAAAACGGCATTGATTTCCCTGGCAATCTGCACAATTTCATCATAAATTTTGCCCTTTACAATTCTGGTATCCACCTTTATATGGGCCTCCTTTTCAGTTTCCTCTGCAAGTTTCTTCAACCGGTTTTTAACATCCTGCTTATACTGTTCTTCGAGGTCCTGTTTCCCGCCGAAAAAAGCGGATACCGGATTCAGGGTGTCCTCATCCATGATATGGACCAGGGTAATGGCGGATTTACTGAACCTGGCAATGTTGAAGGACTGTTTCAGGGCAATGATGGATTGCTCTGAAAAATCAATGGGTACTAAAATATGATTATTATAGGTCGGCATAGTCTTGGAAATAATTCAGGGCAAAATTAGCAGATTTTATTTTGTATTAATCGATTCAAACGTTTTTATTGATTACCTTATTTTACCTTTGTTCATTCAATTCCTTAAACGCCTCTTCATATGAAACCGATTCCGGAGTCCGAACTGATCCTGAACAAGGATGGCAGCGTTTACCATCTGAATCTGCATCCGCATGAAATTGCAGACCACATTATTAATGTAGGGGATCCGGACCGGGTGGCCATCGTTTCCTCTTTTTTTGATCATGTGGAATTTAAAAAACAAAAACGTGAATTCATCACCCATACCGGTGTGTATAAGGGCAAAAGAATAACCGTTTTATCAACCGGAATCGGAACTGATAATATTGACATCGTATATAATGAGCTGGATGCCCTCGTCAATATTGACCTGGTGAAGCGGTTGCCCAGGGAAAAACTACGTTCCCTGAATCTCATCCGCATCGGAACTTCGGGCGCTTTACAGGCAGACATACCTGTCGATTCATTTGTTTTTTCCACCTTTGGAATCGGACTTGACGGCCTGTTGAATTTCTACCGCCTTCGCAATACAGACGAAGAAAAGGCCATCGGGGATGCTTTCCGCGAGCATTATCCAAACCTGGGAATTTTCCCCGAATCCTATATTGCCGGCTCCTCGCCAGTTTTGAAAGAAAGACTTTCGGCAGGAATGTTTAAAGGGATTACCTGCTCCTGTTCCGGATTTTATGCTCCCCAGGGACGGGTTTTGCGCGGTGAACTGTCCAGGCCCGATATGTTAGATAAACTCAGCTCCTTTCAATTTAAGGGTCACCGGATTACCAATTTTGAAATGGAAACCGGTGCCATGTATGGATTATCAAAAATTCTTGGACATCAGTGCTGTTCGGTGAATGTGATCGTGGCCAACAGGATGGTGCAACAATATGCCAATAAAGCCGAAGAAAGCATGCGGCAATTGATTCAATTGGTACTGGACAGGTTGTAAGGAGCATACGGTACTATTTTCTGAATTTCCATTAAAATGAATCGTATTTCAGGCAGGGAAACTCCTGAAGACCTGTATCCTCCTATGCTTGACCGCTTTTATCCCGTTACATCAGCGGAACCCCTTTATTAAAAAATAATGGTAATGGTACCTTTGCTGTCCAGCGGGCAGTTGGGACAATTATCAAACAGGGCGCTTTCAGCTGCCTGTTTGGCTTTGGTTAAAAGATAAGTATTGGTAGTAGTAGTACCTTCGGCGCCCGGTTCAGCTTTTTTTACATGCCCGTATTTATCGATATTAATCGAAACAACCACCGTACCCTTTTCCTGAGTCAGGTTATCCACCTTGGGCTGATTGATGAGTTTCCGGCCATTCATGACATAGCTGACGCCTTTAGTTCCGGCCGCACTGGTGGCGCTTTTTATTTCTCCTGCCTGGGTGGTATTCCTTTCCTCAAAATAAATGGCGCTGATTTCACCGATTTTAAATGTCATGGGATTGCCTTTAAAAAGAAAGGTAACGTTTCCATCCTTGATGGTCTGTACCTCACCGTTCATTTTTTCACCCGTTTTCATTTGAATGGAATGTTGTGCGAACAGGCCGCTTAAGGAAAAACAGAATAAACCGGAAATGATTAGTTTTTGCATGGGAATATTTTTTGGAGATTTTTAAGCCCTCAAAATTAAGTGAAAAAAACGAAAACAGGGATGAATTTGTTGCCTGAATCTGACAGGCAGGGCCTATAAACCCGCCTATTCATAATTTCAGTAAACTCATGGTCAGCATGATTGTTAGATTCTGTCCCGGTAACCTTCGGGCTTAAACCGGTTTATTTATACCTTTGAAGCCCTTTAATACTATGAAAATACTTTTTTCCTACCTTAAAAGGCACAGCTCCATGGTGGGCCTGGCCCTTGTTTTGGCCGCTGTTAACCAGGTATTTTCCCTGCTTGATCCGGCCATTTTCCAGGTCGTCATCGATAAATTTGTCAAAGACCCTGAAAAATGGAACCGGCCTGAGTTTCTGAAGGGCGCCGGTATGTTGCTGCTGGCCGCCATGGGCGTTGCTTTTGTATCAAGGGTTGCCAAGAACTTTCAGGATTATTATGTTAATAATATCACCCAGCGTGTCGGAGCCCGTATCTATGCTGATGGTTTGGGTCATTCCCTGGGATTGCCTTTTCAGGTTTTTGAGGACCAGCGAAGCGGGGAAACGCTGGGGAAACTCCAGAAGGTGAGGACCGATTCGGAACGGTTAATATCGGCCATGATCAACATCCTGTTTACCTCCCTGGTCGGAATCATTTTCGTTACGGTTTATGCAATCAGGGTCAGCCCGGTCATTGCCATCGTTTATTTTTCCACGATTCCCCTGCTTGGTATTTTAAGTTCGGCATTAAGTAAAAAAGTGAAAACCATTCAAAAGGTCATCGTCGCTGAAACGACATCCCTGGCCGGCAGTACAACCGAGTCGCTTCGCAATATTGAACTGGTGAAAAGCCTGGGGCTGGCTCGTCAGGAAATTGACAGGCTGAACGGTACAACACAGAAAATACTGAAACTTGAATTAAAAAAAATAAAATATATCCGGAGCCTGAGTTTCATCCAGGGCACCTTTGTAAATCTCCTGCGTAACGGTCTTTTATTTTTTATGATGTACCTGGTTTATGATAAGCAAATTACATTTGGTCAGTTTTTCTCCCTCTTTATTTATTCCTTTTTTATTTTCGGACCGCTCCAGGAACTGGGAAATATTATCAATATTTACCGGGAAACAGAAGTGTCCCTCAAAAATTTTGAAGATATTTTAAAGACGCCATTGGAGCCGAAACCAATAAAACCAAGGTCAACAGGTGAAATTGCAAGGCTATCCTTTCGCCAGGTAACCTTTAAACATCAAAGTGCCCAGTTGAACGCCCTCCAGGATGTTTCATTTGAAACCGGACTGGGGGAAACCATTGCCTTTGTCGGGCCCTCAGGATCCGGCAAAACGACTCTGGTCAAACTTCTTGTCGGGTTGTATCGTCCGATGAGCGGACATATTCTTTATAATTCAATCGATAGCAGCCAGGTTGACCTTGATGAACTGAGAGGCCAGATTGGATTTGTCACCCAGGACACCCAGTTGTTTTCAGGTACCATCCGCGAAAACCTCCTGTTTGTCGCTCCTGATGCAACGGACAAGGAATGTATTGAAATGCTGGAAAAGGCTGCCTGTAAAAGTTTGTTGGAGCGGGCCGATAAGGGTCTGGATACCGTAATCGGGGAAGGGGGAGTGAAGGTATCCGGAGGTGAAAAACAACGGCTTTCCATTGCCAGGGCCTTACTGCGGAAGCCTGCCCTGCTTGTATTTGATGAAGCCACTTCCTCGCTTGACTCCCTGACGGAAGAAGAAATAGCTTCCACGGTGAGGGAAATTTCAGGAAGCCGGAATCATATTACCATCCTGATTGCGCACCGGTTGTCGACCATCATGCATGCCGATAAGATATATGTTTTGGAAAGGGGGAGGATAGTGGAATCAGGACAGCATCAGGACCTGCTGGATTCCAAAGGTCTTTATTATGCCATGTGGCGTCAGCAGATCGGGGAAAGAAAACATCCGGAAGGCGTTGCCGGTCAGAAAATGGCAGGAGCCGTTTAAAGCATGACCCGCTTTGAAGCCGATATTTTTAAGTTACGCAGATCCCTGGCTTACGGACTGCCGGGAGTTGAAGCACATCAGCGACTGGCACCACAGGGCAGGAAAGCGGGTCTGCCGGATTTTTCCGGTACAAATAAGGAAGTAAAGACAGCATGTGTAATGTTGCTGCTTTATCCTCAGCAGAACCAGTCGATGATTATTTTAATCGAAAGGGCTGAAGCCGGATTGCATGCCGGTCAGATTGCCCTGCCGGGAGGCAAAATGGAACCAGGAGAAACAGAACTTCAGACAGCCATCCGGGAAACCCGGGAGGAAATAGGTGTTTCCCTGGCCGAGGCCCAGGTGTGGAGCAGGTTGACAGCAGTTTATATTCCACCCAGCAATTTTATTGTTCATCCATTTTTTACAGTATTACAGGAAAAACCAACTTTTCGGCTTAATTCCGGTGAGGTGAAACGGATAATTGAATTACCTTTGGACGGATTTCACGGGAAAAAGAATCTGGCGGAAAAAGAATTCAGGAGTTCCCGTGGTACCCGGGTACTGGCCCCTTGTTACAGTCTCGGAGGAATTGAAATATGGGGAGCAACCGCTATGATACTTAGTGAATTTACCAGCCTGCTATACCCGGTCATCGAACCAGATCAATCATGAAAACAGCTACGATACACACCTCAAAAGGTATGCTCCAGGTGTCCTTTTACGAAAAGGATGCACCCAACACCGTTGACAACTTTATAGCCCTTTCCAAAAAGGGCTTCTATGACGGACTGACCTTTCACCGGGTTATTCCTGATTTTGTTATACAGGGCGGATGTCCCAAAGGCACTGGAAGCGACGGCCCCGGATACCATATCAAATGCGAACTTACAGGGGAAAAGCAGTATCACGACAGGGGTGTGTTGTCTATGGCCCATGCAGGCCGGGATACGGGAGGCTCACAGTTTTTTATTTGCCTGAGCCGGAAAAATACAGCCCATCTGGATCGGAATCATACCTGCTTCGGGAAGGTAAACGAAGGACTTGAAGTAATCGATATGATCAGGGCCGGGGACAAAATTGAAAAAATTGAAATTCATGAGGACGCAAAAAAAGAGTCCTGATGACAGTAGAAAAAGCACCGAAAAGTTTGTTCCGGCAATCTTTCAGGATTGAAGTTTAAAAAAATAAAAAAGGTGGTTGTTTCTAGTTTCAACCACCTTTTTGCATCGATTTAAGTTAAGTTAATTAATCCCAGTTTTTCAAAGTTCCCAACTTGGCTGTCTGGGCGTTCAGCACTTCATGAGTGATTGGGTTCATCCCTACCCGGTTGATATAAGCCACTACATAGAGCCGGTTCAGATCCCAGTCATAAGGTATATCGACCTGGAAATTCTGAATTTCATGACCTCCGGGTGTAAGTTTTGAAGGGTCTATCATGTTTCCTAAATCAGCAGTCAGCATTTTCCTCAGCACATGATCGTGTTTGTATCCGACAATCGGATCACCCTGGTTATAATAAGTGCTGCTTGGAACTGTATTATAGGTATTCAGCTGATCATAACCTTTTCCCAAACCGGATACCTGGTTCTCGGTCAGGCAGACCGAAAGGTGATGATTCCCCGTCAGGGCCTGGTTAAAACCGGCATGAACGGTTACCAGTACTTTTCTGCCGGCGACCGTTGAGTTAATAGCTAATCCGCAAGTCGCCGTCATATTAAATCCCTTATTCGTAAATCCCTGCATTTGATGGCTGTTCAGGAAAACCTGGTTGGCCACAGGAATCCGGTTAATCATATACGAAGGTACGGCTGGAGTTGATCCGTTGTTGAATACCGAATGAATCGTTTGATTAAACAGGGTTTCCATTTTATCGCCTTCATGTACAGCAACAGCCACAACACGGTTCGGGTTATTGACGATCATGTTTTCAACAAGCGCATCAGTTTCCGGGCATTTATTATAAGAGGCCCCGGTAAAACTCTCAATAAAGGCTTTCTTCGTAAAAACAGAAGGAACCAACTGGTTGATACCGGCAATTTGTTTCTGACCATTGACATCACCAGCCGGGGTGGCTTCGTCAGCCGTTTCTTTTTTGCAGGCCGAAAATAAGGCCGCCATGATACTCATTGAAAGTAATAGATTTTTCATGCGATTTGTGTTTTGATGTGTAAAACGAAAAATGATTTCCGGGTGCAAATTACACGCATGAAAACCCGGAGATTCCATAAAATATCCTTGAATCTTACATTTGGGATATTCCGTCGGGATGGTAAAAAAAAACGTGCAGGCTGATGGCCTGCACGTTTCAACGGAAAGAGGCAATGGTTAATCCCAGCCTTTAATAGAGTTTGCAGCAGTGTATTGTACATTCAGCACCTCGTGGGTGGTTGCGGAAGCTCCTGTTTTATTGACGAAAGCAATAACATGCAGCCTGTCGGTATTCGTACCTGCTGGTAAGGTTGCCGTATAGGTTTTCTCAAAATGACCCCCGGCTACCAGAAAGGATGCAGGAATGGCATCGCCCATATCAGCGGAAAGCACCTTTGTTATCACATTATTATGTTTAAACCCGGGAATCGGGTCACCCAACTGGTAAAACGGACTGGTATTATCTGCATTATAATAGTTATGCTGATCGTAGCTGGTACCTTTATTAACACCATCCTCCGTCAGGTAAACGGTTACGTTGTGTGTGCCGCTGATGGCTGCATTAAAGGCAGCATGCACTTCCACCGTGATATCCGTCCCGCTGACACGGGCATCAATGGCCAGGCCGCATTTGGCTGTCTGGCCCAATATGGTATTGGTGGCCGTGGCCCAATAACCACGGTTCATCGGAACCGTTCCCTGGTAAGGAACACGTGCAACCATACCGGAAGGAAAACCGGTTACGTTAAAGGTGTTGTCAAGGGTTGTGTAGAGAGGCAACTGCATCGGGTCACCCTGATGAACAGAGGCTCCGAAAACACGATCCGGATTATCCTTGATGATTTCCTCCATGCGGTAAGCTCCGTCAGGGCAGTAGCCGCACCAGGTACCGGTAAATTCTTCGATGAGCACCTTCTTGGCGAATGTGGTTGGAACCGGGAAACTGTTGGTGATGGGTACCAATACCTTTTTGGTAATCACTTTGGAACAAGTGCCCTGTGAATTATCAACCGTCAGAATTACAGAAAAAGAACCGGGTTTGGTAAATTTGTGTACCGGGTTTTTTTCATTCGATGACGTATTATCGCCAAAACTCCAGGTTGAAGTTGATATATGGCCCGTTGAGGTATTGGTAAATACCGCATTACCGGTCGAGTCCATCGTGAAGGTGAAATCCGCCACATTGTCGCAGGGAATAGGACCGGAACTGGAATCATCATCGCTGCTTTTTTTACAGGAAATAACAGCCACAGCCAGGAAGGCTGCTACTAGCATTAGTTTTCTCATGGGTACATTTTATGGTTAGATTAGTTGAATTATTTACAGATATGCAAGTTTCAGCCGAAATGAAATCAATGCTGAAGAAACACTTCATCCTTGGATTAATCCCAATTCTTGTAGGTTCCTACGGTTACCTTTTGTACATTGACCACCTGGTGTCCGGTTTTTGTACCGCTGTTTTTATCTATAAAGGCAACAATTTCCATGGTTGAGGGAGTGATGCCGGTAAGATCAACCGTATAGGTTTTAACAAATTCTTTTCCAATGCCAATATTGGCTGACGGTATGGTATCGCCCCAAACGCTGCTGCTGGAAATCACCTTTCTCAATACATGCTTGTGTTCGAAATTATGAATGACCGGAGGGAAATTATAATAATAACTGGATTGATCAGGTGCAGAACCAGACTGGCTCATGTAATTATGCTGGTCATAGGAAGTACTGGCGTTGATAACACTTTTTTCAAGCATGAAAACATTCAGCCTGTAATCTCCTGAAAGCACGGCCTTAAAACCGGCATGCACCTCCAGTGATAATATATTGTTTTCAATTTTTGAAGCATCAATGGCCAGGCCACCGTCAGGAACCTGAGACAGGGCTGCATTTGTCTTGGAAGACCATAAATTGGTGGCCATGGTAGGTGTACTGCCGGAGGTTACGCGGTTGATCATACCTCCCGGGTAACCATAATCATTATAAACGGAGTCTATGGATTCCCCTAAAGCAATTTTCATAATATCTCCGACATGAATGGCTACCGGAATAAACTTTCCGGCTTGTATGCTGTCCAGTTTATCAGACTCAAATGCGCCACGAGGGCAATACCCGCACCAGGCACCTGTAAATTCTTCCAGCAAAACTTTCGGACTGAAACTCGCAGGAACGGCAGTTATGGGTGATGTAGGACCATTATTTCCACCGCCGTTTGTTTCATCGTCATCCTTTTTCTTACAGGATGTTACGGCTACAGCAAATAGCGCAGCCATTAAAATTAGTCTTTTCATTTTTTCAGGTTTGTTTATTTTTCCCAAAGTAACCCTAAAAAAATGAATTAAACAAATAAAAAAAGGGGGCCTCAGAAAAGCCCCCTTCCATGATGGAATCCGGTTTTAATCCCAGTTTTTCAGGGTATTGACAGGTGCCGTCTGTACATTCATGATTTCATGGGTGGTGGCCGTGGATCCGGTTTTATTGATAAATGCAACGATTTCCATATTTCCAGCAATTTTTCCGGTAATATCGGCTGTATAGGTACGGATATATTCACCTCCTGGAACCAGCTTTTCAACCGGGATTCCGTCACCCATTCCTGCGGATAGCACCTTCCTTAAAACATGATTATGCTCAAAACCGGTGATCGGTGATGGTAAGTTGTAATAAGGACCTGCAGGATCATTACTCGAATGGGTATTAACCTGGTCATAGGAGGAACCGGTTCCGGTTACCCTATTTTCAACCAGGTAAACGGTCAGATTATAGGAACCTGACAGGATGCTGCCGAATCCGGCATGAATTTCAATTTGCGCGGTATTGCCTGAAAGGGTGGATTGGAATGCCAGTCCGCAGGAAGCCGTCTTGCCTTTGGCGACCGTGGCGTTACTGGCCCACTGGGTTTTGGTCAGCAGCACGTTTCCAAGCGAAGGCAAACGGTTCACCATGGCTGACGGAAACTGAGGAAGGTTGTTGCTGTTAAAAACAGCCATTAAATCCTGGAAGGCTGGAATTTCCATGGCATCTCCCATATGGATGTTGACGCCAATTATTTTGCTGTCACCTGCAATCAACTGGTCCATGCGGTAAATGCCATCCGGGCATCCGCCATTCCAGGCGCCTGTAAATTGCTCCATCAGCACCTTCTGGCTGAAGGAGCCCGGAACCGGTAATATGGAAGCAACAGGAGGTGGATTGTTACCCGGGTTTACCGGATCGTCATCGGAATTCTTTTTACAAGCCATGAAAAGCATTACCATTGCAAGGGGTATCAGAATTTTTCCTGTTTTATTTTTCATTTCTTTCATTTTTGGGCAATTTAATATGGCTTTTTTTAGGATGTTGCCTTTTTTCAGCGGGATATTACATAGTGACAGGCTGATTTTTTTACATTTGCCCCCCGAAAAAATGCAAAATGAATCAGGTCGCAGTATGGGTGTCGGTTTCCTACATCATTGCCATTGTTTTTGAGAGCCTGCTGAGTTCATTGGAGGGGTTACACCTGTACAACCGGAAGGACAGTTTCGTTAATATCATTATCGGCACAGCGAATTTTCTACTGGACCTGGCCCTAAAAGTTTTTGTTTTTAATATTCTGAACTGGTTTCATCAGTTTGCTTTTTTTACTATAGAACCCGGAATCTCCGCCTGGATGATGGTGGTTGTCTTGCAGGATTTTGCTTTTTACTGGCTGCATCGGATCGATCACAGCTGCCGGTTTTTCTGGGCCGTCCACGTTAACCACCATTCCAGTGAAGAATTTAATTTTTCTGTTGCCATCCGATCTTCCCTTTTACAGCCTTTATACCGCTTCATCTATTTCATCCCGATTGCCCTGCTTGGATTTAATGCCGTGCAGATCATGGTGGCTTTTTCACTGTGCCAGATATACGGGTTCTTTATTCATACCAAGACTATCGGCAAACTGGGGCCCCTGGAATGGATCCTGGCAACCCCTTCCAACCACAGGGTTCATCATGGATCCAATCCCTTGTATCTGGATAAAAACCTGGGCATGTTCCTCATCATCTGGGACCGGATCTTCGGTACCTATCAGCAGGAGGAGGAGCCGGTTGTCTATGGACTGACAAAAAATATTAATACCAGCTACCTCCCAACCGTGGTTTTTCACGAATGGAAAAACATAGCCCGGGACCTCAGAAAGCCTCTTGGCTTAAAGGACAGAATCCGATATGTTTTTGGGCCGCCCGGTTGGAGTCATGACGGTAGCCGTAAAACCTCCCGGCAGATCAGGGAGGAGTATTTCCGGAACTGCGTCAGAAATGAAATGCAATCATTGAAGAATTTTCCGGCAAAAACCCGAAAACGCTGTAAGTAATGAACATGCTGTTGATTTCGGAGTTTATGGCATATAAATTGATTATCGCCAAAAATGGTTGAATATCACTATTGAAGCCATTTTACGCCCATACGGAACATTTTTTAAATCCGGTTCGTAAATAAATAAAAGTTGATGCATATGAAGTCCTCTAAAATTTCAGCCACCCGGCTTAGCCTGATTTTTACGTTTATTGCGGTGATTTACCTGTTTTTATATTTTATCCTGATGCGCTCCCTGGAAAATATTCAGTGACTTGTTATCTCATCTGAACCCATAGGTAAAGGCTTCCGGAGGATTTAAAGTATCCGGTCAGCCAATCACTTCATTTCAGGATCTGCTTTTCTCCATGAATTAAAATCAACTGAGTGCCGGATTTTTCCCGGTTAAACTGTTTTTCTTCCGTCTTGACGAAAATCATTTGAGAATGCATATGTTCCTGCATACCTTGCAGAACCTAATCATTAACCGGTGTACTTCAGACAACCACTGCATGCTTGCAGGAAAGGGAAGGTTTTCCGCGGAGGAGCATGTTTCAATGCGAACCGGCTGATACCGTTTATCCTGTTTGGTTTGTTCCTCAGCGGTGGTTCTTACGGGCAAAACCTGATCCTGAACAGCGGATTTGAATCGAATAACGCCGTCCCTAACGGTTACGGTCAATGGTATAATTGCCAGGGCTGGAGCAATGTGAATAATTACATTGGATTTGCATGGCCCTATGCCAGTCCGGATTACCTTCGTACGGGAGCTGGCGGAGGGGTTGGTCTGCCCAACAGTACTTTTGGCACCGTTAACCCTTATGCCGGAAATGCCGTCATGGGATTTATTGCATATTACGGTCCTTCACCGGATTTCAGGGAATACCTGGCCCGTCCGCTGATCAGTCCCATGGTACCCGGCCAGGCTTATACCATTTCCTTTTATATGACCAACGGAATGTCCAACTGGTACAGCGGTGCCGGATGCAACCATGTGGGTGTTCGATTCTCAAACGGACCGCTCACCCAGCTCAACCACGAACCGTTGAATATCATTCCACACTGTGAAATCACAACCAAGTGGTGGAGTACTTCCTGGCAACTGGTTTCCTTTACGTATATACCTTCCGTTGCCTATAATTACATGACCATTGGCAATTTTTATAACGATGCTGCTACAGCACATGCCATGTATGGAACCGGGGCTGACGGAGCCTATTACTTTATCGATGAAGTAACCGTCGCACCGGCTGTACCTTTACCCGTTCAATGGCTTCATTTTGATGGAAGGTCAACAACAGGCGGAATCCTGCTGGAATGGACCACGGCCTCGGAATTCAATACAGATTATTTTATTGCAGAACGGAGTGCAGATGCCCTGTCCTTTTCCGATATAGGGAGGATACCCGCTGCCGGAACATCCATCAAACAAAACGATTATTCCCTTTTAGATCCGGTCCTGCCGGCGTCAACCCGGTATTACAGGCTCCGGTTGGTTGACCGTGACGGAACGGAATCGGTATCCGGGATCGTTGCCATTGAACCACCTCAGAACAGCAGGTTTTATCTTTACAACGATCAGGAGGACAGACAAAAGGTTTACGGACATTTGCCTTCGGAAATGAAGGACGCTTCCTTACGTGTTTTTAACAGTCTGGGTGAGATGAGGTTTGAAAGGAAAATAGCCGGACAGGATTTTGAGGTGTCATTGCTCAACCCAGGAGTATATTTTTTTTCAGTCTTTTCGCCAGGCATGACTGATTCCCGGAAATGGATCGTATCACCTTGAAAGAAATTCATGAATTCAAATCTTCCCCGGTCTGAGGACCTGGTCATTAATGTCCCGTAAGGATAAGTTTCCGGTAAATGATTTCATTTTCAATCAGAAATTCAGCCGTGTAAATACCGGGTGCCAGGCCATCAATTATGCCATTGGCGCTATCAAGCCATTGAAATTCAAAGGACGCCTTTCTGCCGGACAGGTCATAAATGCGGATGCAGGCAGTGGTTAACGGCTCAGGCCAGATGGAAACCTGAAATGAACCGTTGCTGGGGTTTGGATGTACCCCGATTGAAAATACCCGGTTCACCGGCATTCCGGGTTCATTCCTGCAGGGTACTGAAACACTCACACCCAAGGACGTTTTGGTACATCCGTGGGAATTGGTGACTTCAACCTTATAGGTTCCTGCTGTGGAGGCAGTGTAATTCTGACTGGTTGCAGCGCTGATGTAAAGGCCGCCTTTTTTCCATTTGTAGGTAAACCCGTTTCCGGTATTTGCAGCAAGAGTGACACTTCCTCCTGCACAGAAAGTGGTTGGTCCCTGGGGCGTAACGGTTGCCGATGGAAGGGAATAAACGGTTACCGGAATTCCAGTTGCGGTGGTTTGGGAACAGCCGGTCGAGGTCTTTGTAACAGTTACCTTATATGTTCCGGAGACGGAGGCCACGTAAGCATTAGCGGTAGCGCCTGAAATGAGCGTTCCGTTTCTCTTCCATTGATAGGTATTTCCGGCATTCGCTGACGTTTGTAATAACACGCTGCCGCCCTGGCAGAAGACGGTAGCTCCCTGGGCCGTAACAGCTGCGCCGGGCAATGAATTCACGGTAACCCCGATTGCATTTGAGGTATCCTGGCATCCGTTGCCGTTGGAAACAAAGCAGGTATAACTTCCTCCTGTTGTTGCGCTATACGTGGGTGCAGTTGCCCCGCTTATAATGACATTATTCTTAAACCAGGTGAAACTTCCCGTGGAAGGAGTTGTACTCAGCGTAACCTGTCCGCCTTTACAGAAGGTAACAGGTCCGCCTGCCGATATGGCTGCATTATAGGCGCCAACCGTCAGTATATGAGGGTTTGACTGAAAGGAGCATCCGCTGTTAACAACCAGGGCTTGCAGTAGAACGGATACACTTCCCGATGCCGGTGCCGAATAGTTCAATGAATTGCCGGTACCGGCTATCTGATAGAGGCCGGAAATGAGAGCTTTCCACGTATAGGTCGTTCCGGGCTGGGGGTTGGTAACAGAATAGTTGATCAGCTGCCCGGGACAGACTGTACCACTGGCATTTGCGGTAAATTGTGCAGCGGGCAGAATGGTGACATAACTGCTGTCGGAAAAGGCCGTCAGGCAACCGGAAGTCACGGAGTATTTATAATATCCGGTGGACGTTGCCGTATAACCGGCCGATATTGCTCCGGGAATGAGGACATTATCCTTGTACCACTTAATCAGTGTCCCGGGCCAGTTCTGATAATAAACATAAGGTACACAAAGGGATGCGGAAGAAACACAATTAACGGAGGTTCCCATGGCCGGCGCAGGCATGAGAATGGAACCTGCGCTGCCGGGAAGTATTCTGACAACCTCCGGATTGGATATTTCCGGGGGGCCTGCAGGAGGCATTCCGTAACAAAAATATTCGCCGGTGGCCCAGGCTGTCAGGGTGATGCCGGGAAAACCATAAGGAAAGGCAATGCCGGGAAAGGAACAACCATAACTTCCGATAAACCAGTTATAGGTATAACCGGGCTGTGGGTTAACCACTTCGAGAAGAATGCCCGAACCGTTGCAAACATCGTTAGGCCCGACAACCTGGATGGTGGTAAATTGGGCCATGGCCGCTTTAAAACCGACTGACAACAAAAAAATCAGGAGTGCTTTTTTCATAGCTGGGTTTAGATGTAGAGAGTTTGAACCGCGAATACAAATTTAACAGAATTGCCGGTTGCTGCAAATTATTTTCCGTGAAAGCTAAATGCACCATAGGCGACAGAAAAAAACTTATTGCTAACTTGCCATCGTATTTAAAAGCAGATGATACCGTTTTCACCTCCCAGAATAGATCAGCGAATTATTGATGAAGTGACGGATACACTTCGTTCAGGCTGGATTACCACCGGTCCAAAGACTAAATTGTTTGAGCGGAACCTGACCGCTTATAATGGAAACAAGGAAACCTTATGTCTGAATTCAGCAACAGCCGGTCTTGAAATCATGCTGCGCTGGTATGGTGTAACTGAAGGCGATGAAGTCATTTTACCGGCGTACACCTATGCCGCCACAGCCAATGTGGTGGTGCATTGCGGGGCCAGGCCTGTATTTACCGATATCCGGCAGGATTTCCTGATCGATGTGGATGCCATACGGAAGGTGCTTACACCAAAAACAAAAGTGATCATACCGGTTGATTTTGCCGGATTTCCCTGCGATTACGATGAAATTAACCGCCTTGTCCGGGAACCTGCCGTCGTGAGCATGTTTAATCCCCGGCATCCCAACCAGGCTAAACTGGGTCGTATAATGGTTCTTTCCGATGCCGCTCATTCCATCGGAGCCTGGTATAAGCAAAAAAGAACCGGTGCTTTGACGGATGTAACGGTTTTTTCATTTCATGCAGTCAAAAACCTGACGACGGCGGAGGGAGGTGCGGTAGCGTTGAATTTACCCGAACCATTCGACAACCGCGAATTATACGAATACCTTTGCATGTATGCCCTGCATGGACAAAACAAGGATGCCCTTGCCAAATCCCGGAAAGGAAACTGGAAGTATGATATCCTGGAGGCCGGCTATAAATGCAATATGACGGATATTATGGCCTCTATCGGACTTGTTGAGCTGGAACGGTATGATGCTGATATGCTCGTCAGAAGAAGGAAAATAGTGGATTTGTATTCCGAAGGACTCCGGCATTGTTCCTGGGCGGAGATTCCGCCTTATGTGAGTGCGGAAAAGGTTTCCAGTTTTCACTTGTATCCATTGCGGGTCAAAGGTATTTCTGAAGACGAACGGGATGAAATTATCCGGAGAATTTTTAACAGGGATGTATCCGTGAATGTACACTTCATTCCCGTACCCATGTTTTCATTTTACCGGCAACAGGGGTACGGCATGCGGGATTTTCCGGTCAGCCTCGATTTGTATCAGCGTGAGATTTCCCTGCCGGTTTTTTATGATCTCAGCGACCAGCAGGTCCGGCAGGTGCTGACCACGGTGATTGCCTGTACAGAAGAAGTGCTGAATCAGAAACCAGTAACATTATCGGATTGAAATCATGCTGAAAAGAGCGATGGATATTGTTATTTCCATCATCCTGATTATTCTTTTTTCACCTTTATTGATTGTCATCAGTTTTATAATTCTGGCAGACAGCAGGGGAAGGGTCATCTATCTCCAGAAACGGGTGGGACGATTTAACCGTGATTTTTACATTTATAAATTCCGTACCATGAAACCTGGTGCGGACCGGAAAGGACTGCTGACAGTGGGCGGTCAGGACAGCCGGATTACACGTGCAGGAGTCTGGCTGAGAAAATACAAGCTGGATGAGTTACCCCAGCTTTTTAACGTGCTGGCCGGTGACATGAGCCTGGTCGGTCCGAGGCCGGAAGTGAGAAAATATGTGGATTTGTATACACCCGAGCAGCAACGTGTTTTATGCATAAAACCAGGCATTACCGATTACGCTTCGGTCTTATATGCAGATGAAAATGAACTGCTGGGAAAAGCTTCGGATCCCGAAAAGGAATACATCCAGACCATCATGCAAGCCAAACTTAAACTGAATTTAAAATACCTGGAGGAATCAGGCCTTCAAACGGATATGAAAATACTGTTGGATACGGTCAGGAGAATTTTGTTTCACCGGTAACCACATGCAGCAATTCCGTTAACTGATTGATTTTTTCCGAATAACCCAGTTTTTCATAGGAATGAATCAGGTTCCTGATCAATCGCTTGATGATATCCAGGTTGGAACATGGAATGTAAAAAGAATGTTGGGGCTTAATACCCAGTTTTTTGAGAAAACTGTCAATCTCTTTTTTATCAAAGACGGATCCCTTACTGAAGGGGTTTACATAAAACATCACATCCTCTTCATTGGCTTCCTCCGGGTTGCCGGTGTAAAGGTGGTTCAGGTAGGCGAGGATAAAATGTTCAGGCAGATTGACGCCATATACGGGAAGATCCAGCTGGCGGGCAATCTGCATATATAGAATACTCAGCAATAGCGGATTTCCCTTTTTGGTTTCCAGGACGATATTAATAAAGGAGTTCTGGGGGGCATGGAAATTGGCCGTGTTGCCGCCAAATCCATGCATTTCGAAGAGAATACGGTTTAGGACGTGTATCTTTTCAAAAGAAGTCAGGTTGTCGTTTAATTCAAGCCAGACTTCCCGTTGAAGCTGGTTGATTTGCTGGGATATTTTTGTTTCATCCAGGTCAGGATACTGAAACCGGGCGATCAGTATAACTCCTTCCATCAGTTGGAAGGATCTCCTTTCAACCCATTTGGCCAGCTCCTTTTTCAGGGAATCAAATTGAATACTGCTGACTATTTCTTCTATCCGTTGCTGCATCAGCATATCCATGGATTGACCCCATGCATCTTCCAGCAGTGGAATTACGTCCTTCCCGATGGATATCAATTGTTCGTGGATATGCCTGTAAACCTCCTGGTCGGTATCATCCAGCAAACTGATTAATGCTTTAATTTCCTTTTGTTCCATAGCGCTGTTTCCCGGTTAAAATGACACTCAACAGGAATTACAATATTAACCGGATACCAGAATAGAAACCCTAAATTAATTAAAAATTATCAACTTTGCCCTGTTGAATAAAAAAAAAGTCTGATTTGGTGAAAATTTGCCAGACTGATCCGGTTTACTACCTTTACATGAAGATAAAAGCCGGTTCAACCGGAGTAAACTGACCTATCAATTATAAAACGAAACAAATGAATAAGACACTTCTGGCTTTTATGATTTTCCTGGCACCCTATATCCAGGCACAGACCTTCACCGATTCCATTGGCGGAACCATTCCGGACAACAATACGCTGGTTTGTTTCCCGGTAGTTGTATCAGGATTACCCAACCAGATTGATACCACTTTCGGTTTGATTTCCTGTTGTATAGACATTACCCATACCTATGATTCCGATTTAAGGATATACCTGAAGGGGCCCAATAACCTGCTGGTTGACTTGTCCTCGACCAATGGGGGAGGGAATGATAATTATTCCGGAACCTGTTTTAAAATGGATGGTTTGATGGGCAGCATTGTCAATGGGACCGCTCCGTTTATCGGAACCTATGTTCCGGAACAAAGCCTGAATCTCTTTAATACCGGCATCAATCCGAACGGGACCTGGTTTCTTTGCGTGAAAGATGAAGTTCCGAATGATTCAGGTTCGGTCAACTCTTTCATGATTATGTTTGGAACAAATCCCCCGCCTGATCCCGTTATACCCCCGGGAATTTGCAGTACCACCGATGCCAGCGGTTGTGCCTGCCCCACACCGGGAGTAACCGATTGTGACCTGCTGCCTGATATGACCGCTTCGGCCCTGGAAATTCAAAACGGATATTATGAATATAACGGCCATATTGACCTGAGCAATGCAACTCCCAACATCGGTTACGGCCCGCTTGAAATCAGAGGCAACGGGCAATGCTTTTGCGATACCCTGATGGTTCCCTGCACCATCTCCATGTGCCCCGACAGTTCCCAGCCAAAGGAACTGATTTCACAGCGAATTTATCATAAGAATTCCAGTGGCTTGATGACCTTTTATGATGTTCAATCCGGAACGATGTCTTATCATCCTTCACACGGTCATATTCACGTGGATGATTGGGCCAGCTATACGCTGCGTGTTTCCACATCAGATCCGGATCCCAGGAACTGGCCTGTAGTCGGAACCGGCACCAAAACCAGCTACTGCCTGGTCAACCTCGGAAACTGCAACAGCGGGGTCGGCATATGTGTGGATACGGGCGGTACCGTTTACACGCAGTCCAACCTGCCTAACTACGGACTGGGAGCCATCAGCGGTTGCGGGACCGAGCAGGGTATTTTCGTGGGAAGCTATGACGTATACAGCGCCGGCCTTGACGGTCAAAGGATCTATATACCGGGAATCTGTAACGACAATTATTACATCGTTTCCATCACGGATCCCGACAATCATTTTCTTGAAATGAATGATCAGAATAACTGGGTCTCGGTTCCGGTTACCTTAACCCAGCAACCCGGTACTGCACCTGTAACCAGTTTTATTTATTCCAACTCCGGCATGAACTATGGTTTCTTCAACTATGCTACCGGAAACAATACCTATTACTGGGATTTTGGTGACGGAACCGTTGATTCCTCCGGGCAGGTTGTCAGTCATACGTTTACCGCACCGGGATCTTACCTGGTGGTATTAACCATTGATAACGGCACCTGTAAAGCCACCTCCGCGCAAATTGTGCAGGTTCAGAGCAACGTGAATGTGAACCAGCTTCAATCGGTCATTGCAGGCTTGGAGGTATTTCCAAATCCCTCCACAGGTCAGGTAACTATTTCCTACAGGCTGGGTAACCGTACCCCGGTACTGCTTGAGTTGTTTGACGTATATGGTAAAAAATTAGTCAACCTGCAGGAAGGCTGGCAGGAAGCCGGCAGTCAGGTGATTCGCCTGGAACATGGACAACTTCTTCCCGGAAGTTACCTCTTGCGGTGTTCCTCTCGTGATCGTTCAGAAACCCGGAGACTGGTTATTTTACGTTGATCAGAAATTCACCCTTTGATACTTACAATCCATTGATTATTTAATTGGTTAATTATGCCCCAGGAAGGAAGATAATCAATCCTTCAGGCGGCTTTTCATTTAAACCTTATCAGTATGAAATCAGTTTGCGAAGAATGGCCGTATAAATCTTTTATTTCCGGATATTATGTTTTGCTCATGCGCGTCATGAATTTTATTCCGCTTTTCTTGCTACCCGGTGTTTCCTGGTCACAGGGGGCTTTTTATGATATCAGCACCATCCAGGAAATTGCCATCACCTTTAACCAGGCCAATTGGGATTACCAGATGGATACAGCGAAAAACGGGTCGGAAGGGTATATCCTGGCATCACAGGTCACCATCAATGGGATCAGCTTTGACTCCGTTGGTGTCAAATACAAGGGCAACAGTTCATACAGCATTAACAGGGTTAAGAATCCCCTTCACCTGCAACTGGATTATGTGCTGGCAGGCCAGGCATACCAGGGATTCACCGATATCAAGTTAAGCAACGGATGGTCCGATCCTTCTTCCATCCGTGAAGTGATGTCGTTTAAAATTCTCCGTAATTACATGGATGCACCTGAATCAAATTTTGCCCGGGTGTCGGTTAACGGCAGTTATTTTGGTTTTTATGCCAACACCGAAAGTATCAACAAGAACTTCGTCGGCAAACATTTTTATTCTTCCGGAAATACACTGGTAAAATGTAATCCGTTTTCAGTCGGCAATTACCTTCCGAACCTTGACTACCTTACCGCTGACAGTACCCTGTATTATAACCGTTACGAACTGAAGTCGGAATATTCCTGGAAGGACCTGCTGGATTTATGCGACACGCTTGAAAACAATCCTGCAGCCATTCACACCATTCTCGATATTGACAGGGCCTTGTGGATGCTGGCATACAACAATGTGACGGTCAATCTAGACAGCTATTCGGGCTCTTTTGCTCAGAATTACTACCTGTATATGGATGACAACCGACGTTTTGATCCGGTGATCTGGGACCTGAATATGAATTTCGGGGGTTTTCCCAATACCGGCGCCGGCCCTCAACTGAGCCTGAGCGGTATGCAAACCATGACACCCCTGTTGCATTCCACCAATCCGGCGCGTCCCCTGATCAAGCAATTGCTTGCCAATACCACTTACCGGAAAATGTACATTGCTCATATGCGAACCATTACCAGTGAGTTTTTTACCAATAACGCCTACCAGGCTGAAGCCACCAGCCTTCAGGCCCTCATCGACAGCAGCGTACAGGCTGATCCAAACGGATTATATACTTATCCGCAGTTTCTGCTGAGCCTGACCACCAATATCGGTGGTGGTCCTTTCCAGATCCCCGGAATATATAACCTGATGGGTGCAAGAACCACCTATTTGAACGCTACAACGGAATTTCAGCAGCTACCTCCGGTAATCTCTTCCATTACTTCCATACCCTTATCGCCTTCCATCAACGATACCATTTGGATAAGCGCTACGGTCAGCAATTCGACAGACGTCAAACTCGGCTACCGCTATTTTACACCGGCCATTTTCAACCGGATTCAGATGTTTGATGACGGAAACCACCTGGACGGCAATGCAGGTGACAATATTTATGGAGCCGGAATTCCGGCTTCCTCAGCCCGGATAGAATATTACCTGTATGCTGAAAATGCCAATGCGGGTATTTTTTCTCCGGAACGAGCTGAACATGAATTCTATACCATTGCGGTAAACATACAAACCCCTGCTGCAGGAGTGATCAGGCTGAATGAATTTATGGCCATCAACCAAAGTGGCGTAACAGACCTTGAAGGGAAAAATGAAGACTGGATTGAATTGTATAATACGACAGGCACCCCGGTAAACCTGTTTGGTTTATACCTGTCGGATGATCCTGGCAACCTGATCAAATGGCCATTCCCGGTAAATGCAATGATTTCCGGTCAGGGGTATGCCATGGTATGGGCTGACGAGGACAGTTCATCCATTGAAATGCACTGCAATTTTAAACTGGCCGGAGGCGGGGAATTTCTTTATCTGTCAACCGGAAGCGGAACGGTTCTCGACAGTGTTGCCTTCGGACCTCAACTGCCCGATGTGGCCATGGCCCGTTGTCCCGACGGAACCGGTGCCTTTGCGGTCACCTATACACCCACCTTTAATGCTTCCAATAACTGTTCAACTTCAATAGCGGAATCGAATGATAAAGATTTCCAGTTAAGCATTTACCCGAATCCGAACAGCGGATTTTTCCGCCTGAAATCCAATAAGGCAATGAGTCAGGTAGACATTTTCAATACGATGGGGCAGGCGATTTATCAGGAAAATGCCGGACATTCATTTCAGTACGACATCAATCTGGAAGGTATTCAGCCTGGAATTTATCTGGTCCGTGTGAATGGTCGCCGGGTTTGCAGTATCCTGTTAAATTGATCTCCTGGCAGGATTATGCATGATTCAATTGGCCGATCCGCCGGGCTTTTGCCAATTGCATTTATTTCTGTAGGTTTGTAAAAAAACAATTTTATCCTGATGAAGAAAAGATATTTTCTGCCCCTTTTTACAACTGTAATTCTGTTATCGGGTTCCTGCAGGAGAGAAGATATCAGGCCAAACTGGGAAACCGAAATCCTGGCGCCCTTGCTTAAAGGATCCCTGACCATTGAAGATATTATAGGGGACAGCCTGGTAAGCGCAAATGCAGACAGTTCCCTCAAACTGGTTTATCAGAATCACCTGCTCGATTTTACAGTGGATTCCCTGTTTGATTTTTTCGACACCAGTGTGACCAGGTCGTATAAACTGGATTCCATCAGTATCCTGAATCAGAGTATCGTATATCCGATTACGTTAGGTGAAATCTGCAAGAATGCGGGTATCATCGGTGCCATCATCATCAGTCAGAATGGAAGCACCCTGCCCATACCGGCTTTCGGCCCCTTTTCATCCGGCGCTCAGCAAATTAATGCCGACACCCTTTTCCAGACCATGACACTAGTCACAGGTACCCTCGATATTACCATTGAAAACGGGCTCCCGGTTGATATCAGCAGCATTGGTTTCCTGCTCCAGAATACGGTTGGAATGGATACTATCGTTTACGGTACGTTCCCGGTTATTCCCGCAGGAGGTTCGGTGACACAATCGTATCCGCTGGACGGAAAAACGGTAAATGGACAGTTAACGGCAAACCTGCTCAACCTGAGTTCACCGGGCAGTAATGGTGTTCCGGTTCTGATTGATACTTCAGATGCCGTGGTGGCCACGCTCAGTGTTCATGATCTGCACCCGTCGGTGGCTACAGCCATTTTCCCGGCTCAGAACTTAGTGGATAAATCACAAAAGTTTATTCTGAAAGGCCTTCCGGTTGAATTGGTTTATGCCCGTGTAAAATCCGGTCAGGTAAGCGTTGCGGTTTTCAGTACCCTGCAGGACAGCGTGCGTTTTATTTATGAACTGCCCAGCGCCTCCCAAAACGGAAATGCGTTCACCATTACCAGGACCCTTCCGCCTGCACCTCCGGGCGGAGTCTCCTCATACGTGGATTCCCGTGATTTTTCAGGCTATGAGGTTGATTTTACCGGCGAGAATCATGATACGGTCAATACCATGTTCAACAGTTTTAAGGCAAGTATTGATTCTACCGGACAGATGAAGACCATTTCCCTCTCGGATAGTTTTTACGCCAATATTGGTTTTGTCAACCTGAAACCTGAGTACGCCAAAGGATATTTGGGAAATGATACGTTTCCATTAGGACCGGCCAGCCAGACGATTGATATCTTCAAAAAAATAAATGCCGATGTTTTTTCCGTAGAAGATTTGCTGCTTTCCGTTTCGGCACATAACGGAATAGGCATTGATGGTCAGGTGAAAATAGACCAGATGCAATCGGTAAATTCCGCTAAGGGAACCACAGTCACCCTCAGTGGCAGTGCCGTTGCCAATCCTGTTACGATCATCAGGGCAACCGACAACAACGGCCATCAGCCGGTTAATTATACCCATACCACTTTGCAGCTAAACACGACCAATTCAAATGCAAAGGCCTTTGTGGAAAACCTGCCGGACCGGGTTGATTACTCGCTGAACCTGATCACCAATCCAAACGGCAATGTTTCCAATTACGGTGATTTTATATTTTATAATGACGGAATTCAGTTTGATCTTGACCTGGAAATGCCCCTTTCTTTCATTGCAGGCAACCTGAACCTGAGCGATACGATTGATTTTGCAATGAATGAGGTGGATTTGAGCAGGATTACAGGAGGAACCATGACGTTGATTGCGCTGAACGGATTTCCTTTTGATGCCAGTTTACAGCTATACATGTTGAATGAATATGGCACCGTACTGGATACGCTGCTGGCTCCGAATCTGATTGCCGCTGCATCATTAGACGCGAACAACAAGGTGAAGGAAAAAAAGGAATCCAGGCTGTTCATTCCGGTTACCGTGGAACGGATTGATAAACTGTTTGATTGCCGGAAAATGTTGATCCGGGCCCGGTTTGATACAAAACCCGCCAGCCAGTATGTGAAAATATACAGTGATTATGCCATCGACTTTAAACTTACCGGTGATTTTAATTTTTTAGCCAGATAATTTGTGAAACGATATTTCCTCCCGTTAGTACTTATTTATTCAACTTCCGTATCCGCTCAGTTCCCGGAACAACCTGCCGGCCGGCTTGATTTTTCAAAATCTTTTTTTTCTGTTTCTGCCGGTTATTGCCTGGATTCCAAAAATGTCACTAACCGTTTTATCAATACTTACCGCAGGAGCGGTTTCCTGGGCAAGGACCTGAAAGATCAGGTGTTGGATAAACTGGATAATAAAAATACGATCGGCGGATCACTGGAAGTTGAATTATTGTACCGTTCAAAGCCGGACAGCGGTTCAAACCTGGGATGGTTTGCCGGACTTTCCCATCTGGGGCTTATGGATGCCAGGTTTACGCGTGATCTGTTTCATGTTTATTTTTATGGAAACAAGGTATTTGCCGGGCAAACGGCGGATCTGAGCAATCTCCGGTACCGGCAGGTTCAATACCAGCAGTTACGGGGCGGGGTATATGGTTTCCGTGAAAGGCCGGATCATCGTTCCATATTTGCTGCGGGATTGGGATATGTCAATGGACAGGATTTCGTAGACATTAAAACAGGCTCATCCGGACTGTATACGGCCCTTGATGGCACGTATATCGACCTGGAACTTTCGCTGGAGGCCCGTCATGCCGATTCAAGCCAACATGCCTTCGGATCCCTGAACGGATCAGGCATTGCACTGTATCTTTTTTACCAGTGGGAGAAATCCAGTGTATACCGTCTGACGGTCGAATTGAATGACGCTGGCTTTATTTACTGGAATAACCAATCATCTTTTTTCGAAACCGATACCAATTATCATTTCGACGGCATCCAGGTCAACAACCTGCTCGATTCGGTTTACCTGGAAGTGAAATCCATTGAGGATTATAAAAATGGATTTATCAGGCAGCAGGATGATAAATCCAGGACGGCTATGCTGCCTGCCAGGCTTAGATTAAATTTTGAAAAATGGCTCATGCATCAGCAATTGCTGGCCGGTATTCAGCTCCAATACCGGTTTACATTGTTGCAGTTGCCGCTTGCAGAAGGACGGTTAACCTGGATTCCCAGGCATAATTATTATGCCGGATTGCAGGTTCAATATGGCGGCTATAGTGGTTTTCACGCTGGAATCAGACTCGGTTACCTGCCGGTTAAGAACTGGCAGATTGAAATTGGCAGCAACTACCTGGACGGTTATCTGGCAGGCACCAAACGCGGAGGCCAGGGTGCCTGGATCAGGCTGGGAGTGCTGCTTTGATAATTCCGCACAGCCGGCAACGAAACCGAACCCGCGTTTTTCTTTATTTAATTACCTTTACATCGCTTATGCGACAAACACTTCCATTCAGCAAATACCATGGCACAGGAAATGACTTTATTCTGGTGGATAACCGGGATAGCAAGGCAGGGCAACTCAGTTCTTCACAGATCCTGGCCTGTTGTCACCGGAGATTTGGGGTAGGAGCCGACGGTTTTATTTTACTGGAAGACAAACCCGGTTACGACTTTGAGATGATTTATTACAATTCCGATGGTAAACTGAGTTCCATGTGTGGCAACGGAGGTCGCTGCATCGTGGCTTTTGCCGCCCGGCTTGGAATCATTTCGCGCCATGCGCATTTTTGGGCTGTCGATGGGACTCATGAAGCCACATTAATGCAGTTCCACGCGGAAAGTGAAGAAAGTATTGTTTCATTAAAAATGAATGATGTCTCCTCCATCACCAGGGATCAGGACCATTTTATTCTTGATACCGGATCGCCGCATTATGTCGAGTTTGTTTCAGACCTGGCCAAACTTGATGTCAGGCAGGCCGGAGCAAAAATCAGGAACAGTGAACCCTTCCACCGCAAGGGTATAAATGTAAATTTTGCCGAAAGGACAGGTCCCGGAACTGCAGGTGTCAGAACCTATGAAAGAGGCGTAGAAGATGAAACATGGTCCTGCGGCACCGGTGTAACAGCCGTTGCACTGGTTATGGGAACGATGGATCCCGCAAGAAATTTATTCCATATTAATACACCTGGAGGGAACCTTCAGGTCTCTTTTGAAAGATCGGACGAAGGCTTTTCCAATATTTTTCTGGAAGGGCCTGCTGCTTTTATATTTGACGGTACCCTAACAATCTGACGACATTATGATGCAAATGCGATCGGGAGCGATTTCCCTTCGGGCGCCGGAACCTTCCGACCTTGGAATCATGTACCTGTTTGAAAACAATATGGAGGTCTGGCTTTACAGCGAAACCTCCCGTCCGTATTCCAGCTATACCATTGCCGAGTATATTAAAACTGCACATGATGATATTTATGCCACCAAGCAACTTCGGCTGGTTATTGACCTGAGCGATGCTGATGGATTTAAAAAAGTAATTGGTTTTATCGATATCTATGATTTTGACCCAACCCATCGCAGGGCAGGGGTGGGTATCCTGATCGGTGATGAGGAAGAACGTAAAAAAGGATATGCTTCCATTGCCCTTCAGCTGGTCATCCAGTATGCTTTCCAGGTGCTGAACCTGCATCAGTTATACTGCCTGATTGAACAAGCCAACGACCACAGTATCCGTTTGTTTACGCATGCAGGATTTAAAGATGCCGGTTTGCTTAAGGACTGGCTGCTCACGGAAGGAAAATGGCAGCATGTCATGATGATGCAGTTGGTTTCCGGTATTGGCTGAATACGACCAGGATGGGAAAATGGCCATTTATTCATACTAAACATTTTATTTTTCTGGGTATGTTATGCGCCTGCAACCTGCTGCTGCGTTGTTCCTCCCAACCCGGTAACCAGGTCACGGAGACTACAGGATATGCCTCCCTGCAGGATTCCACCCGTTATGTTGGCATGGAGGCCTGTAAAGAATGCCATTTGTCCATTTACAATTCATTTATCGAAACCGGTATGGGCAAATCCTTTGAGCGGGCATCCAGAAAGAAGAGTTCAGCCATGTTTGGGAATGAACAGCGGGTTTTTGATCCCTCCCGTAATTTTTATTACCATCCTTTCTGGAAAAACGACAGCCTCTTTGTCAGTGAATACAGGCTGAATAGGAGTGATACGGTTTTTAAAAGGGAAGTGCAGGTGAATTACATCGTGGGATCCGGTCAGCATACGAACTCGCATATCATGAATACAAACGGCTA
>CAYWHE010000002.1:2201-49453 GCA_964458125.1 uncultured Flavobacteriaceae bacterium | reverse complement strand
ATCGCTTCAGTTCGCTCCTCTGGAGCTTCTGAAACGATAGTCTCATTGATTTAACAGAAGCGAAATGGAGAAAACAATCCGGCTGACCGGAGAAGGCCTGAAGAAATTTTCCTGAATCTGAATCGCTCTCAGTGCGGGTATTCAATACGCACATGGTAAATGCTCATGAGCATTTTCTTAAAAAGCTTTTTGATGACCGTGATATCCTTAAAGGTAATATCGCAATTGATAAACTGCTGCTGGGCTATCTGCCTGTCGATAATGGCTTCCACCAGTTCATCAATGGATTCCTCATCGGGGTTGGGAAGGCTTCTCGAAGAAGCTTCCACCGAATCGGCCATCATGAGCACGGCTGTTTCCCTGGAAAACGGAATGGGTCCCGGGTACTGAAAATCCTCTTCATGCAGAATTTTCTCCGGGTAATTTTTCAGGAAACTCTGGTAGAAATACTGCACCATGGTGGTACCGTGATGGGTGCGGATAAAATCAATGATCAGGTCGGGCAGGTTGTGTTTCTTCGCCTTTTCAATTCCCTTGATCACGTGACTGATGATGATCCTGGCGCTTTCATCAAAGGTCAGTTCGTCATGTGGATTGACCTGCGTACTCTGGTTTTCGATAAAATACATGGGCATGTCCATCTTGCCGATGTCGTGGTACATGGCGCCAACCCTGACCAGCAAAGCATTTCCGCCGATCCTGTAAACGGCTGCCTCGGCCAGGTTGGCCACCTGCATGGAATGCTGGAAGGTGCCGGGTGCCTTGAGTGAAAGCTCCCTCAGCAACGGAACGTTGACATCGGACAACTCAATTAACTTGACATCGGAAATAACCCCAAACACCTTCTCGTATACGTAAATGATCGGGTAAGCGAACAGGGTGAGGATGGCGTTGGCAAAGAGCCAGGTGGTATTGGCCCATTCCACCCGGAGTATGCTTCCTTCATGGATGATGCTCTGACCGATGTAACAAACCAGGTAAGCCAGGAAGATCAGGCTGGTGGCTATAAACAACTGGGAGCGGTTGCGGAGATTGACAATGCTGAAAATGGCTACCATACCGGCAATGATCTGCATGTACACAAATTCAAAACTGTTGGGCGCGATGGAGCCTAAAATCAGGATGGTGATCACATGGGTGAACAAGGCCACGCGCGTGTCGAAAAAGGCCCGGATGACGATGGGCAATATACAGCAGGGCACGATGTAAAGGTTTACCGCTTCCATACGCAGGGCCCTCGAATACACAAAAACCAGCAGGATGATGGACAGGAAAATGATGGTCATGCGTTTATTATCGGCAAAAACATCCTTGCGGAAAAGAGCTACGAAGATCATCAGCACACCGATGGCGATGCTCACCAGGGCCAGGTGGCCGGCCAGGACCTCTCCCGTACTCTCCACGGGTTCATCCCTGCGTTCAAAGGTGGCCCTCAGGGATTCGATGAGCAAACTTTTCCTGGAATCCACCAGCTCGCCTTTGGCAATAATGACATCGCCCTTGTTGACGTAACCGTGCGTGAGGGAAATGCCTTCCAGCAACTGGTCCTTGATTTTGGAGGTGGTGGCCTCGTCATAATAAACATCCGGTTCGAGCACCTGTATGAGCTGCTGCTCCAGCCTGTCGTTAAAGGGAGCCGGGTTGGAGAACAGGAAACCATGAATATAATCGCGGGCCGAGGTGATGGTATAAAACTCTTCGGGTTCCCGGTAGGTGAATTTATTTCCGGTGATCAGCATGACGGGCTTCCCGCTCATTTCCGGGCTGCTTTTCGACAGATGGATGATTCCTGTCTGATAAAGGTTATGCAAAACTTCCTCGCCGGTAGACAGCATTTTGCCTGCATCGGATTCCGGTTCCGCCCTGGGAACGATCAGCCCGCTAAACGACCCGGTCAGGTTTTTCCTGAACCCCGTCAAAACCTTTTGTCTGACCACAGAATCAAGTCCGTAACAGACGGGGGCCTCCAGCATGAGCTGCCGTTTTTCCGTTTCCAGGGAATCCCGTGATTTGAGAATGGCAAAGCGATATGGCGCCTGAAGAGTTTCTCCGGTCCATGGTTTACCCTTCTTATACTCCAGCCTGTAGCGGATGTGATGCGGCATGAGATAAACCATCACCAGCACGGAGGCCACGATGATGATGCTGCGCAAAATCATCTCATGCTTGTTGGAAATAAAAATCAATAACTTCCGCATAAAGGATGTGCAAAGTAAGAAGAAGTTTCAGTTATTCAGCAGCTTTTTCTGAAAGAAAAGATTTTGAAAAATCGTCCCTTTAGCGGTTGAATTATGGATCCAGGGATTCAGCCCTGAACTGATTCATAAAAAAAACGCAAACCTGTAAGCCGGGTTCTGTTACTGCCTAAGCAGCATCCTGTCATTTATCTGGGATGAACGTTGCCGTTCACCTCTATCAACCTACCCTTCCGGTTGCCAGGCATTACTGCCTGGACGGGAACGGGCCGTCCCCGGAACCGGATATATTTGGTCTTTCAACCCACAAGGTTTACCCGGTGCCTGCATCACTGCAAACACCCGTGAGCTCTTACCTCACGTTTTCACCCTTATCCCGCCGGAAGCGGGACGGTTATTTTCTGTGGCACTGTCTGTTCACCGGTTACCCGTTGACCTTCCCGTTAGGAAGTGTGGCGCCCTTTGTTGCCCGGACTTTCCTCCCCCCGGTTTAACCCGGAAAGCGACAGGACGGTTTGCGTTTCTTATTCATGCAAAGATAGGTAATTTAAAAATATTTCCGAATATGGAAATGTTCCTCTCCTGGTTCAGGATATTTCAGGAGATAAATTCCATGTACGGTTGTACGGCGGATGTCGGGCCGGCCGGCATAAAAAAAATCATCCCGCCTGAAGCGGGATGATTCACCAAAAGTATCAAACAATCCAATTATTCAACGGCTATTTTATTTAACGATCAGCTTTTGCGATCCCAGCATGTCATCTCCGTTCAGGATGCGTACCAGGTAAAATCCTGAATTGAAATTTCCGGTATGCAGTTCGTATACGCCCGCTTTGCCGCTGCCCATGCCGGCCAGGAAGTCATGGGACACCACCTGTCCCAGTGCATTGTAAACCTCCATTCGGCTGTTTTCCTGGATGCCGGCGCCCTGTATTTGTATGTAAGCATGGTCAGTGGCCGGGTTTGGATAAACTGAAACTTGAACAACAGCGGTGCTGCCTTCCTCGATACGTACTTTTTTAATATCGGAGTAAGTAAAGCGGCCGTCAAAATCAGTTTGTTTCAGGCGATAGTAAGATATTCCGCGGAAAGGATTTTCATCTTCACCCCGGTAATGAAGCGGCTGATTACTGTTTCCGGCTCCATCGACGGTACCGATGCTTTCGAAATTCGTACCGTCGGCAGAACGCTCCATCGTAAAATAATCGTTGTTGATTTCAGCGGCTGTTGCCCAGGTCAGATCCACGGTTTTTTTATGGTTCAGACGGGCATCGAAAGCCAGCAATTCAATGGGAAGCGGGGAATTGCTGCCGGCCAAAGCCCAGGAACCGTTAAAGATATTGGTGCCGCTGATTATCATGGTGTTGGATGCGGCGTTGATGGTTCCGGTCTGAGCCGTCCATTGAACCCCATCCCAGCGCTGAGCTTTGAGCAGGGACTCGGTGATGGTGTTCGTACTTCCGTTGCTGGCATCGTGTTCGCTGTCGCGGTAGGTCATGGTCATCGTTGCCGTAGGATTGGTAGCATAACCCGCCACATCAAGAACCCAGAAACGGTCGAGGGTCTGTGCGAAATTATCCAGGTTCAGTGCATTGTTCAAATGCGTAACACCTGTTGGCAGAGGGCGGTTATTCGGATTGGCCAGGGTGGTGGTCGGGTATGTGGAAGCCGTAAACGAGCCCAGACCTGTTCCGGATGGCACGCCTCCTGTTGTTACGGAGAAAGAAAATGGAACCAGGTTGTTGCTCACGGCATTTCCAAACGGAATTATATAGTTATTCGAAAACCCGCCGATGTTCCATTGCACCCTGCCATAGCCGGCTAAGCCATCCGTTTCGCTGATGATCATCCCGGAAGTACGGGTGATTCCCGTTGTGGCATTGTTGGCAACAGTAAGCAGGTGGCTGTTGAGAAAGAAATTACCGTTGACCAGCAACAAGTCGCCCGAGGAGGGAAATCCGTTAGTCAGACCTGTCGTGATATCCTGGTCAAGTGTCACGCTCGTGGAGTTCACCTGCAGGGTGTTGAAGAATGTCGGTTTGGTACCGGCAATTACCTGGGCTCCGCCTTGCATGATCACCGTACCGCCGGCGGCCGTGAATACATTCCCCGTTGAATTGTTGTTCCAGTTCCCGGAAAGCTGGATGGTTCCGTTATTTTCAACGGCTGAAGTGCCGCTGAAGGTGATGTTTCCATTCGTAAACAGGGTGGTGCCGCTGCTTAACGACACCGGTACATTATCCTGGACCATATCAACCTGTGCATGAGCGGAGAGAATAAGTAACTGCAATGCGATCAGGAAGAGGACGATGGATGAGTAGTAGATCAGTTTATTTTTCATGATGATTCGGTTTTAATGGGTTGAGGTTTGATGAAG
This sequence comes from uncultured Flavobacteriaceae bacterium, assembly GCA_964458125.1. GTDB lineage: Bacteria > Bacteroidota > Bacteroidia > AKYH767-A > OLB10 > CAYWHE01. The sequence continues at coordinate 44,881 of CAYWHE010000002.1, read as the reverse complement.
GAATCCCGTTTAACGGTTTATTTGATTTCCCCTGAAGCCCTTCTTTTGGCCGTTTCTGCATCTTCCTCTGCTGTGCGGATGGCGGCATGCTTCACCTTAACTTTGCTGATGAGATCCTGCCGCTCTTCGGTAGTGTATTGTTTCGAAACTGACAAACGGCTTTGCTCGAGTTTACCTGCAGCGATCCAGTTGACCTGAGTCTGGGGATCAGAGGTCACCAGGGTGAATCCCTGGCCGTTTACATTTTTTACGTACACACGGGCATCGCTGTTGACGGCTGAAACGGTTACCACGGGAAGATTTCCGCCAGCGATCCTGGAGGCAAATGAAGGGCTGAAACTGACGTTCATTTCAGTGCCGTTCATGGACTGCACACCGAAATCCGTGATATTCTCCAGCGCCTGGTTTGATTTGACGGCCATTTCATTCAATTCCTTCACGGCATTCACCAGCACATAGGTCAGCGCTCCGTTGTTCACGGAAAGATAGGTTTCCCGGTTATCGAGATTTTTTGCATCAGGCGTGTATTCAAAGGAACCGACCATGTATGGCGCAGCCTTTTTCATGTCCTGGGCCAGCACGCCAACAAAATATTCGCCTTTGGGTGTACCGGCTTTTCCGTTGTATTCATAATACACGGGGTTGATTTCCGCAATGGTTTCCAGGCCGTCCTTGAATGTTTTCACATCATCCTTCAACCGGGCATCGGAACTGATGGTCCAGGTGTTGGTGCCGGGTTTGGCGGCATCATCAAAGGCCAGTTGAAGATCATGGGTGGCGTTGTTGTTTACGTTTATGGAAAACTGGGCGCTGTTTGAATTATTATTAAAGTCGATGGTATTTGAAAAGTCCCTGAACCATTCTATGCTGCCGATCTGGGTGGTTGTTCCGGAGGATGAGGAATTTCTGCCGCGGTATATGATGGTGTCGAGGGTAGTACTCACCAGGACATCCAGTTTGGCGACCAGCGGACTGATTCCGATTCCCACGCGTCCATTGCTGTCCAGAAACATCTTCGTCAGATTGCCATCTGTTCTGAATTGAAACCCTTTCCTGGTTCCGGAGGCATTATAAATGATTCCTCCGTTATTGGCCGACGGCGTAAAGCCCCCACCGATGCCGAACATGATTCCGTTTTCAGTCGTGGAAGGAGATAAGATATTGACGTAGCTGGTGCTGTTGTTTTCGGCGGTGATAACGGCATTGGCATCAGGAGCAATACCGGATACACCGTTTTTAAGCACGTGCAGTCTGCTGGCCGGTGAGGTTGTTCCAATACCCACGTTGGCAGTGGCATCTGACTTCACAAATACGCCAACCGCATCACCGTTGTTGGTGATGGCTACCCCTTTTCCGCTTGTCGGGCGAATTCTCATGATGCCGGGTATATCGAAATCGGTCCCGACCACGATGCTGCTGGAGTCATCACGAAGTGACAGGATATCATCAATACCGCCGAATCTGGCAGCGCTTATTCTGGACGTTGGCACCGGTGTTCCCACACCCATATTGCCGGCGCTGGTGATTCTTGTTTTCTCCGTATTGTTGGTGCGGAAAACGAGATCGGTGGCATCGGTTGTTCCGACGAAATTGGCGGCGGAATTCGTTCCGGTATTGCCGGTCAGGTTCCAGGCGGTACCGTTGGATGCCAAAGGCCTCCAGGTAATACCGTCAAAATAAAAGAACTGGTTGGTGGTGGTTTCATACACCATCAGTCCCGTTGCCGGAGCCGGGATGGCTAAACGCTGAACGGAAGTCATCCGGGGAATCAGCAGTCCTTTGTCGCTGGAAGCAATGTCGAGCATGGAAGACGAATTGGGCGACAGGGTGTTGATGCCTACCTGGGCCATCGAGTCCAGGCCATTCAGGACGGCCGAGAGCAGAATTAATAAAGCAAGGAAATTTTGAATGGTTGTTTTCATGATATTGAGTTTTTAGATTGTTTGTTGTATTTGATACCCCAAAAATCCGTCATATCTGAAAAAACTGCATACCTGAATGAGCAATCGGTTGTAATTATCGATTAAAGCGCAGCCTTTGATCAAAAACCGGTCAGCGCCCTTTTACCGGATCTCTGTTGAAGGGATATGGTGTAAGTCAGCCTCACCGCATTTTATACCGGAACCCCTAAACCAGGGATGGTTCGACCATGCAACAGCAACAGAAAAGGGCCCATAAGGCCCTGAAACTGTATCGCTATTCCGTTTCCTTTCGGATCAGATTCCGGAATGCATTCCCGGCCTGTTAAATGATCTTTCTCCTAACACTGGCGTCGGAAATGATTGGTATGGCTGATCCGGCCGTCCGGGCTGCCGCATTGGTTAAACTGCCATTGGCCACAACTGAAATTACCATTGACGGTGTGGAATGGTTGACCATGCTGTAAGCCCGTCCCGTGCAACCTGCTGCCGGAGGCAAGGTGAACTGATTGGAAGCAAATATTCCGTCCAATACCCTTTGGATTCAATTTTTTGAAAGATTGTTTGGACCGAAGGGTGATGGATCAAACAGGCTTTGCATTTATGGCATACTGTCGGTGATGGCTTTCATTTCCGGAAGTACCAATAAAGCGGCGAATGCCGGTTCCTGCAGCATTCTTTCACGGTCATTAAAACCCAATTCAACGGCCCTTTTCAGGGCGTTTATAGCCAGCGCCGGTTTTTTGTATTGCATCATCAGCAGCGCATTCATATAGGCATGTTCGGAGTTTTCCGGGTCAACCGTTTCATAAATTTTAATAAACCGGTTCGCCATCACCAGGTCGCCCGAAGTCAATGCCTGGTTGCTGTACATATAGGCCAGGAGGCTCATGTAACTCAACAGGCGTTTTTTAAACAGGGCCTCTTCCCTTTTTTTATCCCTGCTGATGGCTTGCTGCAACTGGCTGACTTCGGCCTTCCACCAGGGCAGATCGCGGGTGGTGATAAAGCCGGCATATTGTTTTTGCAGCCTCGCTTCTTCGGCCGCAATGCGGTTCAGGTAACTGCCGTAAGCCAGCACTTTGTCTGAATTTTTCAGCTGATTCAGATGTTCCCGGTATATACCAATGTCCGTGAGTCCATCGAGGTAGTTGACGATTTTTTCATTGGTCTTAAAAAGTTCATAGGTATTGCCCTCCTTTTTCAGTTTATCAAGCAGGATTTCCTGGCTGCCGAGAAAAGCGTGGTAAAGGCTGTCGCTGCCTGGTATCAACTGGTTACGCATGGCATTGATGGTGATCCAGGAAAAGGCTTCACGCATGATCTCCACCGGGCACCACTCATGTTTGCCGTTAAAAATCAGCAATTGGTGCCGCAGGCCGGTCATGTTAAGGCTCTGGTCCAGATCCTTCATTTCGGCCAGGTTAAAATCCTCATTGCCGGCAATGCCGATGTAGCTGAGCGTATTCGGAAGAGCCTGGTTGCCGACCTGAAAACCCGCACTGCAGCCAATGACACCGGCAATGTCTCCCTGGCTGATGGCCAGATTGGCGGCCACGCGGGAACCGCCTGAAAAACCCATGGTGTACATTCTCCTGCTGTCGATATTCAGCCTGCTGATGGCCTCGTTTTTCATTTCAAGAAACAGGGAGGCGGCCGTTTGCATATCCTGGCCGTTCCTGGAGTTGTTCGAAGCAAATAAAATATAACCAAAGCTTTCCGCCAGTTCCTGATACATTTCTACCGGCAATTTCCCGCGCGCATGTGCGTCAAAAACAAAAATAACCGGCCATGATTTCCTTTCGGAATAAACAGTTGGAACATACACGCTGTATACATGAGCCGGGTTCTGGATACCGGCCAGGGATGCTGTATAACCGGTTGCAACCGTTTCGGTTTTTACGGTAACGGTATCCGTCACCACCGTTGAGGTTTGTTCGTGCCGTAAATCGGGCTTGCATGAAGTTAACAAAGCGGTCATCAGGAACAGGAAAATGGTCTCTATGGTTATTCGTCTGGAAATTTTCATCTGATGAAAATAAATTTCCTGTAAAAATAAAGCTTTATCAGTGGCAGTGGAAAAATATCACAACTAAACTACGGCCGGATGGTATAACCGGACCAGAAGTTTGAGGTCCGCTGAAAAAGCTGTGAAGCGTTTCAGAAGGCAGGATTAGAAAGTAACCTTGTTTTTGCCTTTATATTTACGCGGAGCAGGCAGGTCCACCTTCACCCCGGATGAAAACAGGTAAGGGGCGCCCAGGTAACGTCCGCCAATCTCATCCTTGAACAGGCCGCCCATACTCCACGTTACACTGGTTCCAATAAACACCTTGACATGTTCCAGTCCCATGCTGCAGTTAATGGCGGGGGTAAACAGCAGGGCGCTGGCATGACCAGTCAGAAAGGAATCCATCAGTTTATAATCCTGGTCTTCATTCAAATTCATCTGGTAGTACCAGCTTTTGAATTGGGAAAACCGGACATAGGCGAAACGGGTAGCAAAAGACACTTCAAAGTTTTTGTGCCTGTATCCGACTGCGGGCTGGCAAAGCAGGGTGGTGTAGCGGACCTGATTGAGGTAGCGGTCGCTGTAACGCGTGAACAGGGTGGAATAATTGATCTCTTTAAAACCGCTGGTGTTGGCCATTCCCCCTCCGGCATAAACACCCGTGCAAAATCCAGTCGGTGAAGCGTAATAATATCCGGGCATGAATTCAACGGAAAACCGCCTGTCATACCCTTTCCATACGTCAGCCAGCAGGCCGATGTGTTTCGTGGCTGCATAGGCCCCCTGCAACTCGAGGTGGTTGGCCCCGATATACAAGGTCCCCTGCCGTTCACCGGCATCCTTCAGCATGGGTTCGTTCACCGTCAGGCCCACGTAAGTGCTGTAAGTACAAGCCGAAAGGCTGACTGTCAACAGGACCAGTAAAAAAAATTCTGATTTGATTTTCTTCATGTTTAGAGGTTTTAAAAAATTACACATGAGGTTGAAGTGTGCCTTCAACCCGTAAATCAAACACAAGGTAGTTGTTTTTTGGTAACCTGCAAATTTTTAAAAAAATCCTGGCCGGTTCCCTATTAAAAAATCTCCATCAACCTTTTAGACACATACCATCACCGGCTAATCACCGGTGGCAGCAGGAGGCCTTTTCATAAGGTGTACTGATTTTCGGACTGAGGTATGGTATGCCGAGATTAAGTCCTCTCAGGATCAGTACAAGCGCCACGATAACCGTGAACACCGGAGAAGCCAGCCTGAAACTCCGTTTGTTTTTTTCCTTTAAGACCCCTGATACATATCCAACGGTAAACATGCCGGGCATGGTGGCCAGGCCGAACAGGGCCATAAACAAGGCGCCGGTATAGGCATTGCCCGTGGCCAGCGAAGCCGTCAGTGCAATGTAAACAAGTCCGCAGGGCAACAAACCATTGACCAGGCCAAGGGTAAAAAGAGCCGGAATGCTTTTTCGATGGAGAAAAAAATGCATGGCACCCTTTATCTTCCCAAGCCAGGAATGAAACTGGAACCGGTTGATCATTCCCGGCAACAACAGGATGAGCATCATGATGATGCCGGAAATCACGGACAGGTAACGCTGCAAACCGGCCATGGCCAATCCCCTTCCAAAAAGGCCGAACAACAATCCCAAAATGGAATATGTTACCAGACGCCCGGCGTTATAACCGGTCAATCCGGAAAATTTGTAGAGCGTTCCGCGATTATGCACGGGCAGGGCCATGGCAATGGGACCACACATGCCGAGGCAATGCAGGTTGCCTGCAAGTCCGAGTAACAGTGCCGATATTGCCGTAATCCACATCAGGGAATAAATATGCTCTTTTCTTCGTAATAGGCTTTGCCGTCCACCTGCCACTCCAGCACCACCTTATAGGCGCCTTTTTTCATGGAGGTTACATCAAATGACTGGCTTCCATCGGGGGCCGTTTGCAGTTTCTCCCTGCGGTCCTGAGCGGCATCACTGGACCTGAAAAAGAGCACTGTGCCGTTCAGGCGTGCGGCATCAGCCGGTTTGGAATACCGTAGTCTGACGCGGCTTGCATCCACTTCCAGTTGCCATCCTGCCTGAGCATCCACGCTGTTTTTTCCGGCATCGATCTGTTTCTGGAAAGCGATTTCCCTGTCGTAATAATCCGGAGCCACCAGGTCCACCTGCTGGTTTATGGACAGGTAGACCATCGTCAGCACAAAGATCAGGAAGCCTATGTAAAGAAATAATATTTTATATCCCCAGTTCATCGGTTCCGTCAATTAAAGGGTCCGAAAAATGTTGATTTTGCAGTTCCAATACGAATTCCGTTTTCATATATGCCTACTCTGAATTTCGTCTTTTGCTCCCTGATATTACCATTTTCACGGATCACAAAAAAAGCGCTTCGCGCCTCCGACTCTGCTTTTACCCGGATATCTTTTCCGATCATTTTAATTTCTCCATCCATATTTTCAAGTTTCAGGGTGACGGGAATATCCTCATGTGTTTTGTTGATCAGTTCAATGTTATACAGGTTGCTAATTTTCCCTCCCTCCTGTTCCTGGAATAATTGACCCTGTGCCCGCAAAATGGTCGTGTCCAGATCGGTACGGGTGGCCAGCAGAGAAACCAGAATGCCAATCAGCAAAAATAATACAAATGAGTATCCTTTCATACGGGCGGTAAAATGCAGCTTCTCGTGACGGTCGATGTTATTTTCAGAAGCATACCGGATCAGTCCTTTCTTAAATCCCACCTGGTCCATGATACCATCACAGGCATCCATGCAGGCCGTACAATTGATGCATTCCAGTTGGGTACCGTTCCGGATATCGATTCCGGTCGGGCAAACGCGGACACATAATCCGCAGTCGATGCAGTCCCCCTGGGTACGGGTTTCCTGTTTATGAATTTTTTCCCTGGGTTCCCCTCTTTTATAATCATACGCCACCACCATGGAATTCCGGTCCAGCAGCACACCCTGGAGGCGGCCGTAGGGGCAAACGATACAGCAGACCTGTTCCCGCACAAAGGCATATACCAGGAAAAAAACCGTGGTGAAGATCAGGATGGCAATCAATCCGCCAAGATGATTTGAAATACTGCCGGTGGCGATGGTCATGAGTTCATCCACTCCAATGATATAGGCCAGGAAGGTATTGGCGATAAGGAAGGAAACCAGGAAAAAAACGATCAGTTTACCGGTACGCTTCAGCAGGTTTTTGGTTTCGGATAACCCGGCCGATATCAGGCGTTGCTGATGAGCGTCCCCTTCGATCCAGTATTCAATTTTCCGGAACACCATTTCCATAAAAATGGTTTGCGGGCATACCCAGCCGCAAAACACCCGGCCGAAGATGACCGTGAACACCACAATAAAAACAATGAAGGTGAGCATGCCCAGCATAAACAGGAAGAAATCCTGCGGCCAGAAAACCACGCTGAAAAGAATAAATTTTCGTTCCAGGACCTGGATCATAAAAAGCGGATTACCGTTTATTTTGATAAAGGGAAGCAAAAAAAATAACAACAGGAAGATGTAACTGACCCAGGTTCTCCACCGATAAAACCTGCCTTTGGGCCTGACCGGGTAAATCCACTTGCGCTTACCCTGTTCATCGACCGTGACCATGCGGTCGCGAAACGATTCCCTGTCCGTTTCCTGAAGGTGTTTCATTTAATTTTTGCCCGCCGTCAACAGCGAATCCGCAGGCGGTTTGATGGCACCTGGAGCAGCGGTATCTTTTGCCTGGCTTGCATTTTCATTGTAAAAGTCGCCCTGTTTTTCTTTTGCATTGGGCGGATTTGTCCCGGCCAGCGTTTTAATGTAACTGGCCACCAGTTGCATCTGACGGGGTGAAAGATCGGACTGCCAGGATTTCATTCCCTTTTCAACGACCCCGTATTTAATGGTTTTAAAAATATCCCGCATAGCACCTCCGTGAATCCAGAACTGGTCCGTCAGGTTAGGACCAACCGTACCTTCTCCATTTAATCCGTGGCAGGCCGTGCAGTTGGTATTAAAAATAACCATCCCTTCCTTCAGGGCAGCGGCATCGGTCAACCGAACCACGTTTGATTCGTCCACCAGGTTAGCCGATTTTTTCTGAAATTCCAGCAGTTGCGCTTTTGCATCGGACAACTCCTTATTGTATTCGGCCAGTTGCAGCGGGCTGCTTTTCCAGACATGATAATTCAGCAAATAGAATACGGCAAAGATAACCGTTACGAGAAACATATACTGAAGCCAGGGCGGCATGCCGTTATCCAGCTCGCGGATACCATCATAAACGTGATCAGTCATTTTCTCCTCATCCGTTTCAACAGGAGCGCCTCCAAAAATCCGCTGCCAGACCCCGCGGGGTTTTTTAACCAGCCCGGAGGCTTGACCTGTAACGGCTTTTTTATAAAGAAAACGGTTGAAGATGCTGAATAAGGTAAAGATGATTACCGTTTCCAGGAGCAGCACCAGCAGCAGCAGATAAACAACACCGGCCGGAACACCGGAATAGGACTCCGGCAACGGGAAAATGCCTGCCGCCCGGCAGTTCGATCCGGCAGGGTGGAAGGCCGTGAAAAAAACGAACAGCAAGGTGATCGCACGCATCATCTTGTCCTTGTTCCTGGAATAATAGTCGCTTAACCGGGTCAGCATTTTTCCCAGTGTGATGATGAACACCAGAAATATCAGCACCATGGCCCCCAGGAACAGAAATAAGGGTTGGATAAAAATCGAATCGCCCTGACCGGCAGGTGTTCCTTCAGCAGCATACAGCAGGGAAGGAATCAGCAGGAAAAAAAACAAGACTATCCTTTTTCCACTTATGCTACGCAGTTTTATGCCTGAGTTTTTCATATCTAGTTTTTTTATTCGATTATAATGCAGACTGATCGGTTCCGGAAAGTTTTGTTCCATCGGCAAGCGGGAGGTTTTCAAGAATACTGATCTCTTCCTTCTTCATTCGCACCACGCGAACAGACAGCAGGCAAAAAAATACAACAAATATGATCAGCGATATCATCGGGTAGATTTCGATGCCGGCGATGGTTTCGAGATAGCTTTGAAATTTCATTATTTTATTTCTTTATCAGGTTAAGGATTCAGATTCGAAACGGCAGGCTCCTCATTGTCGAGCGGTTTTAATTTTTATGTCAGTACCAAGCCGTTGCAGGTAAGCGATAAGGGCTATGATTTCCCTGTCGCTCATGATTTTAATTTTATCCCTCGACAAATTATCAGTTATTACCTGGGCCTGTATTTTCAGATCCCGGTTTGCATTTTGCTCATAGCCCTCTTTATAAGGCACACCCAGTTGCCGCATGGCGGTGATTTTCGCTTCGGTGCTGGAGATGTCCAGAACGTTATCGAACAACCAGGGATAGGAAGGCATGATGGAACCGGATGACATGGAAGTGGGATCCAGCATGTGGTTGAAATGCCAGGAATCCGGGTACTTTCCGCCCACCCGCATCAGATCCGGTCCGGTGCGCTTGGAACCCCATTGGAAGGGATGATCATAAACGTATTCCCCGGCTTTGGAATATTCCCCGTAACGGACCGTCTCGCTCCTGAACGGCCGTACCATCTGAGAGTGACAGGTATAGCAACCTTCCCGGATATAAATATCACGGCCCTGCAATTCCAGTGGTGTGTAGGGCCGGACACTGGAGATGGTGGGAATGTTGGATTTGATCAGGAAGGTCGGAACGAGTTCAACGATACCGCCGATGAGAATAACGACCAGGCTCAAAATCATAAACTGAACGGGTTTGCGTTCCAGCGCACGGTGCCAGTAATCGCCTTTGGGCTTCACATAAGCGGCCAGCGGTGCGGCTTCGGCTTCCTCATTATCCAGAAATGAACCCTGACGTATAGTAACGATCAGGTTATACGTCATGGCAATCACCCCGATCAGGTAGAGGGTTCCGCCCAGGGAACGCATCAGGTACATCGGCATGATCCGGGTAACGGTTTCCAGGAACTGGTATTTGAGCATGCCTTCCTCGGTAAACTGTTTCCACATCAGGCTTTGCATAAAACCAGCCCAGTACATGGGTATGGCATAAAATAAGATGCCCAGGGTGCCGATCCAGAAATGAAAATTGGCGAGCTTTTTTGAATACAGCTGTGTCCGGAACATGAGGGGTATGAGCCAGTATAGGATCCCAAACGTCAGGAAACCGTTCCATCCCAAAGCCCCGACATGCACGTGGGCAACGATCCAGTCGGTGAAATGCGCTATGGCATTGACATTTTTCAGCGAAAGCATGGGGCCTTCAAAGGTGGCCATTCCGTACGCGGTGACGGCCACCACCATGAATTTCAGCACGACATCTTCCCGCACCTTATCCCAGGCGCCACGAAGGGTAAGCAGGCCGTTCACCATACCGCCCCAGGAAGGAGCGATCAGCATGATGGAGAAGGCCACGCCAAGAGACTGGGCCCAGTCCGGCAAAGCCGTATACAGTAAATGGTGAGGTCCGGCCCAGATATAAAGAAATATCAGGGCCCAGAAGTGAACAATGGATAATTTGTATGAATAAACCGGGCGGTTCGCGGCCTTGGGAAGAAAATAATACATCAGGCCGAGGTAGGGCGTGGTCAGGAAAAAAGCCACGGCATTGTGTCCGTACCACCATTGCACCAGGGCATCCTGGACTCCGGCATATAAGGAATAACTCTTCAGGAAGGAAATTGGCAGCTCGAAGGAATTCACAATGTGCAGCACGGCCACCGTAACAAGCGTGGCGATGTAAAACCAGATGGCCACATAAATATGCCGTTCCCTTCGCTTGATGATGGTGCCAAACATGTTGATGCCGAAAATAACCCAGATCAGCGCTATGGCTATATCAATGGGCCACTCCAGTTCGGCATACTCCTTACCCGTAGTGAATCCGAAAGGCAGGGTGGCTGCTGCCGAAACGATAATCAGCTGCCATCCCCAGAAATGAAGACGGCTCAAAAAATCACTGAACATCCGTGCCTTGCATAGTCGCTGCAGGGAATAATAAACGCCCATGAATATGCCGTTCCCTACAAATGCAAAAATAACGGCATTTGTATGAAGCGGCCGGAGGCGGCCGAAGGTGGTGAACGAAATTCCGAAGTTTAACGCCGGAAAGGCCAGTTGCAGGGCCACCCATAAACCAACGAGCATGCCAACCAGGCCCCATAACATGGTGGCGTAGGCGAAATTGCGCACGATCTTGTTATCGTAGGAGAATTTTTCTATTTCCATAATGCAGTATTAATTGGTTGTTTGATTGGCTGATTTTATTTCCGTTTCCTCCTCCAGGACCTTATCCGGTTCCTGATCCAGAATGATCCGGACCGAAGGCGTATAGACATCTTCATACTGACCCGATTTCACCGACCAGATAAAGGACAGGAGAAACCCGCCTGCAACAAACAGACTGACAGCGGTTAACAGTATGATCACACTCATTTTATTGTTGCAAAGCTATTTTAGTGATGTAAAAAGCATTATGATCACTGATTTCAATTTAACTGATTTTTATCATGTTCTGCAGGGTAACTATTGCTGAGGGATTTGATTATTTAAATCCATAACTCCGGGCCATGCCAGTGCCCGCAAGCGTGGTAAAGAGGACGATGGATATGGAACTCAGGGGCATGAGGATGGCTGCAATCACCGGGGACAGTTCGCCCTGCAGGGCAAAAAACAAACCCGCTGCGTTATATACGAGCGAGAGGGCAAAACTACCCAGAATAATCAGGCGGGCGGCACGTGCCAGTTTCAGGATGCCGGGCAGCCGGATCAGCCTGTCGCCATCCAGGATGGCATCACAGGCAGGAGAAAAATTGTTGTTATGATCCGAAACCGAAATGCCCACCGTGCTTTCCTTTAAGGCGCCGGCATCATTCAACCCGTCACCCACCATCAGCACTGAATTATACTTTGCTTTCAGCATACGAATGCTTTCGAGTTTGTCTTCCGGCTTCTGATTGAACAGCATATCCTGCGGATCCCGGATAAAGGAAGCGAGGAAATTCTTCTCAAAATCCTTATCCCCGGACAAAACAGCCAGCCTGAAACGGCCCGACAGATTGTGGAGCATGTCATCAAAACCCGTCCGGTACAGGTTCCGGACGGCAAAATATCCGCGAACCGTTCCGTTTCGCCTGTAATATATCCGGGTAGACCTGCCGTCGCGGCTTCCGTCCACCCCGCAAAACCGCGATGATCCTATCAGTATCTGGTCCTTCCCAGCCATGGCCTCAATGCCCTGGCCGGAGGATTCATCAAAGGCATCCAATTTTACAAAATCATCCCCGGGAAATAATTCCCGTATGGCCTTGCTGAAGGGATGAGCGGTATGTATCGCTATGCTTCGAATCAGCCGGATATCAGATCGAAGAAGGGGCTCTCCTTCAAAAACAACCTGCCTGGAATCAGGAATTGTCAGCGTGCCTGTCTTGTCAAAAACCACGGCTTTGATTTCAGCAAGTCTTCCAAGTACGGCGGCATTTTTAACAAAGAATTTATTTTTTCCGAAAATCCTCAGGATATTTCCATTGGTGAACGTGGCAGACAACAACAAGGCGCAGGGACAGGCTACGATGAGCGGAGTGGTCAGCGCCAAAAGAGCTTTCGATGGATCCGCCCAGAGCCAGAATATACATGCCGCAACCGAAAGGCCCAGAACGACCAAAGAAAAATACCGGCTTACATGATGAATGAACGGGCTTTCCTGCTTTTCCCGGTTTTCTTTAAACGTATCCCTGTTCCAGAGTCCGGTCAGGTAACTCTGGGAAACCTCCCGGATCACTTCCACTTCCAGCTGCTGTCCCGAATGCCTGCCGCCGGCATAGATCAGTTCCCCGATTCCCGTCTCAACCGGTTCCGACTCCCCGGTGACAAAGCTGTAATCAATACGGGCTTTACCGCGGAACAGAATGGCATCAACAGGGATGATTTCCTGGTTATGAATCAGCAGACGGGCTCCGGCGCGGATATCAGAAACCGGCTTTTGCAATTCCTTTCCATCTTCCAGGGCGGTAACCGATATGGGAAAATAGGATTTGTAATCACGCTCGAAGGAAATGCCATCGTAGGTCCGGTCCTGGAAAAACCGTCCCAGCAGCATAAAAAAAACAATGCCCGACATGGAATCCAGATAGCCAGGACCCGAATGACTCAGAATGGCGTAAACGCTCCAGGAAAAAATAACCAGTATGGCCAGGGCAATGGGTGCATCGATGTTTAAAAATCTTTGCTTCAGTCCCTTCCAGGCAGAATCAAAGAAGCCGGTGGAACAATAGAAAAGGACCGGAAGCGATAAGACCAGGTTCAGCCAGGAGAACCATTGTTTCAGGTCTGTCTCCTGTATCTTTCCTGAGGAAAAATATTCAGGGAAACTCAGCATCATGATGTTTCCGAAACAGAACCCGGCAATTCCGATTTTAAACAATTCCGTACTGGATTTTTTTACCGGATTCACCCCATCCGCATCCTGAAAACTCAGGTGTGGCTCATACCCAACTGCACGCAATAATTCTGCAACCTGACGAAGGGAAATGACCCGCTCATTAAAAATGATCTCCATTTCCTTCCTCATGAAATGGACCCGGGAACTGATGATGCCCTTATTCAGACGGGAAAGCTGTTCAAGCAGCCAGATGCACGAACTGCAATGCATGGCGGGTATAAAGAAGGTAACATGGGTCTGGCGGCCGTTGGTGAAAGAGATCAGTTTCTGCCTTATTTTCTCATCTTCAAGCACCTCAAAAACCCGGGAAGGTACTTTTTTCTTCTGGGTAGTGCCGGGATGATCGGTATAATTATAATAGGCACAAAGATTATTGCCGGAAAGAATTTCATAAACGGTTTTGCAACCCAGGCAACAAAAATGCTTGTCCTCCATACAGATATCCTGATCCATGCAGGCTTCACCGCAATGAAAACAAACAATTTTCTGCTCCGTGGTTTCCTCTATCATCCGACATGCAAATAAAAACGAACAGGAAAAATCCCGACATGATCAAGGTCATTTTTGAAAATGACAAATGACGGGAGTAAATATAAAAAAGAATCCCAGACTTCGGCCCGGGATTAGAATTTTATGCACCCGGACCTTCGTTCGGGTGCATAAATAATAGGAATGATCACCGGGTAATGAACAGTTTCAGGGTGGCGGAAACAATTTTACCATCCTTAACCAGTAAAAGGTAGGCGCCTGCCACCAAATCTGAAGTCCCGATCAGCATATTGTTTTCAGTCACCGGGACGGTTTTAACCAGCTTTCCTTCGCTGCTGATGATTTCAATCCGGGTCTGATCCGGCATTTGTTTGTTGCAGGTCAGCACAAACTCATCCCTGGCAGGGTTTGGATGGATCTCGAAGTGCGCTTCTGTGGAAGGAACCTGCATCCGGGCAGTTGAAACAGACTGTCCAAAGGCGGCCCTTAATTCTTCCAATGCCTTTATCAAATATACGTTTTCTTCGCGTATTTCCTTTACTTCCCTTTTCAGGTTATCCAAATCACCATCCATTTCCTGTATACCTTTCACTACCGGAACCACGAATTCGGCATAACGCAATCCATACAGGTCTTCATTATTTTTGGGTTTGTCAATACCGCTGAAAACATAGCCGGTTGCCTGTGCTGCCTCCTCCACCTCCTGGGCTATAAAACCGGATTGCAATTCCAGCTCCCTGGTTTTTACAGCATCCGGATCGGCATCTTCAATACCCAGTTTTTCATTCAGTTTTTTAACATCCAGGTTGTACACAACCGGGCGAAGGCGCCTGATAAAATTCATGCCGGAAACCTGTTCCCGGATATTCTTCTTGTACCGGCCATCACTCAGGTTGGTCCAGCCTGCGTAGCCTCCTATGGAGGTGATGGAAGGATTTCCCATACGAACCTGGTTGCTGGCCGTAATCCTGCTGGAATTGCCCAGCGCCATGGAATTGGTAAAATCAGTAGTCACCGATTGATCGGCATCATAACCGACAAAAGTACAGGACGTATTGTTGTCGTTGTAACTGCCACTGCCATAGCCCACGGCCGTGTTGCGGAAGCCGGCGGAGTTGTAATACAGAGCCATGGCTCCGTTGGCAACATTTGAATAGCCCGTTGTATTGTTATTTAAGCTGTTCACCCCATGGGCCGAATTGGAAAAACCGGTTGTATTGCTGTAAAGAGCGTTGGCGCCGACAGCGGCATTATTATCACCCGTGGTATTGGAATATAGCGATGAGAACCCGAGGGATGAGTTATACTGCCCGGTCGTATTGAAATATAAGGCATAAAATCCGCTGGCCGTATTGTCGCTGCCGGTGATATTTTTATTCAGGGCATTATTTCCCGTAGCTGTATTTCCATTTCCGGTTAAATTATTATATAGGGCTGCCGAACCCAGGGAAGTGTTGTTGGATCCTGAAGTATTTTCAAACAGGGCCTGGTATCCATAAGCATTATTCATACCTCCAGTTGTATTTTTATACAAGGAATTATCTCCGATGGCATTGTTGTAATCACCGGTCGTATTGGAAATCATCGTGCCATGACCTAATGCAATGTTTCCACTGCCCGTTGTATTGGCGCCCAGGGCATAACCTCCAATTCCGATATTGGCTGAACCGGACGTATTGGAAATAAGCGTACCGGTTCCCAATCCGACATTGTAATCACCATACGTATTATTATAGAGTGAATAATATCCTACCGCCACGTTATCGCTGCCCTCCGTATTATACATCATTGATTCACGACCCAGGGCCACATTGGTATTCCCTCCGGCATTGTTGTAAAGGGCCTTATAGCCTCCGGCCAGGTTTCCGCTGCCATTGGTATTGGAATACAGGGCATAGGATCCCAATGCGGTATTTTCATATCCGTAATCATTCATCTTCATAGAATTGGCTCCCATCGCGGTATTGTTGTACCCTGACACATTGTTGAGCAGGGTGCTTGCGCCTGCAGCGGTATTGCTGTATCCCATGGTGTTGTTCATCAGTGCCAGGGAACCTAAGGCAGAATTTTCAGCACCGGTTTGGTTACCCGACAGGGCTGAATAACCAAAGGCAGTGTTATACTGTCCGGAGGTGTTATTCTTCAGAACTGCATGGCCCACCGCCGTATTTTTATAACCGCTCGAATTGTTATATAAAGCCGAATCACCGATGGCCACCAGGCCGCTGGCAGTTGAATTGGTAAACAGGGCCCCTTTCCCCAGGCCAATATTGGAAGCGCCGGCTATATTTCCCGCCCCTGCACTTTGCCCGATGAACAGGTTTTCGCTGAGACCCCTGACCGGACTGCTGCCGGTAACACTTTTCCAGGAATTTCCGTCATAATGATAGAGACCCTTGCCGTTGTCGGTTTGATAAATCAGCAGACCGGTTGCCGGGGAGCCAATGGCATCGCGTTGAGCCCTGGTCATTTTAGGAAGTAATACACCTTTCGATGTGCTTTTTATTTCAAGCAGGGCCGAAGCATTCGGACTGCTGGTTCCGATTCCTGTACTCCCGGATGCCGGGAAAATGTTCTGGGCATTTAAAGGCAAACCTGCAGCCAGACCAATTACGTATATGGCTATCTGAATTGTTTTTTTCATTGGTTTTCAGTTATTGGTGTTAACGATTAGCTGATTGAAAGATATCTTTTCTGAATATTCATGGCGCAAACGGCCAGGATTCCAAAACACGTTCCACCTGAAAAGCCGTACCAAAGGAAAACAGGATAAGCTGCCGCAGACGCAGTTATAAATCCCGTAAACAACACGGTAACCAGGCCGGTATAAAAACATGGCGGGTCAGGCCGGTTTATTTCCCACATTTTTGAAAACCGTAATTTCACAGATTGGCGCTGTTTTGATGAATTGACGGTGCAAAAAAAACGGAACGTGGTAACCTATTTACATGAAACTGAGTGACCGGTAGTTTTTCTTAGTGTTTGGCAAGATGTACATGAAATCCGAAATATCCTTCCGTGAGAATTTGCTTCCTTTGGCAGCCGGAAAAGGATTCCCGAAATGAAATTATTTCCTGAAAAGGTCAGCTAAAATTTATCAAACAGGTTAAAAAACTCTTCCCTCCTGGCCCTGGCGATCGTGATCTGGGTACCGTCATTCATGATGACGTATCCCCCGTCACCACGAACAAATTTTTTAATCTGATCCAGATTCACGAGGTAGGAATTGTGTATCCTGTAAAACCGGTCACCGGACAAAGTGTCCTCAAATTCCTTGAGGGGCCTGGCCAGAAGGTGTCTGTCGCCATTGACCAGGTAAACGTAGGTGTAATTACTTTCAGACTGGCAATAAAGGATATCGGAAGTCTGTACAAACAACAAGCCGTCACCGGTAGACAAGGCAATTCGCTGTGTCCGGGGTTCGCTGTGCCGGATGGATTCAAGCAGCAGTTCAAACTGTTCTTTCGAAGGAGCCCTTCGGACCTGCAGGATGCGATGTACCGTCTCCCTGAGCTCATCGGGATCTATGGGCTTTAGCAGGTAATTGAGCGCGCTGTACCGGAAAGCTTTAATGGCAAACTGGTTGTAGGCGGTGGTAAAAACGATATGAAAATTAACAGGGCTTATTCTTTCCAGCATATCAAAGCCGTTCATACGGGGCATTTCTATATCCAGGAAAACCACTTCAGGACGGAACCTTTCAATGGCTTTCATACCCTCCTCCGCGCTGGAACAGGTAGCATCAATGATAACGTCCGGACAATGAACCTGCAGCGTCAGTTCCAGCGTACTGATGCACATTTTTTCATCGTCAATAATGATGCAATGGATCATAAGAATATTTCCTCCAGCGAAAGGTAGGAAATTGAAAAATACCTTACAAAAATTAAATGGGGATTACTCCCATTACGGAAAATCATACCTGTGCCGGACAGGAATTCATATTCCCTATCCAAATTTCAACCAGTCATCCTTCATTATAAAATCACAAAAAAAAGCAGGATGAGGATGATGAAAAACAACAGCATATCATGAAAACTGATCAGTCGAAAGCGGAGGTACAGCCTTTTCATTTTTTTCATAAACGGATACCTGGATTAGCCACCAAAAATATTTACAATCGGGCCCGACCGGCATGATTGTTAGAATTTGGCAGGGAATCTTATTGTTTGGCTGATTCAATGAGTGATTTGCAGGGCGTATGCAGGGAAAAACCTATGGGCAAAATCATTATTAACTGTATTTCAGTTATTTATAAATTTAAATTTTTCAATTAGCGAATTCTGATTTATACCAGGGAGTTCCCGGCTTTTGTAAGAATATGGGAAAAAATGAATTAATTTTTTTGTCATGGTGAAGTATAACGACATGATAAATTCTAACCAGGAATCCGTAGTTTCCATTTAACCTATTCATACTATGACGAAAAAAAATCCCATGTTTCCGGGAAATTTCCCTTTCAAAATTTATTCGGTAAACACGTTATTGATATCCGTTGTGTTGCTATTTGGTATAAACCGGGAATTACATTCGGAAGGATCGCCCCAATTCAGACCGGACACCACAAAATCATCCTCCATCATGATCCTGAACGGAACCACCTGGGGTTCCTTTGCTTGTTATAACGCCACAGATACCAACCGGTTAAACATCCGGATCAGCGACCCGGTGAATGAAAAAATTTACTTTGGCATGGGGCAACGCAGCAGCAATACGGATTGGTACTTCAGGGTAAAAAATCCGAATGGAGTCATCATTTCCGGTCCCACCCTCCTTCCAAAAACGACCGGTTCCCAGGGATTTATCTCCTACCACAAACAGGCCGTTAACGGGCCGGCCGTTCTCAGTTCCCTGGGTTACAATGCCTTTGTAATCACGCCTACAGCCGGATTGCCGGGAAATTATTACATTGAATTTAACGAAGCGTCAGGGACCACTGCCACTACCAACTCGGAAATCAATTTCGGCATCTTTGATATTACAGTGGTCAATACTCCCACCAACACGGCTATTCCAGGAAGGTTGTTCTCTTACAACTGGAGCTTCAACACCTCCTCCTATTCCGGCCAGTTTATGGGCAGTTTTTACATATACGGTTCCGACAGTTCTGTCACCAGGGTCCATATGAACGGAATCAAACCCTATAAATTCAGGGCCTCCTGTAATAGTTGGGGCTGCACCAATACAGGCAATGCTTCGAATGACAGAAAATCAAAACCGGGATTTTTCGTTCCCGCAGAACTTAAACTTTTCTTGCAGGATCCTGACCAGGTTGTTTTTCCCAGCGGAACCATGCAGTTCCTGAATGCGCCTATTTCCCTGACACGTTGTGTGCTCGATTCGATTTGCATCAATGTGAACCTGACTAAAAAGTCTGATGTAACTATCCTAATTGACCGGAACGGAAACGGGGTTTACAATCCCGGAACCGCTGACCGGATCCTGAGTTTTCCCGGCACGCCACAGGGACAAAACTGCCTACACTGGGATGGAAAAGACGGGTTGGGTGCATATATTCCTGCCGGTAATACCATCACGGCAATTGTAAACGTGGAATCCGGAGAAGTCAACTTTCCCATGTATGACGTTGAAAACCATGAGAATGGTTTTTCGATGAGTGTCATTCGTCCGGGGGCCGGTTTATTTGTGGATTCCTTATTTTACAATGATCAGCTTGTTGGCGGAACCACAAACCTGTCGGGATGTGCTTTCCCTTGTCATACCTGGGTTTCCTCCCCTGTGAATACGGAAAACTCCATCGGAAATAACAATACCATGAACACCTGGTGGTTTGCACACAAGCAAAATGTCACCAGCAGCCTTTCCGTCCCTGATTACCTGGTTACCAACGCCGGTGCCGATCAATCGGTTTGTGTTACCGTTTCCGGATCCGATTCCGTTACCCTGAACGGTTCAATTGCCTTCTCGTCTGCCGCATATTCGGGCTCCAAACAATGGACGAGTTCCGGTTCAGGAGTTTTTTATCCGGATGACAGCAGTTACAGTGTAAAATATTTTCCCTCGGCCGCCGATATCAATGCGGGATCTGTTTCACTCTTCCTGGCGCCCCGGTATGGATGTTCTACACCGAAAGACACGATGGTGCTGACACTCAGGAAAAAGCCCCAGGTAACGACGGCTCAGTCCGATATAAATTGTTTCGGCCAAACCACCGGAACAATCAGCCTGACGGTTTCAAACAGCAACAGTCCCTATTCATTCAACTGGAGCAATGGTGCCACGCTGCAGAATATTTCCAATGCAGCCTCCGGTACCTATACGGTTACCGTTACCAGCGCCCTGGGATGTACGGCAACCACATCGGCAACCCTTTCCCAGCCGGCATCAGCACTGTCAGGATCCGCATCATCCACTGCAGACGTATCCTGTTTTAACGGTTCGAACGGTGCCATCAGCACCGTGGCAGCCGGCGGAACAGCGCCCTATTCCTGGCAATGGAGCAACGGGGCCATTTCACAGAATATCTCCGGCTTACAGGCGGGAATTTATACCGTGTCGGTTACAGATAATAATGGATGTACGCTGCAATTAAGCGCCATCAGTATCAGCCAGCCTGCCGCATCAGTCGCTGCCTTTGTTTCCTCGAATACCGATGTGACTTGTACCGGTGGCAGCAACGGAGCTATAACCCTTAACGTTTCAGGCGGCACTGCACCTTATCAGTTTAACTGGAGCAATGGAAACAGCACGCAGGACATCAGCAACCTGGCAGCAGGCAATTATTCGGTAACAGTTACGGATTCACAGGGATGTTCAAAAACCGTAAACGGGATTTCCATCTCCCAGCCATCCGCCAGCCTGACCGTTTCAGCCGTCAGCATCAATCCGGTAGCATGTTTCGGAAATACGTCAGGTTCCATTAACCTGTCGGTCAACGGGGGAACGACTCCCTACGTCTACCAGTGGAGCAATGGGGCCATTTCCCAGGACCTGAACAACATTCCGGCCGGTTCCTATGCTGTCACGGTTACCGATGGACACGGTTGCACGACCATCGCAGCTTCACTGGTAGTTTCACAACCGGCGCAGCCTGTTACCGGAACCGCCACAACCGCTTCCAATGTATCCTGCAATTCAGGTGCAAACGGTTCGATCAACCTTCAGGTAACCGGAGGAACACCAGGATATTCCTATCTCTGGAGCAACGGATCCGGAAACCAGAATGTATCCGGTTTATATGCCGGAACCTACGTGGTGACCATTACCGACTCCAAAGGTTGTTCCTCAACAGCTTCCGCTACGATCAGCCAGCCGGCCGGATCGTTAAACAGCTCCATAACCGTCACCCAGCAGGTGCTTTGCTATGCCGGCGGTAACGGTTCGATAAATCTGAACAGCACGGGCGGAACACCGCCATATAATTACCAGTGGAGCAATGGCGCCTCATCCGAAGATATCAGCAACCTGGCAGCCGGGAGTTATACGGTTACCGTAACGGATCAGAATGGCTGCATCAATGTTTCGACAGGAGTGATCATGGAGCCTTCAGGCCCGCTTACAGCAGGAATTACCGCCGTCACAGAAGTGTCATGCTTCGGGGGTGGAAATGGTGCAGTAGATTTGACGGTCTCCGGCGGAACTTCACCCTATACCTACCTGTGGAACACCGGATCACAGGCTGAAGATCCCGCTTCACTGCCAGCAGGATCATATACGGTTACCGTTACCGATAGCCACGGATGTACAACCGGCCAGGCAGGTATTTCGGTAACACAACCACCCGCTGCGCTGAATGCAGTCCTTTCCAATACCACTGCTGTATCCTGTTACAGTGGCAACAACGGATCCATGAGCCTGCTGGTCAGCGGGGGAACCGCTCCATATACGTACAACTGGAGTAACGGCGGAACGACATCAACCATCAGCCAGTTGAGCAGCGGTTCTTACTCGGTGGTGGTTACCGATGCCCATGGCTGTTCCATATCGCTGGAAAACCTGGTGATCAGCCAGCCTGCCGCTCCCCTGTCGGTGTCCACGGGATCACTCACCGCGGTATCCTGTAACGGCGGCAGCAATGGTTCCATCAGCCTGAATGTCAGCGGCGGAACCGCCGGCTATACCTATCTCTGGAACAACGGGGCCACCACATCACAAATCTCCTCCCTGAGCGCAGGAGTTTATACCGCTACCGTCACCGATGCCCTGGGATGCTCCGCGGTCTCTTCCGCTATTGCCCTTGCACAACCGGCTACTGCCCTGAACACATCGGTTGCCGGACTGGCACAGGTTTCCTGCAACAACGGCAGCAATGCCTGGATCAACCTGAATGTGTCCGGCGGTACGCCGCCGTATGCCTTTATCTGGAGCAACGGGGCTTCCACACAGAATATTTCCGGCATCACCGCTGGTTCATATACAGTAACCGTTACCGATGCAAACGGTTGCACCACCCTGAACAGTTCCATTTCCGTTTCGCAGCCTTTGGCTCCTCTGAACGCCTCCACCGTTTCCGCATCCCCCGCATCCTGCTACGGCGGGAACAACGGAAGCATCACCTTATTGGTCTCCGGCGGAACATCCCCCTATTCCTTTGCCTGGAATTCAGGTGAGGTGTCGCAAAACATCAGCAATCTTTCTTCCGGTTCCTATACCGTTTCCATTTCCGATGCCAACGGCTGCACCACCTCCCTGCCCGCCATCGTCATCGCTCAGCCTGCAGCCCCACTCAATCCCGCGGTTGTTTCCGTGAATCACGCCGGCTGTTTTGGTTTTAGCAACGGTTCGGTAAGCCTTTCCGTTTCAGGCGGTACGGCACCCTATTCCTTCCTGTGGAGCAACGGAGCCTCCTCCCAAAACATAACTTCCCTGCCTGCAGGTTCATATTCAGTAACCGTTACCGACTTCAACGGCTGCCTGGCCGCCATTCAGGCCATTCTTATTGATGAACCTCCCGCGGCTCTGGCTGCATCCGTTTCTTCCATCTCCAACGTCTCCTGCAACGGCGGCAGCAATGGTGCGCTTCAAATTACTGTCGCCGGCGGTACCGCTCCTTACTCCTTCCTGTGGAACAATGGCGCCACCACCGAGGCCATTTCCGGTCTCTCTACCGGGAACTATTCCGTCACCATTACCGATCTGAACGGTTGTGTGGATGACATCTCTTCCATCCTCATTTCCCAGCCTCTCAACCCTGTACAGGCTTCCGCTTCCTCCACTTCCAATGTCGCCTGCCATGGAAACGCCTCCGGATCCATCGATTTGCAGGTCTCGGGAGGCACCCCCGGTTATACCTACCTCTGGAGCAATGGCCATCAGTCCCAGGATCTGAACAATATACCGGCCGGTTCCTATACCGTCACCGTAACCGATGATAACGGTTGTATCTTCACTGCTGCCGCCATCCAGGTTACCCAACCGGCCGCTCCAATCTCCGCTTCCGCTACCACCACTTCCAATGTCTCCTGTAACTCCGGCGCCAATGGAGCCATCCAACTGGCCGTCAACGGCGGAACGGCTCCCTATTCCTTTCTCTGGAGCAACGGAGCCTCCACACAGAATATTGCCGGCCTTTATGCCGGTAACTATGTCGTCACCATTACCGATGCCAACGGTTGTGTCTCCAATTCTTCGACCTCCATTTCCCAACCTCCGGGATCCCTCAACTCCTCCATTAACGTCAGTCAGCAGGTGCTCTGCTTTGGTGGTCAGAACGGATCGATCAACCTTTCCGCTACCGGCGGCACCCCTCCCTATTCCTTCCAGTGGAGCAACGGCGAAACCACCGAAGACATCGCCGGTCTCCAGGCCGGCACTTATTCCGTTATCGTTATTGATAACAACGGCTGCATCAATGTCTCTTCCGCCGTTATCGCTCAGCCTGCCGCTACCCTGTCTGTTGGTATTACGGCCCAGTCCGCCGTTGCCTGTTTTGGAGGCAGCAACGGTTCGGTCGACTTAACCGTCAGCGGTGGCACCCCTCCCTATGCTTTCAACTGGAGCAACGGAGCCTCTACTGAAGATCAGTTCGCTCTCCCTGCAGGTTCGTATACGGTTTCTGTTACCGATGCCAACGGATGCTCCGTTTCTCAATCCGCCATTTCCATTGCTGGGCCCCCTGAACCATTGAGCGCTTCCATTTCCGCTGCCGCTCAGGTAGATTGCTTCGGTGGCAACAACGGAGCTCTCACGGTCCTGGCTGCCGGCGGTACCCCGCCCTATTCCTATCTGTGGAACAACGGATCTTCTTCCTCCGCTGCCTCCCAGTTATCGGCAGGGACCTATTCGGTTTTAGTTTCCGACGCCAACGGTTGCTTCACCTCCCTGAACAACCTCCTGGTTTCTCAGCCGGTTAACCCCCTGACAATTTCCGCCTCTTCCATCTCCCCGGTCTCCTGTTTCGGGGGAAACAACGGAGCCGTCAACCTCTCCGTCAACGGTGGTACGGCTTCCTATTCCTTTCACTGGAGCAACGGGGCCTCCTCTCAAAACCTTTCCGCTGTCCAGGCCGGTCAGTACTCGGTAACCGTCACCGATGCCAACGGCTGTTCCGGACAGGTTAACGCCATCAGCGTGCCTCAGCCGCCCCTTGCCCTCTCCTCTTCCCTTGCCGCTTCCGCTGATGTTTCCTGCTTCGGCGGCAGCAACGGATCCATCTTCCTCAACGTGGCCGGAGGTACCGCTCCTTATACTTTTAACTGGAGCAACGGCAGTTCTTCCCAGAACAACTCCGCTATTCCCGCCGGTTCATATACGGTGACCGTTACCGATGACAATGGCTGTTCTACTGTCCAGACCGGCCTGGTCATCGCACAGCCTCCCGCTGCACTGGTCGCCCAGGTCTCCGCCTCCTCGGATGTCGCCTGCTTCGGCGGTAACAACGGCTCCCTGAACCTCTCCGTTGCCGGTGGAACCGCTCCCTACACCTTCAACTGGAGCAACGGGGCACAGTCCCAAAACATCGCTTCCCTGCCCGCTGGTTCTTACTCCGTTGCCATCACCGATGCCAATGGATGTTCCACTTCCCTGCCCGCCATCACCATTGAACAGCCTGCTGCCGCCCTGAGCGCTGCCGTCACCTCCAGCACCCCGGTGGCCTGCTTTGGAAACAACACCGGAAACATCTCCCTCTCCGTTGCCGGCGGCACATCCCCTTATGCATTCGCCTGGAGCAACGGGGCCTCTTCCCAAAACCTCTCCGCCATCCCTTCCGGTTCCTACAACGTCACCATCACCGATGATCACGGCTGTATCACCTCCATTGCCGCCATCTCCATTGCACAGCCCCCGGCTGCCCTCCAGGCCGCACTGGCCGGTAACACTCCCGTGGACTGTTTCGGCAACAATTCAGGAGCCCTTTCCCTCAACGTTGCCGGCGGTACCGCTCCTTATGCTTTTAACTGGAGCAACGGCAGCCAGTCCCAAAACCTCTCTTCCGTTCCCGCTGGTTCTTACTCCGTTTCCATCACCGATGCCAACGGCTGCAATACCTCCCTGGCGGGCCTGAACATCAGCCAGCCTCCCGCCGCCCTTGCCAGTGCCGTCGCTTCCTCTTCCAACGTGGATTGTTATGGCGCTGCTTCCGGAAGCATCTCCCTCTCCTCTTCCGGGGGCACTCCTCCTTATTCCTTCTTCTGGAGTAACGGATCCTCCCTCCAAAACATCACAGGCCTAACCGCCGGTTCGTATGCCGTTACCGTTACCGATGACAACGGATGTTCCAACACCCTGGCCGCCATCCTGGTCAGTCAGCCGGCAGCTCCTCTTGCCGGCAGCGCCATCACCACACAAAACGTCTCCTGTAATTCCGGTGGTAACGGAACCGTCTCCCTCTCTGTCAACGGTGGTTCCCCTCCCTATGCCTTCCTGTGGAGCAATGCCGCCTCCACTCAGAATATTTCCGGCCTGTATTCCGGTTCCTATTTCGTCACGGTCACCGATGCCAACGGATGCCTGTTTCATGCTTCCGCCAACGTTTCCCAGCCTCCGGGTGCACTGAGCAGCTCCATCGCCGTCACCCTCCAGGTCGACTGCTACGGTAACCATTCCGGGGCCATTGCTCTTTCCCCTGCCGGCGGAACTCCACCATACGCCTACCTCTGGAGCAACGGGGCCACTTCACAAAACCTCTCCAACCTCCCTTCCGGTATCTATTCCACCACCATCACCGATGCCAACGGTTGTATCAACACCGCAGCCGCCATGGTCACCCAGCCTGCCGCTCCCCTGAACCCCTCCCTGGCTTCAACAACAAACGTGGATTGTTTTGGCGCCGGTAACGGTGTCCTTGCCGTTGCCGCATCCGGTGGTACCGCACCCTATACCTTCCTGTGGAATAACGGTCAGGCTGCCGCTTCTGTTTCCGGTCTGCAGCCAGGTTCTTATACTGTTACTGTTACCGATGCCAACGGTTGTTCGGCCATCCTCCCGGCTCTGCTCATCTCACAGCCTGCCGCTGCCCTTAGTGCTTCGGTTTCTTCCAACTCACCCGTTGATTGTTTCGGCGGTATGAACGGGGCCCTCTCCCTGGCCACCAACGGCGGTACTCCTCCATACAATTACCTCTGGAGCAATGGGGCCCTCTCCTCATCCATCGCCAACCTCATGGCCGGTTCATACGATGCAACCATCACCGATGCCAACGGTTGTGTCTTTCAGGTTACGGGCCTGGCCGTCATCCAGCCTCCTGCTGCACTCAATGCCAATACTTCCGCCATCACGTCCGTCAGTTGTTTCGGAGGCAACAACGGCGCCATCAGCCTCTCGGTTACAGGCGGTACTGCACCCTATGCCTATCTCTGGAATACCGGTGATACACTCGCTTCCCTGGCCGGCCTTGATTCCGGTGCCTACGCCGTCCAGGTCACTGATATCAACGGCTGTTCCACCTCCCTATCCGGTATTGCGGTCTCTCAGCCCCTGGCCCCGCTGGCTCCTACCGCAACTGTGCTCCAGCATGTCGACTGTTTCGGAGGAGTCAATGGGCTCATTGATCTGAACACTGCCGGTGGAACGGTCCCATATACCTTTCTTTGGAGCAACGGGGATACCAATGAAGATGCCGCCAATCTCTCTTCCGGTACCTATACTGTTATTGTTACAGATGCCAACGGTTGTACAGGAACCGCTTCGGCTAAAATCGGCCAGCCCGATACAATCCTGGTGGCCAATATTTCATCGGTTACCGATGTGGCCTGCTATGGCGAACTCACCGGGCTCATCAATATTTCCGTACAAGGTGGAACATACCCCTATTATTATCTCTGGAGTAACGGCATGACCACCAAGACCATCTCCGGGCTTGCCGCAGGATCCTATTCGGTCACCGTAACCGACAGCAAAGGTTGTTCATTCGCCCTCTCTGCCGGTGTGAGCCAGCCTGCCGCCGCACTTACCGCAACAATTGCTGTTACACAACAGGTCCTTTGTTTCGGTGCGCCAACCGGGGCTATCGACCTGCAGCCTGCCAATGGTACTCCGCCTTATTCATTCTACTGGAGCAACGGTAACACCTCCGAAGACCTCGCCGGGGCCGGGGCAGGTACATACACCGTTACCCTTACCGATGCCAACGGTTGCACAATCCTGGCTTCCGCCACCATCGGGCAACCTTCCGGAGCGCTTGTTCCCCTGGCGCAGATCAGCCAGCTCATTGATTGTTACAATAATCCAACCGGCGCCATCGATCTTTCCGTCACCATGGGTACGCCACCCTATGCATACCTCTGGAGCAACGGAGCCACCTCACAGGATATCGCATCTCTCAACGCAGGTACCTATACCGTCACCGTCACCGATGCCAACGGCTGTACTGCTTCTCTGAGCGTGGTGATGGCACAGCCCCTGTCTCCACTGTCCGCTTCCGCTCATACCACGGCTGCCAACTGCCTCTTTGGCAGCGGAGGTACCATCACCACCTTTGTCAACGGTGGTACTGCTCCCTATGTCTTTAACTGGAGTAATGGCGCCACCTCGCAGAACCTCCAGCAGCTTTTGGCTGGATCCTATACTGTCACCATCACCGATGCCAGGGGCTGCAACACCACCGCTGTTTACTCCATTGCCGATAATTCCATATTCCATGCCGTAGCAACAGGACCTACCGAAGTGTGCATCGGTGAACTGGTCACCCTCTCGGCCGATTCCATTCCGGGGGTCGTTTACCAGTGGTACCTCAACGGGCAGCCCCTGCAGGGTGCTAACTCCTTTACATTCACAACCCCTGCCGCCGGTTCGTATACGGTTATAGTGGCCAATGCCTGCGGCAGCTATGTTTCCGAACCCATCTCCGTTACCGTCCACCAGGTCGGACAGGTCTCCACCAGCCCCAATTCTATCATCTGCACCAGGGACGGAGAATCCGCCCAGCTTTACGTCTACGGTGGTATCTCCTACCAATGGAATCCAGAACAGGGTCTCAACTACAGCAACATTTACAATCCACTTGCCGCGCCACTGCAATCCACCGTCTACACCGTTACCATAACCGGTGAGTTCGGCTGTCAGAAAACCGCTACCATTGAAGTCGGTATTGATTGCGATACACTGGTGATTCCGACAGGCTTTTCCCCTAACAGCGATGGAATCAACGATGGCTATACCATTACAGGCATTGAAAATTACCCGGGCAATAAAATATGGATTTACAACCGGTGGGGTAACCTCATCTTTAAAACACATGATTACAACAACAACTGGGACGGTATCTCCAATGTCTCGGGTATCTACATTGGAAAAAAAGTGCCGCCGGGAACGTATTTCTATGTCCTGGACCTGAATAACGATTCAAAACCGGTACAGGGATATATTACATTAAGGTATTAGGAAATAACTAAATTCAAATATATACCTATTAATTCCGCAACTTATAAAACCAAACATCAACAAACTGCAATAAGATAATGAAAACAAGATATTGGCCCAACAGGTTTGTCCGATCAGACCATTCAGGGATTGACTCTCCAGCATCAAAGCATGGAAATTTTCTAAAGACGCTATTACTGATCTTACTTCCTTCAATTTCATTGGCACAATCTGGCAATATCGACCAGGCTAGAAATGGATCTTTTGCCTCTCCGATTTCTCCCGTTAATTGGGTAAACGGAAATGCGGGATCATCCAATTCGCATTATACGGAAAGCATGTCGGTTCCATACCGGTGTGTTGTAACCGGCCTGACTCCGGGGACACATTATATCGAAATAGGATGGGATATCACACACAGCAGTGTAAATGCCATTGATTTTATCACCCATTTTCAACGATTGGATCCTCACGCACAGTTCTCACATCCGGCTGAGGCAATTAATCCCTTATCCGGACTCAGCGGAATTAATCCGTCGCCTGTAAGTTATCCCATTCCTGCCCCGGTTGTGAATAAAACAGTTGCCTGTACCAACCTGCCACAACCCATAACAACCTTCAATGCCTTGCCGGCAGGTGAAAGGGTGATGACCATGTATAACGGTACAGCAATAACCAACATGCAATATGTACTGAACAGTAATGGCAACTATGGTGACTTAAATGTTTCTTCCTCCGAATCAATTATGAGAATCACATTTACTACAACCAATTCAACTGTCGTTTTTGCATGGGGTGGACATATTGCCTGCGCTGCAGACTGGTGCCCTAACAATTCCGCTTCAGGCATCAGTGGTTCACCTTATCACATGAGCCTTCACTCTGTTGACGGTGCGGGAGGAAACCAGGACCGGTCACTTTCAGCAGCAGCAGTAATTTCCGTACCTCCGTGTGATATCTCCGGTACAACCAATGTTTGTAAGGATGATCTTTCAACCTTCAGTATTTCACCATTTATCGGCTATACCTATACGTGGACATTGCTGAATAATACTTCCGGAGCATATATATCGGGTTCCAACACAGGCGCATCCGTTACGGTTAACAACGGAAATACCAATGGATTCTATACGATCAATATCACCATGACTTCAGCTAACTACTCGGGAACATGTACAAAAAACGTTACTGTAAATTCAGCTACACTGCTGGAAACCCATACTGACTATTCCTGCAATACATCACAGGGCTCGATAAATCTGACTGTCAACGGCGGCTATTCACCTTTTGCATATAACTGGAGTTCCGGCCAGAGTACCGAAGACATCTCAGGCTTATCATCGGGTATCTATACGGTTACCGTTACGGATCAGGCATCCTGTTCGGCAACCCGGTCTGTAGTCATTGCAAATGTGAATGTCATTCAGGCCTCCATTTCATCAACAACCCATAATAACTGCTTTAATGGCAACAACGGATCCATGAGCCTGCTGGTCAGCGGGGGAACCGCTCCATATACGTACAACTGGAGTAACGGCGGAACGACATCAACCATCAGCCAGTTGAGCAGCGGTTCTTACTCGGTGGTGGTTACCGATGCCCATGGCTGTTCCATATCGCTGGAAAACCTGGTGATCAGCCAGCCTGCCGCTCCCCTGTCGGTGTCCACGGGATCACTCACCGCGGTATCCTGTAACGGCGGCAGCAATGGTTCCATCAGCCTGAATGTCAGCGGCGGAACCGCCGGCTATACCTATCTCTGGAACAACGGGGCCACCACATCACAAATCTCCTCCCTGAGCGCAGGAGTTTATACCGCTACCGTCACCGATGCCCTGGGATGCTCCGCGGTCTCTTCCGCTATTGCCCTTGCACAACCGGCTACTGCCCTGAACACATCGGTTGCCGGACTGGCACAGGTTTCCTGCAACAACGGCAGCAATGCCTGGATCAACCTGAATGTGTCCGGCGGTACGCCGCCGTATGCCTTTATCTGGAGCAACGGGGCTTCCACACAGAATATTTCCGGCATCACCGCTGGTTCATATACAGTAACCGTTACCGATGCAAACGGTTGCACCACCCTGAACAGTTCCATTTCCGTTTCGCAGCCTTTGGCTCCTCTGAACGCCTCCACCGTTTCCGCATCCCCCGCATCCTGCTACGGCGGGAACAACGGAAGCATCACCTTATTGGTCTCCGGCGGAACATCCCCCTATTCCTTTGCCTGGAATTCAGGTGAGGTGTCGCAAAACATCAGCAATCTTTCTTCCGGTTCCTATACCGTTTCCATTTCCGATGCCAACGGCTGCACCACCTCCCTGCCCGCCATCGTCATCGCTCAGCCTGCAGCCCCACTCAATCCCGCGGTTGTTTCCGTGAATCACGCCGGCTGTTTTGGTTTTAGCAACGGTTCGGTAAGCCTTTCCGTTTCAGGCGGTACGGCACCCTATTCCTTCCTGTGGAGCAACGGAGCCTCCTCCCAAAACATAACTTCCCTGCCTGCAGGTTCATATTCAGTAACCGTTACCGACTTCAACGGCTGCCTGGCCGCCATTCAGGCCATTCTTATTGATGAACCTCCCGCGGCTCTGGCTGCATCCGTTTCTTCCATCTCCAACGTCTCCTGCAACGGCGGCAGCAATGGTGCGCTTCAAATTACTGTCGCCGGCGGTACCGCTCCTTACTCCTTCCTGTGGAACAATGGCGCCACCACCGAGGCCATTTCCGGTCTCTCTACCGGGAACTATTCCGTCACCATTACCGATCTGAACGGTTGTGTGGATGACATCTCTTCCATCCTCATTTCCCAGCCTCTCAACCCTGTACAGGCTTCCGCTTCCTCCACTTCCAATGTCGCCTGCCATGGAAACGCCTCCGGATCCATCGATTTGCAGGTCTCGGGAGGCACCCCCGGTTATACCTACCTCTGGAGCAATGGCCATCAGTCCCAGGATCTGAACAATATACCGGCCGGTTCCTATACCGTCACCGTAACCGATGATAACGGTTGTATCTTCACTGCTGCCGCCATCCAGGTTACCCAACCGGCCGCTCCAATCTCCGCTTCCGCTACCACCACTTCCAATGTCTCCTGTAACTCCGGCGCCAATGGAGCCATCCAACTGGCCGTCAACGGCGGAACGGCTCCCTATTCCTTTCTCTGGAGCAACGGAGCCTCCACACAGAATATTGCCGGCCTTTATGCCGGTAACTATGTCGTCACCATTACCGATGCCAACGGTTGTGTCTCCAATTCTTCGACCTCCATTTCCCAACCTCCGGGATCCCTCAACTCCTCCATTAACGTCAGTCAGCAGGTGCTCTGCTTTGGTGGTCAGAACGGATCGATCAACCTTTCCGCTACCGGCGGCACCCCTCCCTATTCCTTCCAGTGGAGCAACGGCGAAACCACCGAAGACATCGCCGGTCTCCAGGCCGGCACTTATTCCGTTATCGTTATTGATAACAACGGCTGCATCAATGTCTCTTCCGCCGTTATCGCTCAGCCTGCCGCTACCCTGTCTGTTGGTATTACGGCCCAGTCCGCCGTTGCCTGTTTTGGAGGCAGCAACGGTTCGGTCGACTTAACCGTCAGCGGTGGCACCCCTCCCTATGCTTTCAACTGGAGCAACGGAGCCTCTACTGAAGATCAGTTCGCTCTCCCTGCAGGTTCGTATACGGTTTCTGTTACCGATGCCAACGGATGCTCCGTTTCTCAATCCGCCATTTCCATTGCTGGGCCCCCTGAACCATTGAGCGCTTCCATTTCCGCTGCCGCTCAGGTAGATTGCTTCGGTGGCAACAACGGAGCTCTCACGGTCCTGGCTGCCGGCGGTACCCCGCCCTATTCCTATCTGTGGAACAACGGATCTTCTTCCTCCGCTGCCTCCCAGTTATCGGCAGGGACCTATTCGGTTTTAGTTTCCGACGCCAACGGTTGCTTCACCTCCCTGAACAACCTCCTGGTTTCTCAGCCGGTTAACCCCCTGACAATTTCCGCCTCTTCCATCTCCCCGGTCTCCTGTTTCGGGGGAAACAACGGAGCCGTCAACCTCTCCGTCAACGGTGGTACGGCTTCCTATTCCTTTCACTGGAGCAACGGGGCCTCCTCTCAAAACCTTTCCGCTGTCCAGGCCGGTCAGTACTCGGTAACCGTCACCGATGCCAACGGCTGTTCCGGACAGGTTAACGCCATCAGCGTGCCTCAGCCGCCCCTTGCCCTCTCCTCTTCCCTTGCCGCTTCCGCTGATGTTTCCTGCTTCGGCGGCAGCAACGGATCCATCTTCCTCAACGTGGCCGGAGGTACCGCTCCTTATACTTTTAACTGGAGCAACGGCAGTTCTTCCCAGAACAACTCCGCTATTCCCGCCGGTTCATATACGGTGACCGTTACCGATGACAATGGCTGTTCTACTGTCCAGACCGGCCTGGTCATCGCACAGCCTCCCGCTGCACTGGTCGCCCAGGTCTCCGCCTCCTCGGATGTCGCCTGCTTCGGCGGTAACAACGGCTCCCTGAACCTCTCCGTTGCCGGTGGAACCGCTCCCTACACCTTCAACTGGAGCAACGGGGCACAGTCCCAAAACATCGCTTCCCTGCCCGCTGGTTCTTACTCCGTTGCCATCACCGATGCCAATGGATGTTCCACTTCCCTGCCCGCCATCACCATTGAACAGCCTGCTGCCGCCCTGAGCGCTGCCGTCACCTCCAGCACCCCGGTGGCCTGCTTTGGAAACAACACCGGAAACATCTCCCTCTCCGTTGCCGGCGGCACATCCCCTTATGCATTCGCCTGGAGCAACGGGGCCTCTTCCCAAAACCTCTCCGCCATCCCTTCCGGTTCCTACAACGTCACCATCACCGATGATCACGGCTGTATCACCTCCATTGCCGCCATCTCCATTGCACAGCCCCCGGCTGCCCTCCAGGCCGCACTGGCCGGTAACACTCCCGTGGACTGTTTCGGCAACAATTCAGGAGCCCTTTCCCTCAACGTTGCCGGCGGTACCGCTCCTTATGCTTTTAACTGGAGCAACGGCAGCCAGTCCCAAAACCTCTCTTCCGTTCCCGCTGGTTCTTACTCCGTTTCCATCACCGATGCCAACGGCTGCAATACCTCCCTGGCGGGCCTGAACATCAGCCAGCCTCCCGCCGCCCTTGCCAGTGCCGTCGCTTCCTCTTCCAACGTGGATTGTTATGGCGCTGCTTCCGGAAGCATCTCCCTCTCCTCTTCCGGGGGCACTCCTCCTTATTCCTTCTTCTGGAGTAACGGATCCTCCCTCCAAAACATCACAGGCCTAACCGCCGGTTCGTATGCCGTTACCGTTACCGATGACAACGGATGTTCCAACACCCTGGCCGCCATCCTGGTCAGTCAGCCGGCAGCTCCTCTTGCCGGCAGCGCCATCACCACACAAAACGTCTCCTGTAATTCCGGTGGTAACGGAACCGTCTCCCTCTCTGTCAACGGTGGTTCCCCTCCCTATGCCTTCCTGTGGAGCAATGCCGCCTCCACTCAGAATATTTCCGGCCTGTATTCCGGTTCCTATTTCGTCACGGTCACCGATGCCAACGGATGCCTGTTTCATGCTTCCGCCAACGTTTCCCAGCCTCCGGGTGCACTGAGCAGCTCCATCGCCGTCACCCTCCAGGTCGACTGCTACGGTAACCATTCCGGGGCCATTGCTCTTTCCCCTGCCGGCGGAACTCCACCATACGCCTACCTCTGGAGCAACGGGGCCACTTCACAAAACCTCTCCAACCTCCCTTCCGGTATCTATTCCACCACCATCACCGATGCCAACGGTTGTATCAACACCGCAGCCGCCATGGTCACCCAGCCTGCCGCTCCCCTGAACCCCTCCCTGGCTTCAACAACAAACGTGGATTGTTTTGGCGCCGGTAACGGTGTCCTTGCCGTTGCCGCATCCGGTGGTACCGCACCCTATACCTTCCTGTGGAATAACGGTCAGGCTGCCGCTTCTGTTTCCGGTCTGCAGCCAGGTTCTTATACTGTTACTGTTACCGATGCCAACGGTTGTTCGGCCATCCTCCCGGCTCTGCTCATCTCACAGCCTGCCGCTGCCCTTAGTGCTTCGGTTTCTTCCAACTCACCCGTTGATTGTTTCGGCGGTATGAACGGGGCCCTCTCCCTGGCCACCAACGGCGGTACTCCTCCATACAA
This sequence comes from uncultured Flavobacteriaceae bacterium, assembly GCA_964458125.1. Taxonomy (GTDB): domain Bacteria; phylum Bacteroidota; class Bacteroidia; order AKYH767-A; family OLB10; genus CAYWHE01. The sequence continues at coordinate 10,076 of CAYWHE010000002.1, read as the reverse complement.
TTACCTCTGGAGCAATGGGGCCCTCTCCTCATCCATCGCCAACCTCATGGCCGGTTCATACGATGCAACCATCACCGATGCCAACGGTTGTGTCTTTCAGGTTACGGGCCTGGCCGTCATCCAGCCTCCTGCTGCACTCAATGCCAATACTTCCGCCATCACGTCCGTCAGTTGTTTCGGAGGCAACAACGGCGCCATCAGCCTCTCGGTTACAGGCGGTACTGCACCCTATGCCTATCTCTGGAATACCGGTGATACACTCGCTTCCCTGGCCGGCCTTGATTCCGGTGCCTACGCCGTCCAGGTCACTGATATCAACGGCTGTTCCACCTCCCTATCCGGTATTGCGGTCTCTCAGCCCCTGGCCCCGCTGGCTCCTACCGCAACTGTGCTCCAGCATGTCGACTGTTTCGGAGGAGTCAATGGGCTCATTGATCTGAACACTGCCGGTGGAACGGTCCCATATACCTTTCTTTGGAGCAACGGGGATACCAATGAAGATGCCGCCAATCTCTCTTCCGGTACCTATACTGTTATTGTTACAGATGCCAACGGTTGTACAGGAACCGCTTCGGCTAAAATCGGCCAGCCCGATACAATCCTGGTGGCCAATATTTCATCGGTTACCGATGTGGCCTGCTATGGCGAACTCACCGGGCTCATCAATATTTCCGTACAAGGTGGAACATACCCCTATTATTATCTCTGGAGTAACGGCATGACCACCAAGACCATCTCCGGGCTTGCCGCAGGATCCTATTCGGTCACCGTAACCGACAGCAAAGGTTGTTCATTCGCCCTCTCTGCCGGTGTGAGCCAGCCTGCCGCCGCACTTACCGCAACAATTGCTGTTACACAACAGGTCCTTTGTTTCGGTGCGCCAACCGGGGCTATCGACCTGCAGCCTGCCAATGGTACTCCGCCTTATTCATTCTACTGGAGCAACGGTAACACCTCCGAAGACCTCGCCGGGGCCGGGGCAGGTACATACACCGTTACCCTTACCGATGCCAACGGTTGCACAATCCTGGCTTCCGCCACCATCGGGCAACCTTCCGGAGCGCTTGTTCCCCTGGCGCAGATCAGCCAGCTCATTGATTGTTACAATAATCCAACCGGCGCCATCGATCTTTCCGTCACCATGGGTACGCCACCCTATGCATACCTCTGGAGCAACGGAGCCACCTCACAGGATATCGCATCTCTCAACGCAGGTACCTATACCGTCACCGTCACCGATGCCAACGGCTGTACTGCTTCTCTGAGCGTGGTGATGGCACAGCCCCTGTCTCCACTGTCCGCTTCCGCTCATACCACGGCTGCCAACTGCCTCTTTGGCAGCGGAGGTACCATCACCACCTTTGTCAACGGTGGTACTGCTCCCTATGTCTTTAACTGGAGTAATGGCGCCACCTCGCAGAACCTCCAGCAGCTTTTGGCTGGATCCTATACTGTCACCATCACCGATGCCAGGGGCTGCAACACCACCGCTGTTTACTCCATTGCCGATAATTCCATATTCCATGCCGTAGCAACAGGACCTACCGAAGTGTGCATCGGTGAACTGGTCACCCTCTCGGCCGATTCCATTCCGGGGGTCGTTTACCAGTGGTACCTCAACGGGCAGCCCCTGCAGGGTGCTAACTCCTTTACATTCACAACCCCTGCCGCCGGTTCGTATACGGTTATAGTGGCCAATGCCTGCGGCAGCTATGTTTCCGAACCCATCTCCGTTACCGTCCACCAGGTCGGACAGGTCTCCACCAGCCCCAATTCTATCATCTGCACCAGGGACGGAGAATCCGCCCAGCTTTACGTCTACGGTGGTATCTCCTACCAATGGAATCCAGAACAGGGTCTCAACTACAGCAACATTTACAATCCACTTGCCGCGCCACTGCAATCCACCGTCTACACCGTTACCATAACCGGTGAGTTCGGCTGTCAGAAAACCGCTACCATTGAAGTCGGTATTGATTGCGATACACTGGTGATTCCGACAGGCTTTTCCCCTAACAGCGATGGAATCAACGATGGCTATACCATTACAGGCATTGAAAATTACCCGGGCAATAAAATATGGATTTACAACCGGTGGGGTAACCTCATCTTTAAAACACATGATTACAACAACAACTGGGACGGTATCTCCAATGTCTCGGGTATCTACATTGGAAAAAAAGTGCCGCCGGGAACGTATTTCTATATCCTGGATTTGAATAATCACTCCAAACCCATACAAGGATATATAACTTTAAGATATTAAACCTTACATCAGAAATGATTTGCCCAATATCATCAATTACTCAGTTCACATTAAGCTAATTTATAAAAATATATAACGTTATGATTTGCAAAAAACAAATTCAACAAAATCTCCGGTTTAATCTGCTGATCGTATTGTTGCTAAGTTCATTAACCGCCTCCGCACAATATGAACCGCAGTTTACACAGTACATGAACAATGAGATGTTTATTAACCCCGCCTATGCAGGTACACGCGGATTTCCATCCTTTGGTATCCTCTACCGTGATCAGTGGACAGGAATGGATGGGGCGCCCAGGACGGCCACCTTTAGCGCACATACTCCGGTCTTTTATAAACAGATGGGACTTGGTGTTTGCGTCATGAATGACAGGATTGGCGTCAGCAATAACACCACCGCCTTCCTGAATTATTCCTATCACCTCAAAACAAGCGAAACAGGCATGCTGGCGTTTGGCTTGCAGGGAGGGATTGTGAATGTGCGGGAAAAACTGCTGGATGTAACCACGATTGATCCCAATGATCCGGAGTTCTCCAACAACATTCTGAACAAAACGATGCCCAATTTCGGATTCGGGTTATATTACAATACCGACCGCTTCTATGCCGGGCTTTCCGTACCCAGATTCCTTGAAAACAAAGTGGATCCATATGCACTCAAAATAGTTTCCAATAAAGCCAATATCCATGACTGGCATTATTACTTCTATTCGGCGTACGTCTTTACCCTTGATCCGAACTTCAAATGCAAACCATCCATCATGATCAAGGCTACCCAAGGCGCACCTCTGGAGGGTGATATCAGCTTCAATGTGCTTTTCAAACAACTGTTCTGGCTTGGTGCCTCCTACAGGACGGGTGATGCCATTGCCCTCCTGACCCAATTCCAGATCACCAAACAACTGCGTTTCGGATACTCATACGATTACACACTGACCAGGCTTTCCAATTACAATTCAGGATCACATGAAATCAGTCTGGGATATGATCTCAGTTTCAATAAAGCCAAAATTGTCACACCCCGCTTTTTTTAATACAAACAATAAAATAACCTGATCATGAAAAACAAAATAAAATATATCCTGGCGCCATGCCTGTACCTGCTGATATGCAGCTTCAACTCCTGGGCGCAAAACGTACACCAGATTAAAGCAGATGAATATTACGATCATCTGGCCTATTCGGAGGCCATTCCCGAATACGAATCGCTCCTGAAGAAAAAACCGGACATCACAGCAGCGAAAATAAAACTTGCAGATTGTTACCGTCTGACCGGAAACAGTGAACGCGCAGAATACTGGTATGAGCAGATTGTAAAAACATCTGACGTTAAAATCATCCATAAGTATTACTATGGACAGGCTTTGTTTAACAACAGAAAATACGATAAAGCCAAGGCATGGTTTATACAATTCACTAAGGATCATCCCGATGATTCAAGAGGGCAACTGGCTTTACAGTCATTGGAAAACCTTCCCGGATATTTTATGGATTCATCGAGGTACACCTTGCAGAAACTTACCATCAATTCTGAAAATGGTGATTTCAGTCCGGTTATATATGACAACGGGATTGTATTTGCTTCCTCCCGGACCAGCAAGCAGATCGGACAAAGAACTCACGAATGGACCGGCCAGCCGTTCCTGACCTTATTTCACGCCAAAGGGAAAGGACTGAGTTTTACAGAGACCATCCCCTTTGACATGCAGCTGCAGATCAAATATAACGATGGTCCCGTTTGTTTCAACAAAGAAGGAAATGAAATCTATATTACCAGGAATAACATCGAAAAAGCGAGGTCCCTGACCCGGAAAGACCAGGCTATCAACCTGAAGATTTTTCATGCCAAAAAAATCAACGATAAATGGATGACGATTGATGACTTTCCATACAACAGCAACAGCTATAACTGCGGGCATACGGCACTGAGTCCCGACGGAAACCGGTTGTATTTTTCATCCGATATGCCCGGTGGTTCAGGAGGCATGGATCTCTATTTTTGTAATAAAGATTCGGCCGGTTGGGGCAAACCCGTTAACATGGGAAATAAAATCAATTCAGCCGGTAACGAACTATTTCCATACCAGCATGCGGACGGCACATTTATTTTCTCGTCCAATGGACGGGACGGATTGGGAGGTCTGGATATCTACTGGTGTAAAATGAAAGACAACCAGATGACAACTGAAGTGAAAAACATGGGGGCACCGATCAACAGCAGTGAAGATGATTTCGGAATCCTGTTCGATAACACTACCAACTATGGCTATGTTTGTTCCAACCGGGAACAAAAGAATGCAAATGATGAAATATATGCCTTTACCAAAATTATCAAACTGACCGGTTTAGTGGTTAAGAAAGGTACAGCTATTCCCGTAGCTGGCGCAATTGTTTCTTTGAAAAGCAATAACATCAAGGAAGGCGAAACGTTAAGCCGTGAAGACGGAAGCTTTGAGATGCCAATAGTTACCAATAAGGATTATACCGTTGAAGCCGGTAAGGAAGAATATTCCACGGATTTAAAATCATTCAGCACTGCGGGAATATTTCCTTTGGAAGATTACCATGTCAAGCTGGAAATTGAGCCAAGACCCGTCAAAAAATACAAACTGATTGTAAAGGTTATAGACAAGGAAACGAAGAAGCCAATAAAAGAAGCTACCATCGGGCTTGATCAGACGGAGCATACCCTGGGTTATACGGATGAAAAAGGCGTCTGGTGGCAGGAACTTAAACCGAATACCAACCTGCACCTGATCATTACCAAGGGCGGATACCAGCCCAAAGTGATTTACATGTCCAATGAAGGACAGGCAAAGGAAAAAGATTATGAATTTATTGTTGAATTGCCGAAGGGTGAAGATATCGGTCCCTATGACCGGTGGTATAAAATTGTATACTTTGATTTTGACAAATCCAATATCCGGGATCCGGATGCTGCCAAAACCATGCAGGAAGTACTGGAGTTTGTCAATGCTCACAGCGAAGTCCGGCTCCTGATGAATTCCTATTGCGATGCCAGAGGAACGGCCGCCTACAATATGAAATTATCCAAACGCCGGGCACAGGGCGCTACCGACTGGCTTGTCAAAAGAGGCATGGATCCCAAAATGGTGGAGAAAATGCAATGGGGTGGCGAAAGCATGCTGATCAACAAATGTGCTGATGGACGCCTGTGTTCGGAGGAAGATCATCAGTTAAACCGAAGAACAGAAATACGTGTGATCCGGATTCAAAAAGGTCTTTCCATGAAATAAACCCGGTTGACGGAGAAAATAAAAATGCCCTGCAAAAAATGCAGGGCATTTTTATTAATGAATCAAAAAGATCAGTCCTGTCAAATCCATTGTTTATATTTAATACCACAACAGAGTAAGGTTTCAAAAAGTCCTTTAACTTCCCGCCGGTGTTGGTGTGACTAATCTGATTTGGATGGAATTCTGCAAAAAAAATTCCGGCAAAATGCGGAAAAAAACAATAAGTTAATTAACGGATCAGACTGACGCGACCTGTTTTCATCAGGGGATGTCCGCTAATGCGCATACGGATGATATAAATATAGGTCCCCTCCGGTTGCAACTGACCGCCAAATGTGCCATCCCACCATTTGGTAATGCTGGTGGATTCAAAAACGCGTTGCCCCCAACGGTTAAAAATGACCATTTCAAAATCATTCACCTGGCCTTGCCTGACCGGGCCAAAAAAATCATTCCTGCCATCCTTATTAGGCGTAAATGCATTTGGAACAAACAAGGCATCACCAATATCAATCACATGAACCACGATCGTATCCGAATCCTGGCAACCCTCAAGAACGCCAAGGACGGTAAATACGGTTGTAATTTCCGGTGTTGCCACGGGTGATGAAGAAAGGGAATCATTCAGCAGTTGTCCGGGTGACCAGCTGTATTGTGAACATCCGGAAGCATTTAACTGCACGGATTCACCCAACAATATTTCATGGTCAGGTCCTGCGTCCGCTTCCGGATGAATAACCCGTATGAATATGGTATCGGCGGCGGTACAACTGCCATTGGTAACAGTTACAATATAGGAAACCGGAGCCTGGGGGGTGGCTACAGGATCCGGACAATCCTCACAGGAAAGGGATGAAGGGGGTGCCCAGGAGATTACAGGTGCATTGGCTGCTGCTGATAACTGAATGGATGATCCGTAACAGAGTACCGTATCGGGTCCTGCCTGAACAGAAACAGCCGGTATGACCTGTATAGTCAGGGTATCTGGGACGCTGCATGCTGCCGATGAGGAAAGAATATAAGTAGATAAAACAACAGGGGATGCTACAGGGTCTGGACAAGCCGTACAACTGAGTCCTGCAGCCGGTGACCAGTACAGTCCTGATGCTCCCGTTCCGTTAAGTTGAAGCATGTAGCCGGTGCAAATGGTATCATCAGGACCGGCATGCAGATAAATCATCGGATTCACTGTCAAAGCGGAGGTGTCATAACCGGTGCATCCATTGGCATCCGTATAGAAATAAATCACCTGGTGGACACCGGGTCCTGCAGGCTGGGGATAAAAATTTCCTCCAATTATATTATTTCCGGTGTAAACGCCTCCGGCAGGTGTCCCGCCGGTAAGCAAAAGAGTACTGTCATGCTCACAAAGCTGTAAATTCAGATTCAGGGATACAACTGGTAAAGGATTTACAAGCAAGCCGGCAGTATCTGAATTTGAACATCCGTTTGCATCCGTATACGAATAGAATATGGTTTTATTTCCCGTTCCTGCCAGAGCTGGATTGAAAATATTGTTGACAACACCAGGTCCGCTGTAAACCCCGCCTGCAGGAAATCCTCCCGACAGCTGAATTGGTGCTGCATCTATGCAACTGGCACCAAAGGTTGCCAAGGTTACAACCGGCAAATCGTATACGGTAAGGGTGGTGGAATCTTCTCCGCTGCATCCGTTCGGATCCGTATAGGAATAACGGATCGAATGATTACCCAATCCGGCAACAGCAGGGTCAAATACGCCCGCCGAAACTCCGGGACCGCTGTACGTTCCGCCTGATGGTGAACCCGCAGTTAACTGAAAGGCCGCCGAGGCGATGCATACCGGGTTAAGGGCAGAAAGCGCCACCACCGGCAAGGCGTTCACCGTTAAATTCCCGACGTCGGAATTGGAACAACCATTGGCATCCGTATACGCATACTGAATGGCATGCACGCCGGCGCCGGCCAGGAAGGGATCGAATAATCCGGCGATTACACCTGTCCCGCTGTAAGAACCTCCTGCAGGTGAACCCCCGGACAAGGCAATGGGTGCTGCATCCTGACACACTGAACTGAATGAAGATAACGTGACATTCGGAAGGGCATTTACCGTAATATTCATGTTGCCAGTATTCGAGCAACCATTGGCATCCGTAAAGGCATACGTGATCACATGCGTGCCGGTTCCGGCCATGGCAGGATCAAAATTGTTTCCGCTGATTCCATTTCCGGAATAAACACCCCCGGCAGGATTGACACCCGTCAGGGCAAAGACAGGGGTTCCCTCACAAACAGGACTGACCACGGGCATAGTGATCACCGGCAAATCGTATACGGTAAGGGTGGTGGAATCTTCTCCGCTGCATCCGTTCG
>CAYWHE010000002.1:0-2101 GCA_964458125.1 uncultured Flavobacteriaceae bacterium | reverse complement strand
CTGATGGTGAACCCGCAGTTAACTGAAAGGCCGCCGAGGCGATGCATACCGGGTTTATTGAAAGCAAGTTGACGCTGGGAATGGAATTTACAACCTGGTTTTGTGATGCGGAATCCATACAGCCATTGGCATCAGTATAACTATAAGTGATGTAATAAACCCCGGCCGGAGCGGGACTAAATGAACCGGCGGTAACATTCAATCCGGCATAGGTACCACCGGCAGGGCTTCCTCCAGTCAGGGAAAAAGCAGGCTGACCTTCACAAACAGGTGGCAGATTATTGAATTGAACCACCGGTAACGCATAGATGGTTAAAAAAGAGGTGTCGGAATTAAAGCAGGAATTTGTATCTGTATACGAATAGACGATCGGATGAAATCCAGGACCAGCCAGGACCGGATCCAGTTGTGATCCGTTCACTCCCGGTCCGGAATAACTTCCACCTGCCGGACTTGCACCGGTCAGGTTGAAAGCGGGGGAGCCATCGCAAACGGCGTTGATCGGCGGTTGATTGACCATGGGCAGGTCATAAACAGTAACGAAAAATGAATCAGCAACCGAACATCCCTGTAAATCGGTATAAACATAGTGAATAAGATGATTGCCGCTTCCTGCTGTTGACGGATTAAAATTTCCTCCGGATACGCCGGTTCCGCTGTACAGGCCACCGGATGGACTGGCATTTGTGAGTACAAATGGTGAAACAGAAATGCAAAGAGGTGAAACAGCATTCCATGTTATCACCGGCAGGGTATCCACGTTTATATTCCGGCTGGCTGAATCGGAACAGGCATTTCCGTCCGTATAGGTATAGGTGATTACTGTTACACCCGTACCGGCTGCAAGCGGATCAAACTGTCCGGCAGTAACTCCGTTTCCTGAATAAATCCCTCCGCCTGGCAATCCTCCGGTCAGATTAAAGGAAGGGCTGTTCAGGCAGACATCATTGATGACAGAAAGGGTGACACCGGGCAAAGCATTTACCAATACCTGAACAGAATCCCCGCTGACACATCCGTTTGTATCGGTTACGGTATATACCAGGGTATGATTTCCAGGACCTGCAACAGCAGGATCGAATGAACTCCCGGTAACGCCATTACCGGAAAATACTCCGCCCGAAGGGGTGCCTCCGCCAAGCGGAAAAGATGGTGATCCGTCACATACCGCACTTACAGGCTGAAGCGAAACCACCGGAAGAGCATATACGGTTATTGTTATGGAGTCTGAAGATGTACATCCGTTGCCATCAGTATACGAATAAGTCAAGGTATGATTTCCGCTTCCTGCTGCCTGGGGATCAAAAATTCCTGCGGTTACGCCTGGCCCTGAATAGGTACCTCCGGAGGGAGCCCCCCCCGTCAAAATAAAAGACGGAACCGAAATGCATAACGGACTTAAAGCAGTAAAGGAAACGACAGGCAGGGGATGAACAGTTATCATGCTGCTGTCGCTGTTCAGGCAGCCGTTGCTGTCGGTATAGGAATAAAGGATGTTTCCGCTTCCCGTTCCCGAAAGTGAAGGATCAAAACAACCGGCATTCACCCCCCATCCGGAATAAATTCCCCCGGCCGGTGCACCTCCGTTCAGCAGAAATGTATCGGCATCTGCACAAACGGCTGACGGGGCTGTCAGGTTCACAACGGGTAAAGGGCGAATGTCGACCTGAAATGAATCGATGTAAATGCAGCTTGAAATGGTAACCGTAGCCACATACGTTATTGTTGCATTTACAACAGCGACAGGGTTCTGGCAATTAGTGCAGGATAATCCGGCTGCCGGGCTCCAGGAGTATGCATTGCCGGGGGAACAGAGAAGTGACAGGGTTCCGTTATTGCAAAATGCCGTATCGCTGAACGTAGTGACGGTTGGATTATTCACCAGACTGGTATAACTGAAATTAAATAAGGTCGTTCCGGAGCAACCCGGAGTAGTTCCGTGGTTAATTCCGTCACATAAACCGGCTGCACCCCCGTTTAAACTGCTGATGACCAGGTTGGCCGGCAATGCTGCCGATGGAACGGCTAGTAAGCCGCCTCCCCCACCGCCACCCGGACCATGGGGATTGTAAGGCAGTGAGGTACCGTTGCCACCGCTGCC
>CAYWHE010000001.1:0-52103 GCA_964458125.1 uncultured Flavobacteriaceae bacterium | reverse complement strand
GGGCTTAAAATGCCTCCTTCACCCATCCGTAAACTGGTGCACTTTGCGGAAAAAGCCAAAAAGGATGGTAAAATCATTTATCATATCAATATCGGGCAGCCCGATATCGAAACACCCGAATCCATGCTGCAGGCGATCCGGAATAATCACCTGAAAGTGGTGGAATACAGCCATTCGGCCGGGATCGAGTCCTACCGGAAAAAACTCGTTACCTACTATCAGAAATACGGCATATTCCTCGATTATACCGATATCATGGTGACCTGTGGGGGGTCGGAGGCTATTGAAATTGCCATGATGAGCTGCCTCAACCCCGGTGATGAAATCATCATCCCGGAACCATTTTACGCAAATTATAACGGGTTTTCCTGCCAGGCTGATGTGACCGTGAGGCCGGTCATCAGCACCATTGAAACCGGGTTTGCGCTGCCGCCCATCAGCGAATTTGAAAAAATCATCACGGCAAAGACCAGGGCCATCATGATTTGTAATCCCAGCAACCCAACGGGCTACCTGTATTCAAGCCGGGAACTGGAATCACTGAAGGAACTGGTTTTAAAGCACGACCTGTTTCTTTTTTCAGACGAGGTATACCGGGAGTTTTGTTACGATGCCAGGCCTTATTCGTCCGTGATGCACATGACCGGAATGGACCAGCACATCGTATTGCTGGATTCCATCTCCAAGCGTTACAGCGCCTGCGGAGCCAGGATTGGTGCCCTGATTTCGAGGAATAAAGACGTCATGTCATCCGCACTTAAATTTGCCCAGGCCAGGCTGAGTCCCCCGACATTCGGTCAGATTGGCGCCGAAGCGGCTATCGATACCCCGGACTCTTATTTCGAAAAGGTTAAAACGGAATATATTTCCAGGCGGAATCTGGTGGTGGAAGCTCTCAACAAAATGGAAGGTGTTTATTGCCCCATGCCCAGTGGCGCATTTTATTGCATGGCACAATTGCCGGTTGATGATTCGGATAAATTCTGCCAATGGCTGCTGGAAGATTTTGCTTATGAAAATCAGACCGTCATGCTGGCGCCGGCAACGGGTTTTTATTCAAATCCTGAATCCGGTAAGAAACAGGTCAGAATAGCCTATGTGTTAAACCGTGAATCCTTAACAAAAGCAATGGTTTGCCTTTCACAGGCATTAAAAAAATATCCCGGCAGGGTTCAGAATCCTGTTGTCCCGGCCACCATTCAGGCCGGATGAGTTGATGGCCTGGTGAACCGGTTCTTCGGTTCGCGCTATAGCTTCGTGTCGACGGTCTTCTGGAAGTATTCGTGCACCAGGTCTGCAATCAGTGAATAGGTGTTTTTCAATGCTTCATGGATTTCCTGCCGGCTCATCCATTTCACCTCTTCGATTCCTTCTTCGCGCTGGGGTTTTGTAAAGGCACCCTTCCGGCAGTTCATTTCAAACCAGTATGTTTTCTTTAATACAGGCCTGTCTTCAAGTGTATAGGTATGATAGGTGGTTTTAAGTTTACGGAGGATGGTCAGTCCCGAGACGTGTGTTTCCTCTTCCACTTCGCGCAGTGCAGCATGATCTGGTTGCTCCCCTTTCTCCAGTTTCCCTTTTGGCAAATCCCATTTGTCATTTCTGTAAATGAATAAAATTTTTCCTTCCGGGTTATGCACCAGGCCTCCCGCAGCTTTAATAAGTTTATAATCGCGGAAGAAATGCTTCATCATCCCGGCCGGGGATGGACAAAACACGGTAATTCCCTGGATTGATGGTTCAGCCTGCAGCCAGCCTGTTAGTTCAGCCGGATTGATCGCATCAGTAGTGGTTTCAATTCTTTTCCATCCCTCCCGGTAACGATCAGACATGCCGGAACGGACAATAACAAGGGGTTTGTTGTTTATAAAAACTTCGTACATTAGCCAGCGAGATGGTAGGAGAAACCGCATCAAAAATAGCAGAATTTCTGTTGCAGATAAAGGCCATCCGGTTGCAGCCGGACGATCCCTTTACCTGGGCCTCGGGATGGAAGTCACCCATCTATTGCGATAACAGGATTTCCCTGTCGTATCCGCGCATCCGGACCTATATCAGGCAGGAGTTGGTGAAGGTGGTGGACGAGAAATTTGGCCGCCCGGATGTGATTGCAGGCGTGGCTACGGCGGCTATCGCACATGGTGTGCTGGTGGCCGAAGCACTGGGACTGCCCTTCGTTTATGTACGTCCATCCACCAAGGCGCATGGCCTGAAAAATCAGGTTGAAGGGGAAGTTAAACCACATCAGACTGCTGTGGTGATCGAGGACCTGATATCGACAGGAAAAAGCAGCCTCGAAGCCGTACACGTGCTGCGTGAAAACAAAGTGGTGGTAAAGGGTATGGTCTCCATTTTCAACTATGGTTTTCAGCAGGCTGTCGATAATTTTAAAGTTGCCGCCTGCCCGGTTTATTCACTCAGCAATTATGATACATTGGTTAAGATAGCCATAGGAACAGGTTATATTAAGGAGAAAGAACTGAAATCCCTGAATGAATGGAGGCAGAACCCCTCGGCCTGGAAAGCGGGATGATCAAAGTTTAGCCTCTGGACCCGGAGGGCACATGTCCTTAAGGTTTTAAAAATAAAATGCGCTGCCATGACCAGAATAGAGAGTGAAAAAGTATCCGTAAATAAACCGGCAAAGGAAGTATTTGACTGGCTTTGCAACCTGAACAATTACGAGAAACTGATGCCGGAACAGGTCGAAGACTGGGTTTCAACGGAGTTGGACTGTAGTTTCTCCATCAAAGGAATGGCCAGCCTGGGGATGGAGTTCAGTGAAAAAACACCGGAAAAACAGATCACATTTGTGCGAAAAGGCAAGGCTCCCTTCGATTTCACCTTGTTTTGCAACCTGAAGGAAACTGGTCCGGAACAAACGGAACTTCAACTGGCTTTTGATGCCGATATGAACCCGTTTCTTAAAATGATGGCTGAAAAACCCCTGACCAATTTTTTAAACATTCTGGTCCGGAAATACAAGGATATTTCGGCATCCTGATCCTCAGAACAGGTATTTCATGTCACCGGTTCGAATCATGCGATAACTCCCGTCCGGAAACTCCAGTATCAGTTCACCGCTTTCATTTATTCCCCGGTTGATGGCTTCCACCGTTTTTCCATGGATCTCATACATGGCAGGGGTATCCAGCCTGAATAAATGCTCCTGGTAATGGTCCTGGAATGGCTGGTCATCGCCGTTTTTTAGCAGGGCATAATACCAGTCCAGTTTACCGAATAACTGGCGGGCACAGGTTTCCATATTATAGTTCCGTCCCGTGAGGGATGCAAGCGAAACGGCCGCATAGGAATAATTCCTGAACAGAAGCTGGTTCACGTTCAGGCCAATCCCGATGATGGAAGAAGAAATGGTCTGGCCCCGAAGGTTGTTTTCAATCAGGATGCCTGCAATTTTTTTCTCATTCACCAGGATATCATTAGGCCATTTGATATGGGTTTTTATCCCGGTAAGATCTTCCACCAGCGAGACTACAGCAAGAGAAACCGCCTGGTTAAGCCTGAACTGGTTACTTAAAGGCAAAAAAGCAGGATACAGGATAATGCTGCACAGTAGGTTTTTTCCTCTCTCGCTTTCCCAAACCGATTCCCGTTGACCTCGTCCCTTTTCCTGGTAATCAGCTATTACCACGGTTCCCTCATCCGGCATGCCGGATTCCACGAGTGCAGCCGCAAAATGGTTGGTTGACCCGGTATTTTCAAGTGCTATAACTTTATTCCCGATCATTTGTTAGTAATGGCTCCTGAATGGTATCAGGCAATTGTTAAACAGTTGACTGCAAACTTAAGAATATGATTTAAAATTCCTTACCTTTGTACAAATTCCAACAGGTTCTAATGGCTAAAAAACAGCCTTCAAAAGTAGTCAGATTAAAAAAGTACAGTTCCGGAGATCTTTTATCCGTTATCACAAAAGGAATACAGGAAAAAAAGGGACATGATATTGTGAGCCTTGATCTTCGAAACATTAAAAATGCAGTTGCTGATTTTTTTATCGTTTGTCATGGCGACTCAAAAACCCAGGTGGATGCCATAGCCAGGTCGGTGGAAGAGGAGGTATACAAAAAATTTAAGGAGGATCCGTTTCACATGGAAGGAAAAGGAAATGCAGAATGGATCCTGATTGATTATTTCAATGTCGTGGTGCATATTTTCCAGAAGGAAAAAAGAGAATTTTACGGAATTGAAAAACTATGGGCGGACGCTGAAATCAGGATACCCGTCAGCAAATAAAGCAAAAGGAAACAGAAATCTCTTCAAGGAACGTATAGCGGCAGTTTATTGATAAGCCACGTATGGTCTTTAACAATGTTATTAAATGGCACAAAATACTGGTAATCCCGGTGAGGATACTAAAAAACCAAAGAAGGCAGGAGGCAAAATTCCAAAACCAACTGCACCTAAATTCAATTTTAATTTTTACTGGTTGTACGGGTTGTTGATTATCTGCATACTCGGAATCAGTTTATATGATACCGGCAGCAAAGCGCGTGAAACAACCTGGAATCAGTTCGAAAATGAAATGATGAAATCAGGTGATGTGGATAAACTGGAAGTCGTAAACCGTGAAACCGTCAGGGTATACATTAAAAAGGACAGGCTTTCGCAGGATAAATATAAGGCTGTCCGGAATAAAACGTTCGGCAACACCCTGAATGAAGGACCCCATTATCAATTCACCATTGGCGATGTGGCCTCCTTTGAAAAGAAAATGGAAGACCTGGAGAACAGTATACCGGATCAGCCGCATATCAGCATTGCCTATAATAATAATGATAAGAATTACTGGGACCTCCTGTTGAGCTGGCTCTTTCCCTTGTCCATTCTCATCATCGTCTGGTTGTTCATCATGAGACGAATGGGCGGTGGTGCCGGTGGCAGCCAGATTTTCAACATCGGCAAATCAAAAGCGACTCTTTTTGATAAGGATATGCATGTGAAAGTCACCTTTAATGATGTGGCCGGACTCGAAGAAGCCAAGGTGGAAGTAATGGAGATTGTGGATTTCCTGAAAAATCCGAAAAAGTACACGCAACTGGGAGGAAAAATTCCAAGGGGTGCTCTGCTGGTTGGCCCTCCGGGTACCGGCAAAACCCTGCTGGCCAAAGCCGTTGCCGGTGAGGCCCAGGTGCCTTTCTTCTCCTTGTCCGGTTCTGATTTTGTGGAGATGTTTGTTGGCGTTGGCGCCTCCCGTGTCAGGGACCTGTTTCGCCAGGCCAAGGAAAAGGCTCCCAGCATTATCTTTATTGATGAGATAGATGCCATCGGCCGCGCCCGCGGCAAAGCTCCTTCATTCAGTGCCAACGATGAACGGGAAAGCACCCTCAACCAGTTGTTGACCGAAATGGATGGTTTTGGCAGCAATTCAGGCGTTATCATCCTGGCCGCAACCAACAGGGCCGATGTACTCGACCGCGCCCTGTTAAGGCCCGGCAGGTTCGACCGGCAGATCTATGTGGAATTGCCTGATCTGAACGGAAGAAAGGAAATTTTTAAAGTGCATGCCAAACCACTGAAAATTGATAAATCCGTTGACATTGACTTTCTCGCCAAGCAAACACCCGGCTTTTCCGGTGCCGATATCGCAAATTTATGCAATGAAGCCGCATTGATTGCAGCCCGAAAAAACAAAACCGCTATCGACCGGACCGACTTCCTGGACGCCGTTGATCGTATCATTGGCGGGCTGGAGAAGAAAAATAAAATAATTTCCGTACATGAGAAAAAAGTGATCGCCTACCATGAATCCGGGCATGCGGCGGTTAGTTGGCTTTTGGAACATGCGCACCCCCTCGTGAAGGTCACCATTGTTCCCAGGGGCAACTCTCTCGGTGCAGCCTGGTATCTGCCCGAAGAAAGGCAAATCACCACCAGGGAACAGATATTCGATGAGTTGTGTGCCGCTTTAGGAGGCCGCGCTGCAGAGGAAATTGTTTTTGGATCCGTTTCCACCGGCGCACTCAGTGACCTGGAAAAGATTACCAAGCAGGCTTATGCCAGCGTCACGATTTTTGGTCTGAATGATAAAATCGGAAACATCAGTTATTATGACTCTTCAGGCAACCAGGATTACGCATTCACCAAGCCTTACAGTGAAAAGACCGCACAGATTATTGATGAGGAAGTAAGTAAGCTGATCGAAAGCGCTTATGCGAAAACCAAGGAAATTCTTCGGGGAAGGCGTGACGCCCTGGATAAGCTGGCATCCGTACTGCTTGAGAAGGAAGTGATTTTCAAGGAAGACCTCGAGGAAATATTTGGCAAACGGACATTTGTTGTCGAAGAAATGGCTCCATCCGGCAACGGACAGGACGTGGGAAAATCCGCCACACCTGACGCTCCTGAAACAAAGGAACAGTCTGGTCCTGAGAACACCACCCAGACAGCCAAAGCTTACTCGGGAATTTCCTGACCATTTCATCGCCTGATGCAGGATAGTACCAACAGGGAAAAGGTATTGAAAAAAATCAGGAGCGCCCTGATTAATAAACGTCCGGCCCCATCGGCCACCGTTGATTTTGAAAGCAACCTGTACCAGGTAACCGATGAGGCCCCCGAAATTGCCTTCGCTTCCAACCTGATCCGCAACGGTGGTCATTTCATTTTTTGTAATGACAAACTTGACTTTGCAGGACAGCTGGTGTCTCTTTGCGAGGAAAAAAAATGGAAAAACCTGGTGTGTCCTGACCAGGAATGGGGTGATTTTCTTAAAGCCTGCGATTTTCCGTTTGTAAAAAGTACTACCGGATTTGAACAGCTGGAAGTTGCCATCACCACCTGTGAGTGCCTGGTGATCCGCACTGGCAGCATTGTCATATCTTCCAGGCAGGCCCATGGACGCAGGCTTCCCGCTGTTGCCCGGAACCATGTCGTCATTGCCCATGCAGGACAACTTGTTCCTGACCTCAGGGACGCCTTTCAACTGATGAAGGACCAATACGGGAACAGGCTGCCATCCATGTTTTCCATCATCAGCGGACCGGGAAAAACCGCCGATATTGAACTGACACCGGTGACCGGCATTCATGGACCGGAGGAAGTTTTTGTTTTTCTCCTCGAGAGCGAGGATGCCGCCGGATAAACATAGCCCTGGTTCAGGATTTCTTTTTTATTTTCGTCCCCGGGTTTGATAAACCAACCCGAACCATGAAGGAACACTGGGTGAAAGTTTATTCTTCCGGACAACCCTACCAGATTAGTATTGTCAGCGCCTTACTGGCGGAGAACAATATTCCTTCTCATGAAATCAACAAGCAGGATTCGGTTTACCGGACCATTGGTGAAATTGAACTTTACGTGGAAGATAAGGATGAAGTGCTGGCCCGGTTCCTTATTAAACAACAGAACCTGTGAATAATTTAATCAAACGGACGCTTACCGGGCTTTTGTTTACCGGCACCCTGCTGGCCTGCCTGCTCCTTAGTCCCTATTCCTTGTTCGGCCTGGTACTGGTGCTTACCATGCTTACCCTGCATGAGTTCTTCAGCATTATTTCAGTGAATAATACCAGACCCCAATTGCTGACGGGGTACCTGTCCGGAGCCTGCATCATGGTATCAACCGGTCTCGTTTTATTCGAAGTACTGGAACCCTTCTGGCTCCTTCTCAACCTGCCTGTTTTGTTTGTTGCCTTCATCTATGAGTTATATACGAAGTCAGAACAGCCTTTCCAGAACATCGCATATACGGTTCTGGGCGTCTTTTACATCGCGGTTCCCTTTTCCCTTCTATTGGTTTTGCCCTATGTGGGAGGACCTGATCGTTCTTACCATCCGCAGCTGGCTTTCGGTTATTTCCTTTTGTTGTGGGCAAGCGATACCGGAGCCTACCTCACCGGTATGGCCTTTGGAAAACACCGGTTGTTTGAGCGGATTTCACCGAAAAAATCATGGGAGGGAACTATTGGCGGAGCTTTGCTGAATGGTTTCATTGCCTGGTGCTGCGCCGGGTGGTTTCCTGAATTGAGTTACCTGCACTGGACGGTGACTGGCCTGCTCATCGTGATTACCGGTACTTTTGGCGACCTGGCAGAATCCCTGCTCAAGCGAAGCCTTCATATTAAAGATTCCGGAAAACTCCTTCCCGGCCACGGCGGTCTGCTGGATCGTTTTGATGCCCTGCTTATTTCCATTCCATTTGTGGTGGCATACCTGGTTTTGGTGAGTCGGTTCTGATTCCACGGAACGGCAAACCCTTTTTCGCGGATATTCCCGGTAGTTCCTGTCCTTACAACAATCCTTTCTGTTTTCCTGATCAGCCGCCTCGCCGTGATGGCTGCTTGCAGGGTATTTACATGCTCCCTGTGAGAAGGAAATTTGGGCTTTTTTCAGCAGCCCATGTTAAAAGTAAGGCAGGGTAAAATAACTGTTCTTAAAAATAGTTATTAACAAAAGTGGTAAAAAGTGGTAAAAAGTGGAAAATTCTTTTTTACCTTTATCGCCGAAAGAAAAAACAGGCGAAGATGGCCTGTTTTAAAACATTTGGCTAAACCTACAAACCCCGTATGAGCCAGTTATCAGGTGAATTTCAGTGCAAGATTGACGACAAAGGCAGGATGATGCTGCCTGTTGTTCTCAGGAAGCAGCTATCGCCTGCAGCACAGGAGAAATTTATGGCTACCAGGGGCTTTGAAAGTTGTCTGACCCTGTATCCCATGGACGACTGGCAGATCATCACCTCTGTTTTAAATAAGCTGAACCGCCTGGATCAGAAGAACAGGGAGTTTATCCGGTACTTCTACAGGGGAGCCACCGAAATGGACCTCGATGCCACCGGCCGGCTGCTATTTCCAAAGCCCCTGCTTCAGTATGCTTCGATAGATAAGGAGCTCACGTTGGCTGCTTATTCCAACGTGATTGAGGTATGGAATCCACAGAAATTCGAAGCTCAGACATCCGCTCCCCCGGAACATTTTGCTGAGCTGGCACAGCTGTTAACCGATAAGATTAACCTGAGTGGAAACACAGGATTATCATAAGCCGGTCATGCTCCGGGAATGCCTTGGGGCTTTACAGATAAAGGAGGATGGAACCTATGTCGATGTAACATTTGGCGGTGGAGGGCATTCCAAAGCCATTCTTGATAAACTTAAAAATGGAAAACTGATTGCCTTTGACCAGGATCCCGATGCATGGAACAATGAATTTAAAGACCCCCGCTTTAACCTGATCAGGCAAAACTTCAAATATATGCTGAACCATCTCCGATACAATCAATGCCTTCCGGTGGACGGCATTCTGGCTGACCTGGGGGTGTCCTCGCACCAGTTCGATGATCCGTCAAGGGGATTTTCCATCAGGTTTGATGAGAAAATGGATATGCGGATGAGCAAATCGGGATCCAAAACGGCCGTCACGGTATTAAATGATTACAGTGCAGAAGCCTTGCAGCATGTCTTTTCGGCATACGGTGAACTGCGTAATGCCAGAACCCTTGCCCGCGCCATTGTGCAGGCCAGAAGGGTAAAGACGCTGACCACTGTTGGCGAATTCCGCGAGCTATTGCTGAAAAACAGGGTGGGCGCCAATGCGAACCAATATATGGCCCAGGCTTTTCAGGCTCTGCGCATGGAAGTGAATGAAGAACTGGAAGTACTCAGGCAGTTTTTACAGCAGGCAAAGGAGGCCTTAGTCATCGGTGGCCGGCTGGTGGTGATGTCTTATCATTCACTGGAAGACAGGCTGGTTAAAAATTTCATCAGTCATGGAAATTTTGAGGGAGAAACGCAGAGGGATCTCTTTGGAAACAACCTGAATATATGTTTCAGGGCTATCAGCCGAAAACCCATCCTGGCCTCTGAAGAGGAAGTGAAGTTGAACCCCAGGGCAAGAAGTGCGCGCCTTCGGGTAGGAGAGAGGATTATGGAAATAACCGGTTAAAGCTGTTGCCCGATCAGTGAATTAATTTGAAAGAATAGTTGAATAGCATTTGCAAAGTACATCCGGAACACAACAGTAAAGGAATGAATATCATCAAACCAGCGGTTGAAGAACCTGCTGAAGGGGAGACCACGATGCAGGCGGCTGCAGCGGAAAATAAAACAATTCGCGTCACGCGTAAATTCATGAGTTCCATCAATATTTTTTCCTTCATGGAAAAAGAACGCATCATCCGGATGATGCCGTTTGTTTTTTTCCTCACCCTGCTGGCCATGATCTATATCGCCAACAGTTACTATTCCGAACGGACTATACGGGAACTGGATGCCACGGGAAAGGAAATTCGTGAACTGCGTTCTGAGTTTATTTCCGTTCAGTCTGATCTGATGATGAAAAGCAAACAAACAGAAGTGTTAACCGGTGTACAGGCCATGGGACTGAAACAATCTCTGGAGCCTCCTAAAAAAATCGTGGTCACCCGGGCGGCAAAGCAGAAATAAAGGTTTATGGAAACCAAAAAGGATATTCTCTGGCGTGTTTACCTGATATTCGGGTGCATGATTGCATTCGGTGCGGCCGTGATTTTCAGGGTGGGTCAGATTCAGCTTGTACAGGGCGATTATTACCGGGCCAAGGCCGACAGCCTGACCACCCGCTTCAAAGCCATCGCACCATCGAGGGGAAACATTTATACGGCCGATGGCAGCCTTCTGGCCACTTCTGTACCGGTATACGAAATCAGGTTTGACTCCAAGGCATCCGGAATCACTAATGAACTGTTCAATAAAAGTCTCGATTCCCTGGCTTCAGGGCTGGCCACCTTATTCCGGGATAAAAGTACGGCCGATTATAAACGCATACTCCGCCAGGCACGCCAGGAAGGGGATCGTTATTTCCTGCTCAAAAGAAATGTTTCCTATAACCAGCTCGGGCAGATGCGGAAATTTCCGGTTTTCAGGCTTGGCCGGTATAAAGGCGGGTTGATTGTAACCCAGGAAAACAAGCGAACGCTGCCATTCCGTCTGCTGGCCCAGCGAACCATCGGCTTCCAGGTGAAAGATGTGGAGGCTGTTGGAATTGAAGGTTCCTTCGATAATTACCTGCGCGGTGTTTACGGGCAGCAGTTGATGCAGAAAATTTCCGGAAACGTATGGAAGCCGCTGGATGATGAAAATGTAGTGGACCCCAGGGACGGCAACGATGTCATTACCACCCTGGACCTGAATATCCAGGATGTTGCCGAGGAGGCGCTGCGCACCCAGCTCATGAAGCATAATGCGGATAAGGGTTGTGCCATCCTCATGGAAGTGGCTACCGGCCATATCAAGGCCATTGCCAACCTGACCCGCTACGGTGATAACGACTACAGGGAAGATTTTAATTATGCCATCGGGCAGGGTACTGAACCGGGCTCCACCTTTAAACTGGCTTCCATGCTGGCCGCTATGGAAGATGGTTATGTGGACCTGGAAGATACGGTTGATACGCAGGGTGGCGCCGTCAACTGGGGTGCAGGAAAACCCATGAAGGACTCCCATGAAGGCGGTTACGGGAAGATTTCCGCACAGCGGGTTTTTGAAGTTTCTTCCAACGTGGGCGTCTCCAAAATGATCTGCAAATATTACAGCAAAAATCCCCAGGCGTTTATTGATCATCTTCACCGCTTCCACCTGGATCGGCCCCTTGGAATGCAGATTGCTGGCGAGGCCATGCCGCTGATTAAAAATACCGGCGACAAATCCTGGAGCCGCGTTTCACTTCCTTACCTCTCCATCGGTTACGAATCCCGCCTGGCACCCATACAGATTCTCTCCCTGTACAACGCAGTAGCCAATAATGGCAGGATGGTCAGGCCTATGCTGGTGAAGGAAATAAGGGACAAGGGTATCGTTGTCAAAAGTTTTAAAACAGAGGTGCTGGTGGACTCCATTTGTTCTCAGGCTACACTGGCGAAAGCAAGGAAAATGCTGGAAGGTGTGGTGCAGCGCGGTACAGCCACCAACCTGAAACATGCAGCCTATACGATTGCCGGAAAAACGGGAACGGCCCAGATTGCTAACAATAACAACGGTTACAAGGATGGAAAGGTGAAATACCAGGCCTCCTTCGTGGGTTATTTCCCGGCCGATAAGCCCTTATACAGTTGTATGGTAGTCGTATATGCTCCTTCCAATGATGTGTATTACGGTAACCTGGTAGCCGGTCCGATTTTCAAGGAGATTTCCGATAAGGTTTACGCCACCCGTATTGACATGCATCCTCAGCTGGCCAGGAATGATTCCCTGCTGGCACTTGGAAATCCCGTACCCAAAGCGGGAAATGCAAGGGAGACCAGGATGGCCGCGGCTGCCCTCAACCAGTTATACCGACCGGCAACCGACGGGGCGCAATGGACAAAAGTTGTATACGAAAAGGAAAATCCGAAACTGGTTCCAGTCACGGTCGTCAGCGGACTGGTTCCTGATGTAACCGGTATGGGTTTGCGTGATGCCTTGTTCCTCCTGGAAACTCACGGTTTGCAGGTAAAGGCAAACGGCCGCGGCAGTGTGATCAGGCAGTCCATCCAGGCCGGGAGTAAATTTTCAAAGGGGCAGCAAATAGTCATCGAACTCAGCTAAACGAACGGATGAAACCAGTTAAGAAAATACTGAGAGATCTTTTATACAGGTCAGGCATACTGGAAGTGCATGGCAGTACCGACCTGCAGATTCACGCCCCTTGTTTCAATTCCGGAGCGGTGAACCGGGATGATTTGTTTATTGCCGTTCCCGGTACGCTTACCGACGGACACCGTTTTATTCCTGCAGCCATTGATGCAGGAGCCATTGCCGTCGTTTGCGAAAACCTTCCTGCCATTCTCACGCCGGGGGTCACCTATATCAGGGTCAGGAACAGCAATGAAGCCCTGGCCCATATTGCAGCCAACTATTATGATCATCCCTCGCAGAAATTAAGGCTGGTTGGCGTTACCGGAACCAATGGCAAAACCACCACGGTAACGCTTTTGTATACGCTCTTCAGATCCCTTGGCTATTCCTGCGGGTTGATGTCCACCGTTAAAAACCTCATCGGCGATAAGGTAGTGCCGGCCACCCATACCACGCCGGATGCCATACGGATCAACCAGTTGCTGGCTGAGATGGCAGAGGCAGGATGTACGCATTGCTTTATGGAGGTCAGTTCGCATGCCGTGGTGCAGCAAAGGATCACCGCGCTGACTTTTGCCGGCGGCATATTTACCAACATTACCCACGACCACCTGGATTTTCATAAAACTTTTGAAGCTTATATCAGGGCCAAAAAGGGATTTTTCGATTTGCTGCCCCCCGAAGCATTTGCACTGGTGAATGCCGACGATAAAAACGGTAAGACCATGCTGCAGAATACACGCGCGGTCAAAAAAACATTTGCCCTGAATACCACGGCGGATTATCGCTGCAGGGTAGTGGAAAATAATTTTTCAGGCTTGCTGCTCCAGGTAGATGGAACTGAAGTGCTGACCAGGCTGATCGGGAGTTTCAATGCCTATAATCTCCTCGGTATTTACGCGGCGGCAATACTGCTGGGTGCGGAGAAACTGAAGGTGCTGACGGCTGTCAGTATGCTGGATCCGGTGGAGGGACGGTTTGAATACATGACGGCCCCAAACCGGGTAACCGGAATCGTGGATTACGCCCATACGCCGGATGCGCTTCATAATGTTCTTACAACCATCAGGGATATACGAACAGGAAATGAAAAGGTGATTACGATCATCGGTTGCGGCGGTGACAGGGATGCGACCAAGCGCCCCTTGATGGCGGCTATTGCATGTGAATTGAGCGATCGTGTGATTCTTACCAATGATAACCCCAGGTCGGAAGACCCGGAATCCATTCTTGATCAGATGCGGAAAGGAGTGCCGGTGCAGCACAACAGGAAAGTGCTGAGCATCGGCGAACGCCGGGAAGCCATTAAAACGGCCTGCACCCTGGCAAGGCCTGGAGACATTATCCTGCTGGCCGGGAAGGGACATGAAAAATACCAGGAAATAAAAGGAGTGAAGTATCCTTTTGACGATAAGAAGGAATTACAGGATGCCTTTCAAACCGTATTGAACTGAATGAATATCCAACCAACCTAAACCAAGCCAGACCTTGCTCTATTACCTCTTCGAATTTCTGGATAAACAGACCGACCTGCCGGGAGCCGGTGTATTCAAATACATTTCGTTCCGTGCTGCCCTGGCTATTATTTTATCCCTGCTCTTTTCACTTTTTCTTGGCAAGCGGATCATCCGTCTGCTCCTGCAAAAACAAGTGGGCGAAACCATCCGGGACCTCGGGCTGGAAGGTCAAAATAAAAAACAGGGAACCCCGACAATGGGCGGTCTCATCATCCTGTCGGCTATCCTGATCCCCACGCTGCTGCTGACCAAATTGACCAATGTGTATGTGATCATGATGATCCTGTCCACGATCTGGCTGGGGATTATCGGGTTCCTGGATGATTACATCAAGGTTTTCAAAAAGGACAAAAAAGGACTGGCTGGAAAATTCAAGATCATGGGACAGGTGGGACTGGGTCTCATCGTGGGTTGTATGCTTTATTTCAACCCGGCCGTGGTGGTCCGTGAGAAGTCAGGCCATCAGAATATCGTCATGCAGGTGAACCGGAATGTGATTGATGAAATCCGGAACAATGAATCCATATTGTTTTCGGGCGAAAACGTAAAATCAACCAAAACCACCATCCCCTTCCTGAAAAACAATGAATTTGATTATGCACATTTAATTTCGTTTATAGGGGAGGGTTATGAAAAATGGTCATTCCTTATTTATATACCGATTGTCATATTGATAGTCACAGCGGTTTCAAACGGCGCCAACATAACCGATGGCATTGACGGTCTGGCTACGGGAACATCGGCCATTATTGGGATTACCCTGGCCGTGTTCGCATATGTGTCCGGCAATACGGTATTCGCCAATTACCTGAACATCATGTATATCCCCAACGCAGGTGAAATGATGGTTTTCATGAGCGCCTTCGTAGGAGCCTGCGTCGGATTCCTCTGGTTTAATTCCTACCCCGCGCAGGTTTTTATGGGTGATACGGGAAGCCTGGCGCTTGGCGGCATCATTGCTGTATTTGCCATCGCCATACGCAAGGAACTGCTGATCCCGATTATATGCGGCATCTTCCTGGTGGAAAACCTGTCCGTTATGATTCAGGTGAGCTATTTTAAATATACGAAGAATAAATACGGGGAAGGCAGAAGAATATTCAAAATGTCGCCGCTGCATCATCATTACCAAAAGCTGGGCTACCATGAAGCCAAGATTGTTACAAGGTTCTGGATCATCGGGATCTTCCTGGCTGTGCTGAGTGTGGTAACCCTGAAATTACGCTAAAGCCTAAAATGACAGGACGGAAAAAAATCGTGGTGCTGGGTGCTGCTGAAAGCGGTACAGGATCGGCAATTCTTGCCAGGCAGCAGGGGTTTGATGTATTTGTTTCGGATCTGGGCCGTATTCAGGATACTTATAAGGAAATGCTCAACAGTCATCAGATTCCTTACGAAGAAGGCGCGCACTCCTACGATCAAATTCTGGATGCCGTTGAAGTCATTAAGAGCCCCGGCATCCCGGATAAGGCCGAAGTAATAAATAAACTTATTGAAAAAAATATTCCTGTCATATCCGAAATTGAATTTGCCTGCCGCTATACGAAAGCAAAGATGATTTGTATTACCGGCACGAACGGAAAGACGACAACCACCATGCTCACCCATCATATCCTGTTGAAAGCAGGCCTGCGTGTCGGGCTGGCAGGAAATGTAGGGAAGAGTTTTGCTTTGCAGGTGGCCGAACAGAAATACGACTACTTTGTCCTGGAATTGAGCAGCTTTCAGCTGGATGGCATGTTCAGGTTCAAGGCCGATATTGCCATACTGCTTAACATCACACCCGATCACCTCGACCGGTATGATTATTCCCTTCAGAAGTACGTCAATTCCAAGTTCCGGATCATTCAGAACCAGGGAAAGGACGATGCCTTTATCTACTGTGCCGATGATGAAATTTCAGCTGTAGAGGTGCTGAAGCGAAACCCGCCCATGAAACTTTATCCTTTTTCCATTAAAAAGGAAGAAGGAATGGCCGGCCATTTAAAAGAAAACCAGTTAACCATTAATATAAACAATAACCCATTCACCATGTCCATTTTTGAATTAGCCTTACAGGGAAAACACAACCTTTACAATTCAATGGCTGCAGGAATTGCAGCGCGAATCATCGATATCCGGAAGGACATCGTCAGGGAAAGTTTCTCTGATTTTCAAAACGTGGAACACCGCCTGGAAAAAGTAAATACCGTACACGGTATTGAATTCATCAACGATTCCAAGGCGACCAATGTAAATTCGGCCTGGTATGCCCTTGAAAGTATGGATCGTCCCGTTATCTGGATCGTAGGGGGACAGGATAAAGGCAACGACTACGACATGCTTCGCGACCTTGTGAAGGAGAAAGTCAAAGCCATTGTCTGCCTGGGTCTGGACAATAAAAAAATACACAAGGCCTTTTCCGACATTGTTCCGGATATTATCGATACCATCTCAGCTTCCGCTGCAGTAAAGGCCGCATACAAAAAGGGTAAGAAGGGCGATGTGGTCCTGCTGTCTCCTTGCTGTGCCAGTTTTGACTTGTTTAAAAATTACGAAGACCGCGGCAGGCAGTTTAAGGAAGCGGTCAGGTCTCTCTAAGTCAAATAATAAAAGGCGGCAAAATGAATTTTTTTTCCATTTATTTCAGGGGCGACCGGTCCATCTGGCTCATCGTCATCTTTCTTTGTCTTTTTTCCATATTGGCCGTATACAGCTCGACGGGTACGCTGGCTTACAAGTACCATTCCGGGGATACGGAGTTTTACCTGCTGCGCCATTTCCGCACCCTCATCATTGGTTTTTCCCTCATCTACCTGTCTCATTTGCTGAAGTATACGGTTTATGCCCGGATTTCAAAAATTGCGCTGATCATTACCCTGCCGCTTTTGCTGCTGACGCTGGTGCTCGGCACCAATCTGAATGACGCCAGCCGTTGGTTGACCGTTCCCGGTATTGGCCTGAGTTTTCAGACCTCCGACCTCGCTAAAATTGCACTGATCCTGTATGTTGCACGGCAGCTCTCCATCCGCCAGGACCACATCAAGGATTTCCGTTCGGCATTCCTGCCCATCATGGTTCCGGTTATCATCGCCTGTTTGTTTATCGTTCCTGCGAACTTCTCTACGGCTGCATTGCTGTTTGTAACCAATGTGGTGCTCATGTTCATCGGAAGAATCAACATCAGATATATCCTGGCATTGCTGGGTATCGGACTGGCCGGTATATTATTATTAATCGGTGTTTACCTGATTGCACCAAAAATGCTTCCCCGATTTGAAACCTGGAAAAACAGGCTGGAGAATTTTTCCGGAAAGGATGTTCAGGAAAACTTCCAGACCGAACAGGCCAAGATTGCCATAGCCGGAGGAGGCTTCACCGGGAAGGGTCCTGGAAACAGCACCCAGCGGAATTTTCTGCCCCATCCTTATTCCGACTTCATCTTCGCCATTATCATTGAGGAGTATGGCTTACTGGGAGCATCATTCCTTGTATTCCTGTACCTCGCCCTGTTCTTCCGTGTTATTCAGATAGCGCGAAAAAGTCCAAGGGCTTTCGCCACCCTGCTGGCTATCGGTTGCGGTTTCAGCCTGGTGTTTCAGGCCATGATCAATATGGCCGTTGCCGTTAACCTGTTCCCGGTTACCGGACAGACGCTCCCCCTGGTCAGCATGGGAGGAACATCCATATTCTTTACCGGCATTTCCATCGGGATCATTCTGAGTGTGAGCCGGGATCTGGAAAAGGAGGAGTTGAAAATGGCACAATCCAAACAGAAAATCAGGGCAGCCATTGCCTGATTGTGGAACAGGAAGAAATGAGAGTAATCATCAGCGGCGGCGGTACGGGAGGACATATCTTTCCCGCCATTGCCATTGCCCATGCTTTAAAAAACATCGACAACCGGACTGAAATATTATTTGTCGGTGCTGAAGGCAGGATGGAAATGGAAAAGGTGCCTGCAGCCGGGTATGCAATTGAAGGACTTAACATCAGTGGTTTGAAGCGGAGCCTGTCCCTTAAAAACTTGTCCTTTCCGGTAAAGGTGATTTCCAGTCTGAATAAGGCTGGTAAGATCATTGACCGGTTTCAACCGGATGTAGCCGTTGGCGTTGGGGGTTATGCCAGCGGTCCCCTGATATACATGGCGGCATGCAAAGGAGTTCCGGCTGTCATCCAGGAGCAAAATTCCTACCCTGGCATCACCAATAAAATTCTTGCCCGGAAGGTAAAGCGGATTTGCGTAGCCTATGAAGGCATGGAGAAATTCTTTCCCAGGGATAAACTGATTCTGACAGGAAACCCGGTTCGATCCGATATTTTATCAACGGAAGGAAAACGGAAAGAAGCGGCCGCTTTTTTCGGTTTTGATGAAAATAAGAAAACAATTCTTGTCGTTGGTGGAAGCCAGGGTGCCAGGACGATAAACCGCAGCATTCAGGGTGGTATTCAGAAACTTGAGGAGGCCGGTTTGCAGCTGATCTGGCAAACCGGGGTAGCCTTCCTGCCCGAAGCAAAAGTTGCCCTTGAAACGGCTGGCACCAGGAACATGAAAGCCTTTGATTTCATCATTCAGATGGATCTGGCTTATGCCATGGCCGACCTGGTGATATCCAGAGCGGGTGCCAGTACGGTTTCTGAACTCTGTATTGCCGGTAAACCGGCTGTGATGGTGCCGCTTCCTTCGGCTGCCGAAGATCATCAGACCCGTAATATCGAAGCGTTGGTCAGGAAAAACGCAGCGGTACTGGTGAAGGATGGGGATGCCATGCAAAAACTGGTGGACACAGCGCTGAATCTGGTCCGTGATGATTATAAACTGGGTGAACTGAAACGTTATATACGACAATTGGCCTTGCCTGATTCGGCCGCAGTGATCGCGAGGCAGGTTATGGAAATCGGAACAAACCGTTGATGAAAGCAGGGATGAACATGGATAAAATCAACTACGTGTATATGCTTGGTATCGGAGGCATCGGCATGAGTGCGTTGGCCCGTTTTTTTAAAGCAATGGGTAAAACGGTGGCGGGATATGATAAAACCCTCACCCCGCTGACCCATGCCCTGGAAGAAGAACAGATTGACGTACATGATGAGGATGCCGTTTCAAGGTTGCCGGCCTGGCTCAGCATGCCGGAATTGAAGGAACAGGTGCTGGTCATTTTTACGCCGGCCATTCCGGCCGGTCACCGGGAAATGAATTACCTGAAAGAGCAGGGCTTTTCCTTGTATAAACGCTCCCAGGTGCTGGGATTGCTGACAAAAAATTCGTTTACTGTTGCCGTGGCAGGTACGCATGGTAAAACCACCACCACATCCATCATCGCTCATGTGCTGAAGTCATCCGGTTTTGACTGCACCGCTTTCCTGGGAGGGATTTCCGTTAACTATAATTCCAACCTGATCCTCAGCCAGACGGCCGATTTAAGGGAAACGACCATCGTGGTGGAAGCCGATGAATTTGACCGCTCCTTTCTGACCCTGTACCCGGATATTGCAGTCATCACCAGCATGGATGCCGACCACCTGGATATTTACGGGGATCAGGAACACCTGATGGAATCCTACCGGTTGTTTGCAGGCCAGGTAAAGGACAATGGCGTTCTGATTTATAAAGCGGGCTTGCAACCCGTTGTTCAATCCGGAAGGCAACTGACGTATTCCATTTCATCCACCGCTGATATTGAAGGGAAGGCCATACGCGTTGAAAATCACCGGTATTATTTTGATGTAACGATGCAGGGAAAAACCATCAGGAATTGCACCCTCGGTATCCCTGGCCGGCATAACGTGGAAAATGCCGTTGCAGCCATTGCCGTTGCCTGGCAGCTCGGTATCGGGGAAGAAAAAATTCAACAGGCACTCATGTCGTACGCCGGTGTGAAAAGAAGATTCGAATTTCATATCAGGGAGGAGGACTGCACCTATATTGATGACTATGCCCATCACCCGGAAGAACTAAGGGCAGCGATTTCATCCGTCCGGGAATTATTCCCGGGTAAAAGGCTGACAGGCATTTTTCAGCCACACCTGTTCAGCCGCACGCGTGACTTTGCAGGCGAATTTGCCCGCAGCCTTTCCTTGCTGGATGAACTGATATTACTGGACATCTACCCGGCAAGGGAAATGCCCATACCCGGGATCACCTCTTCGGTCATTTTCGACCGTGTTACGATTCCCTCCAAGACGCTTTGCAGGAAAGAGGAATTGATGAATGTCCTGGCCGGTCACACCCCTGAAATCCTGTTAACCCTGGGAGCAGGAGATATTGATCAGTTCGTTTATCCCATTCGTGATTTGCTGAAACTAAAAAAATCCTTACCCGCCAGATGAAAAAGTATAAAAAAATTTTACGGTGGAGCCTTTGGACTTCAGGGGCGCTTGTTCTTTTTACGGTCATGGGCTTTGTGGGTTCCCGTCAGAAGAACAGAACCTGCCTGGAGGTGCAGGTTGTGGTGGAAGAGGGACCGGGTAATTTTTTTGTGGAAGCCGAGGATGTGATGGATATGCTCAGCAGCCGCGGGCAAAAGTTAAAGGGCAGCCGCCTCGAGGATATCAACACAGCCCTGTTGGAAAAAAACATCCAGGCAAACCCGTTCATTGAGAATGCCGAAGTATTTTCAACGATTGATGGAAAAATTGACATCCGGGTCCGGCAGCGGAATCCTGTCCTGCGGGTCATGAATACCCGGTCGGAAGATTTCTATATCGATGAAAATGGAGTATTCATGCCGGTTTCCGGAAAATTTACGGCTCCGGTTCTGGTGGCAAATGGGTATATATTCAATACCTTTTCCGAACGGAGGATTTATAACCTGGAATGCAGCGAGTCGGATACCACCACCGGGAGGTTGATGCTTGAACAGTTATATACGCTCGCGAATACACTTCGCCTCGACACTTTCTGGAATGCGCAGATCGAACAGTTGTATGTGAATGAGTGGCAGGAAATAGAAATGATTCCCCGCATCGGCAACCATCGGATCATCCTGGGCGATATCGGGAACCTGCATGAAAAACTGGAAAAGCTCATGTTGTTTTATAAAAGGGGACTGAACAATATAGGATGGAACACCTATCGCACCATCAACCTGAAATTTAAAAACCAGGTGGTGTGTTCCAAATTGTAACGACATGGAAAACTCAGAAATAATAGTAGGACTCGATATTGGTACCACCAAAATCTGTGCGATGGTAGGGCGGAGGAATGAATTCGGCAAGATTGAAATAATGGGCATGGGCAAGGCCGAATCCGTAGGTGTGATGCGGGGCATGGTAGCCAATATTGACAAAACCGTGCAATCCATCAAAGATGCCATCAGCGAGGCCAGCAATAAGGCGGGGGTCAATATCAGCGATGTCCTTGTCGGCATCGCCGGTCAGCATATAAAAAGCATGCAGCACAGGGGCATGCGGACAAGGAGAAGCATGGATGAGGAAATCAGCCAGGTAGATATTGATGCCATCATTGAGGATATGTATAAGCTGGCCATGCCGCCGGGAGAGGAGATTATTCATGTGATCCCGCAGGAATATATCGTAGACAGCGAACAGGGCATCAAGGACCCAATCGGCATGGTTGGCGCCAGGCTGGAAGCGAATTGCCACATCATCACCGGGCAGATTACGGCCGCCAAAAACATTGAAAAATGCGTTCATAAGGCAGGCCTCAATCCGATCGACCTGGTGCTGGAGCCTTTGGCCTCCGCCGATGCCGTGCTGACCGATGAAGAAAAGGAAGCCGGTGTGGTACTGGTGGATATCGGCGGGGGTACCACCGATATTGCCATGTTCCAGGATGGCATCATCCGGCATACGGCAGTGATTCCTTTTGGAGGAAATGTAATTACGGACGATATACGGGAAGGATGCAGCATCATCCGCAACCAGGCCGAATTGCTCAAGGTGAAGTTCGGTTCTGCCCTGGCCCAGCAGGCCCAGGAGAATGAAATCGTTTCCATCCCGGGTCTGCGCGGCAGGGAACCCAAGGAGATTTCGGTTAAAAACCTGGCCAACATCATTCAGGCGCGTATGGAGGAGATCATCGAGCATGTGCATTATGAAATAAAGAGTTCAGGGTTCGAGAAAAAACTGATAGCAGGTATCGTGGTGACAGGAGGCGGTGCCCAGCTGAAACATGTGACCCAGCTGATAGAATACATTACCGGTATGGATACCCGCATCGGATTCCCGAATGAACACCTGGGAAAGGGAATGGATGAGATTAAAAGTCCCATGTATGCCACTGCCGTAGGCCTGGTTATCCGGGGGCTGCAGGAAGCGGAAAAGGAACGCAGGAATAAAAAGAAACAGCCCGATGTGGTGCAGCCGGCAAAAACAAAGGGAAAATGGTTTGATGTGATATTTAAAAAGGGAATTTTCGGAGATGAGGGTGAGGATCCAAATTTGGCGTAAGCAGATGAGAGCGGGATTGATATTTTACATAACAGGAACATTGCTGATCCTGTCCGGTTTACAGGCGCGCAGCGGTAATACCGATAAACAGGATAATAAGGAACAGTTTAGCGTAACGGTTAACCTGGGGTATGAATGGAATAATATGGATCTTTCGAAAGACAGCATCGACTTTGGTCAGGTAGAAAGCAGGCTCATCGCAAAAGTGAATGAGCTTGCAAAAAACAGGAAGTTCTCCATCCATTTCGGAAATGAAGTCAGCGACACCGTCGGAATTACAGGTCATCAGGCGAAACCTGACCTGATTCTGAACATCACCCTGCAGATCAGCCGTGATCAGGAGAAAAGAGGCGTAAACGTCTATTATTCTGAAGATAATGATTATATGTTTCAGTCGATCAAGTTTGCCAATATGGTGGTCAGCGAAGCCAGGGCCTCGCGGCTGAATCTGCGGGTGAACGGAATGATCGAATCGGATATGAGCAGGCTGAAGGATGCGGCCGCACCAGCCCTGCAGGTGGAAATCAACCTGTCGGAAAGGCCCGAAGATCTGCAAATTATAACGAATGAAGAAAAGCTCATGGCTCTTGCCCGGTTGATTTACGAGTGCATTGAGCGCATATCCAAATCATGATAACCCAAAGAAATACTAACCAATTTAAAAATTATTCAGCATGATGCAATTTGAATTACCGAAGGAAAAACCATCCATCATCAAAGTTATTGGTGTTGGTGGAGGCGGAAGCAATGCCGTGAACCACATGTACCGGCAGGGCATAAAGGGTGTTGACTTTATTGTTTGCAATACCGATCACCAGGCGCTTGAAATCAGTCCTGTGCCCGTTAAAATACAACTGGGTCCAACCCTGACAGAAGGTCGTGGAGCAGGCTCGATTCCTGAAATAGGAAAGAACGCTGCCATTGAAAACATTGAACAGATCAGGGAACTCCTCGGCACCCAGACCAAAATGGTCTTTATTACCGCCGGCATGGGCGGTGGAACAGGAACCGGTGCAGCGCCAATCATTGCCGGTATTGCAAAAGAAATGGGAATCCTCACCGTAGGCATTTGCACCGTTCCTTTTTCATTTGAAGGCAAGAAAAGAAAGACCCAGGCCGATCTCGGCATTGATGAACTGAAGCGTAACGTGGATACATTGCTGATCATCTGTAACGACAAACTGCGTGAGATTTATGGAAATCTGAAACTCAGTGAAGCCTTTGGACATGCCGATGATGTATTGACCACTGCAGCAAAAAGCATAGCAGAAATCATTACGGTTACCCTTCATATGAATGTGGATTTTGCCGATATCCAGACCGTGATGAGCAACAGCGGGGTGGCCATCATGGGCTCGGCGCGTTCTGCCGGTGAAAATCGCGCCATTCGTGCCGTAGAACAGGCCCTTGATTCGCCCCTGCTGAATGATAACAGCATTGAAGGTGCCCGTTACATACTGCTGAATATTGTATCGGGTCAGGTGGAAATTACCATGGATGAAATGGGCGACATCAATGAATATGTCCAGGAGCAGGCAGGGCAGACGGCGGAAATCATTCTCGGACAGGGTACGGATGAAATGCTCGGAGAGGAAATTTCCGTCACCATCATAGCAACCGGCTTTAAAACAAAAACGGAACAGGTTGCCGAGAAAAAACAAACCGACCGGAAAGTTTACCAGCTGCTTGATGAAAAGCCAGCGGCAGATGCCGGAGCAGGTCCGTCAACTGAAACGACAGGATATAAAAAGGAAGTGGCGCCTGAAAACCTGGACTCCCTGTCTGTAGCACTCAAGCCGGAATTGGAGCCTGTCCTAAAACAAACAGAAGCAGAGGCCATACAGCCTGTTCCGGTACCGGAGGTTTCGAAGGATATAATTCCCCTGAATGAAACCCCGGCAACCGAAACAGATCTCTTTTCCATTCCTGAACCGGTGCTGATTATCAGGGAAACACCGGAAGCGGCCAAAACATTTCTCTTCGATATTCCTGCACTGGCTTCCCCGGAGAAGGAAATGGAGCCTGTTTCCCTTACACCTTCCCCTGTCACCACTATAACTCCTGCAGCTCCGGCGGCCCCGGTCCCGGTTGCTCCAAAATTTGAAACGGAACCCGTAAACGAAAAATTTACGGAAATCGTAAAGCCGGAGCCGGTTGTTGAAGATGCTTTCCAGCGTTCCCGGGAGCGAATCATGAAACTCAGGGACCTGAGCTATAAGATGAATACGCCGGGAGGATTGAACGACCTGGAAAAGGAGCCGGCCTACAAAAGAAGGAACATCAAGCTGGAACCTGTAGCACCTTCAGCGGAATCCCAGGTGTCCAGGTATTCCCTGACGGAAGACCAGAACAAAACAGAAATCAAATCAAACAATACCTTCCTGCACGACCGTGTAGACTGATCCTCCCGGAAAACACAATTGCCCGGACCGCATCTTCTATCCCGTTGAATTCCAGCTCCTTGCTGGTAGTGAAAGAAATTTTAACAATGTTCCGCAGCTTGCTGCGGTGTAAATCAAACAAGGTGTCATGACACTGGAAGAAAAAATAAATTCGGAAATCAAAACCGCTATGCTGGCCAAAAACGAAGCGGGACTGCGTGCCCTCCGGGCTGTGAAATCCGCGATCCTGCTCACTAAAACCAGCGGAAGCGGAAGTGTACTGAGCAGTGATGAAGAGATGAAAATACTGCAAAAATTGGTCAAGCAGCGAAGGGAATCCATGGCTATTTACCAGCAGCAGAATCGCGAAGACCTTGTTAAGGGTGAGCAGGAGGAACTGGACGTGATTGAAAAATTTCTGCCGGCACAGATGAGTGAAGAGGATATCAGGGAAGTTTTGAGGCAAATCATCGGCAGTACCGGTGCGGTTTCGCCTGGTGATATGGGAAAGGTGATGGGTGTGGCCTCGAAACAACTGGCCGGAAAAGCTGATAACAGGATCATTTCCCAATTGGTCAAACAATTGCTGGGAGGATGAAATCCATCGTTTTATAATAAGACTTATCGGGGGTTTAATTGAGTCTTATTTTCACCGCCTCCTCTTGGTTAGTGAGGGGGCGGTTTTTTCTTATCCGTCAATAGGTCAGGAATGGATGTTCAGGCAGGTCAGGCACCCCGGAAGGAACAAATCCTTTTCCCGTCTTAATTGTTACTTTTACCAATTAAACAGCAAGTCCATGGCATACCGCGATATACGCGATTTTATACAGTTACTCGAGAAATCCGGCGAACTTGTCCGCATTAAGGAATATATCAATCCTCATCTGGAGATCACCGAAATTACAGATCGTATTTCAAAAAAATACGGGCCAGCCCTGCTTTTTGAAAATACGGGAACCGGCTTCCCCTTGCTGATCAACGCCATGGGTACGGAAAAAAGAATGGCCATGGCCCTGGGTGTTGAACACCTGGATGACCTGCCGAAGAGCATGGAAACCCTGATCAAAACCATGACGGTTCCCC
Organism: uncultured Flavobacteriaceae bacterium; assembly: GCA_964458125.1. Taxonomy (GTDB): domain Bacteria; phylum Bacteroidota; class Bacteroidia; order AKYH767-A; family OLB10; genus CAYWHE01. Next base: position 26,181 of record CAYWHE010000001.1, on the reverse strand, counting down.
GCATCACGCTGCTGGAAAAAATAAAAATGTTGCCACAGCTTGGTGAGATAGCTTCCTGGATGCCGGCCGTCATCAAAGGCCGCGGTCCCTGCCAGGAAGTGATCATGAAAGATCCGGATGTTACCAGGTTCCCTGTTCTGAAATGCTGGCCCGAAGACGGTGGTCCCTTTCTTACCCTGCCTGTTATTCAGACCCTTGACCCGCATACCGGAACCCGAAATGTAGGACTATACCGCATGCAGGTATTTGGACCCACGCTTACCGCCATGCACTGGCACCGGCACAAGGTCAGCGCCCGGCATTTTAACGAATATAAGAAACTAAAAATCAGGATGCCTGTAGTGATTTCACTGGGTGGAGATCCGGCCTGCACCTATGCGGCAACTGCACCATTACCGGATGGAATCGATGAATTCATTCTGGCCGGATTTATCCGCCGGAAAAAAGTCGAACTGGTGCAATGTCTGACGCAGCCCATGCAGGTTCCGGCTGATGCCGAAATCATCATCGAAGGCTTTATTGACCCCACGGAAGACTTTATCCTGGAAGGCCCATTCGGTGATCATACCGGTTATTATTCACTTGCCGATTACTATCCGCGTTTTCACATTACGGCCATCACGCATCGGAAGGACACCATATACCCGGCTACCATCGTAGGCATTCCGCCCCAGGAGGATGCCTGGATCGGGAAGGCCACCGAACGTATTTTTATTGCGCCGATCAAAATGACCATGGTCCCTGAAATTGTGGACATGGTGATGCCCGTTGAAGGCGTTTTTCACAACCTGGTTATCGTGAAAATAAAAAAGGATTATCCCGGCCAGGCCCTCAAGGTAATGAACAGCTTATGGGGTGCCGGGCAAATGATGTTCACCAAGATGATGATTATTGTTGATGGTGATGTCAACATCCACAACCAGGCAGAGGTGGCCCGGTTTATTTCAGCCCATACGGATCCGGCCACGGATATCATCTTCACCCAGGGTCCTACTGATGTGCTCGACCACTCCTGTTCACGAATGGCTTTTGGCGGTAAGATGGGTATTGATGCAACCTGCAAATTACCGGAAGAGGTGATGGTGAAAAAAATCACACCTGTTCATGCCTGGAATCATGCCGTAAAGGAGAAACTTCCGGATCTGTTCCCTGAAATCACCTCCATCAATGATTCACTGCTGCTGATGGAGATTTCAATCCTGTTCCTGGCCATCCGGAAAAACCGGGTGAACCATGTCCGGGAACTTGCCAACGAACTGTTTTCCAGGAAGGATTTTGATTCCGTTAAGGTGATCATCTTCCTGGAACATACCGTTGATATTTCCGATATTTCAGATGCTGTCTGGCGATTTTCGAATAATGCAGATCCGAAACGGGATCATTTTTTGGTGCAGGAAAATCAAAACGCTCCTGCACATCTCGCTTTTGACGGTACCCGAAAAACAAAGGAAATGGATGGATTTGACAGGGAATGGCCCAATATCCTGGCATCCGATACCGCAACCATTGAACACATTGACCGCCTATGGCCCAAACTGGGACTGGGAGCCTTTATTCCTTCACCTTCCCTGAAATACCGTAAACAATTGTACCGGGGTGGTGCGGTGGTGGAGGAGTAAACCGCTATTTTCCTTTTACCAGACTCATGTTCCTGGTTTCTGTTCCCTGTCGTATTTTCAGGAGGTATATGCCCGCCGGCAAATCCTGGCCGGTGCGGAAACCGTTTTGAGGATCCGGAATAACCTGACTGCTGAGTAACTGTCCGGTCATCGAATAAACTTCGCCAAGGAGTGGATCCTGGCTGAAGTTTTCAAAGGTCACCAGGAAATCGTAGGTGAAGGGATTCGGAACTACGAGGACATGAAAGTCTCCGCCCGTTCCGGAAATTTTGCAGTTTACGGTAACGCTGAGCCCGGAAGAAATGGCAGCGCAACCGGTGGTCGAATTCGTAACTATAACTTTATATGTACCGGCTGTTTTGGCTGTATGACTGATGGAGGTTGCTCCGCTGATGTTGGTGTTGTTTTTCAGCCATTGGTAGGTAAGCCCTGCCCCGCTGTTGGCAGTCAGGACAACACTGTCGCCGCTGCAAAAGGAAAGCGGGCCTCCTGGTGTGATGCTGGCAATGGTGGCATTAACCGCTACTGTCAGCGTGTTGGACACCGCTGTACATCCCGACGCATTGGTAACCACCACCTTATACGATCCTTGTGTCGAAGCCACATAGGAAGAACCGGTAGCGCCTGAAATCGTGCTGTTGTTTTTCTTCCACACATAAGTTAATCCTGTTCCCGTATTGGCATTGAGTGTGACGGTGGAGCCGCTGCAAAACGTAAGCGGACCATTGGCGGAAATGGAAGCGGATGGCAGGCTGTTGACCGTAATGGTTTTGACCGTTGACGTTGAACTGCCGCAATTGTTGGTCACTTTAACCTTATAATTTCCGCTAACGGTAACTGTATACGCTGAGTCCGCTGCCCCGGAAATATTGGCCCCGTTCCTGATCCACTGATAGGTTAACCCGCTGCCGGTATTGGCTTTCAGCAGAGCAGATCCTCCCTGGCAAAAGGTGGCATTGCCCGACAGGGTAAGTGTGGCTTTCGGGGTATTGACGGTAACACCGATGGTATTGCTGCTGGATGAGCAGCCGTTACCGTTGGTGACCTTGCAGCTGTAATTCCCACTGGTGGTTGCGGCATAGGAAGAAGTGGTGGCACCACTGATGAGCACGTTGTTTTTTTTCCATTTATATGTAAACCCGCCACCGGTCAGTGCCTGAAGGGTAACCGTACCACCCGGGCAGAACGTAACCGGTCCGTTGGCAGAAATGATGGCCGTGGGATTGGCATTGACCGTCACGGTCACGATGGCGGATGTCGTACTGCAACCATCGGAACTGGTCACCACCACTTTATAATTGGCGGAGGTGGTGGCGGAATAGGATGCATTGGAGGCCCCGTTGATAATGTTTCCGCTTTTTTTCCAGGTATAGGATAATCCCGGTCCTGTATTGGCCTGCAGGTTTACCGAACCTCCGTTGCAGAAAGTAACAGGGCCTCCCGGGGTGATGGTTGCAACGGGTGGTGTATAGACATATAGAAGGGCGGTTTTCGTGGTGGTATTACTCCCTCCGGGACCGGTAGTGGTCAGTGTGACATTATACCAGCCGGGTGTATTGTAGGTGACGGAAGGCGAGGCTCCGGTAGCGGATGAAGGGGAGCCGCCGGGAAAACTCCAATTGCGGCTGTTAACCGTACCCGGGGTTATATCGGTAAAGGTAATGGTTTGGCCAGGGCATAAGGTGGTATCGCTGACGGTGAAGTCGGCAATGGAATAAGGGTATGTCAGGTTAATACCGATGACGGCCGGGTCGTTTATAGAGGCGCATCCTACACCGGCCTGGCAGCCGTCGGAAATATAAAATCTGAAAATAATGTTGCCGGCTCCGGCTACGACAGCATCTGAAAGTTGCGAACCGCTTAAGGATTTACTTTGACTGATGGAGCTGCAGTCAAGCGAACTGCTGTAACTGGCTATGTTTTGGTAACCGGTACTGGTCAGCAGGTCAACATTGACCGTGCTGGCTCCAAAGCCGGGCTGATGGCATGCAATCCAAGAAAAAGCAAGTGTCCCGGAGGAAGCGTAGTACGGGGTATTGGTAAACGTTACATTGGTGTAACTATTCACACTGTAAATGTTTGGTGCAGTTTGGTTGTAGGAGCCTGTCTGGGCAATAACCTTCAACAGCAGGAATAAAATGATTGCGGGGGTAAGAAAGACTGTTTTTTTCATAGGAAACCGGCTTATTAATTTATAAGACGAAAATATGAAAAAAAGCTGAAAATTCAATAAACTGCGAAAAACAGCGCCTTCTGCCAGGTGGGGATTATCCCAGGATTTTCAACTTGGCATATTTCAGGAGAAGCTGCTTTTGTCCGGCAGCGTTAAAAACGATGGTGGCCTTGCTGTCGGGGAAATTGCCTTCGATACGTATGACCTTGCCGGCACCGAATCGTTCATGTTCGATTTCCATACCGGCCACAATGTCACCGGGATTGACAGCCTTGAAATCGGGATTCGGAGAGGTTGCAACAGGTGCATTTTTTATTTGTTTAAGCTGTTTGAAGCCTGCCGGTGCTGAAGATTTGGACTTGGAACGTTCCTCCTGGCCCGTGTTTCGCTGAGGCCTTCCGAAATAATTCCAGTTTTCGGTTTCTTCCTCAAAATGACGGGAGGGTTTCGACAGTACCTGGTCCAGGTATTCCGGTTTAATTTCAGCAATAAACCGGCTGCGGTCGCAACTTACCGGTGTGCCCCAGCGGTAACGGCTGGCTGCATAGGTGAGTGTCAGTTTTTTTTCGGCTCGGGTGATGGCCACATAAAATAACCTTCGTTCTTCTTCCAGGTCGGCACGCGCATGAAGCGATAACTGGGAGGGAAAAAGATTCTCCTCCAGTCCTGTCACGAAAACATGCCTGAACTCAAGACCTTTGGCGGCATGCACGGTCATCAGGGAAACCTTGTCCGTATCACCGTCATCCTTGTTTTCGGCATCGGTCAGCAGGGCGATGTCCTGCATATAAAGGTCAAGCGTTCGCAAAGCCTGATCATTTCTGATATCGCCGGGTATAGCAACTGGTAATGTCCCTTCGTCCGAAAACTCCCGGATGCCGTTGAGCAGTTCCTGAAGGTTTTCGTAATGACTGATGCCTTCCGGGGTGCGGTCATGATACAACTCCTTCAGCAGACCGGATGAGGTGGCGATATGACTGGCCAGTTCATAAGCCGGGTGATCCGGCAGCATGACCTGGAAACTCTGTATCATGGTGGCGAAGTCAGCAATTTTTGCACGTGTATTGGGGGCGATATCCGATGCCATGGTGTGAATATTCAGCATCACCTCCCACATTGAAGTTTCGGCTCTTGAAGCAGCGATCATCAACTTCTCTATACTGGTAGTTCCAATACCGCGTCCGGGATAATTGATTACCCGCTTGATGCTTTCTTCATCAAGGGGATTGATAGCCAGGCGGAAGTATGCCAGCAAATCCTTGATTTCCTTTCTTTTATAAAATGACAAACCCCCGTAAATACGGTAGGGAATGTTCTGACGCCGGAGGGCCTCTTCCATGCTTCTCGACTGGGCATTGGTGCGGTAGAGGATGGCAAAGTCCTTATTGGCCAACTGCCCGTTCATTTTTTCGTTGAAAATTTCCCTTGCCACCAGTTGCCCTTCTTCGTTATCGCTTAAGGCACGAAGCACACGGATGCGGTCGCCGGAGCTGTTTTCCGTCCAGATTTCCTTAGGCAGTCTCCCGTGATTGTGTTCAATGACACAGTTGGCGGCATGCACAATATTTTTCGTGCTTCGGTAATTTTGTTCGAGTTTAAAGGTTTTCAGATCCGGGTAATCTTTTTCGAAACTCAGGATATTCTGTATGTTGGCTCCCCGGAAGGCGTAAATACTCTGGGCATCATCGCCAACCACACAAATATTCTGGTGTTGTGCAGCGATTTTCCGTACAATAACATACTGCGCAAAATTGGTATCCTGGAATTCATCCACCATGACATACCGGAACTTATGCTGGTATTTGCTCAGGCAATCGGGATATTTTTTCAGCAACAGGTAGGTATTGAACAAGAGGTCATCAAAATCCATGGCCCCCGCCTTGAACAACCTGTTCTGGTAAATCTCATAAAGCATGCCCATTTTAGGTCTTCCCATGGATTTGTCATCACTGACCAGGTCAACATTTTCCGAATATTCCCGGGCGGAAACCAGGTTGTTCTTGGCTGAAGAAATGCGTCCGAGCACCCCGGAAGGTTTGTATATTTTATCATCCAGCCCCTGCTCCTTCAGGATATCCTTGATCAGGTTTTTGGAGTCGTCGGTATCGTAAATGGTGAAGTTGACAGGATAATTCAGTTTTTCTGCTTCGATGCGGAGGATGCGTGCAAAGATGGAATGGAAGGTTCCCATCCAGAGGTTCCGGGCCTCATCGGAAGTGACGGAACTGATCCGGTTACGCATTTCACGGGCGGCTTTATTGGTAAAGGTAAGGGCAAGGATGTTAAAGGGATCCACGCCCTGCTGCAATAGGTAAGCAACACGGTAGGTAAGTACGCGGGTTTTCCCGGATCCTGCTCCGGCAATAATCATCACCGGGCCTTCGGTGCATTGAACGGCTTCCCGTTGTGCCGCATTGAGTTTATCCAGAAAATGATCCTGCATTGACGTCATTCTTTCTACTTATTGCCTTCAAAAATAAACCTTTTGCCAGTGATATTTTTAAATTTTCTTACTTTAGCGAATCAAAATATCAACAACTCCTATTCTATGAAGAAAATTTATTTGCTGACTGCACTGCTCATTACGGGATTCCTGGGTTTCGGACAGGCTAAAAAACCGGCGCCTACTGTACCGGCAAACCCAAACAGTACGTTTTCCGAGCGCGATACAATTCCACTGGATATTAAGATTTACAAGACTGCAATCCTTTTTGGCGATTACGAAGTGGCCAGGAATGCAGTTTTTGCCCTCATCACAAAATACCCGGCCAGAATTGATTACCTGGACACGCTCGCACGCATTTACTTTTCCACCGGGGCTTATTCCCAGGCTTTGTTGTCTGCCAATATATATCTTGAACGCGATCCCCAGAGCATTCCAATGATGGAACTTAGCGCCATCTGTCAGGGAGCCATTAATAATCATAAGGAATCCCTGGAGATGTATGAAAAGCTGTATGCCAAAACCAAAAGTATTTACCATGCTTACCAGATCGCTGTCCTGCAATATACCCTGAAACGCCTTGGGGAATGTGAAATCACCGTGAATCAGGTCATCAGTGATCCCAAATCCGCCGGGGATAAAATCAATATCAACATCGACCAGCAGAATTCTCAGGAAGTACCCCTTGCTGCGGCTGCGTTGAATCTTCGCGGTGTCCTTCAAAAAGAACTGAATAAACCAGATAAAGCCAAAGAGGATTTTGAAGCGGCTTTGAAAATATTTCCGGAGTTTGCGCTTGCTAAAAACAACCTGGAGTCCATGAAGGCTCCCGCTCCTGCAGATAAAGAGAAGGATAAAAAGAAGTAGGCACAGGTCAATTGTTCTGCCTTTCCGCTGCAGGCGAAGTAACTTTATAATCCAGGGACCATACCGTGGTGACGGTCTCCGTTTAAGGGGATCAACCGGATGATGACAATGGACAGGATCCGGTTATAATTCAGTCCATCATAAGCGGTCTGCTAATGAATAGCCCGCATGAGCAGTTAATCCGGAATGGCTGTCGACCTGTATAAATATTCATGAATCCATTATCCATTTTAAGGCAATATTGGGGTCATTCCCATTTCAGGCCCCTGCAGGAAGATATTATAGCTTCCGTACTGCAGGGAAATGATACCCTTGCTCTATTACCCACAGGGGGAGGAAAGTCTGTTTGTTTCCAGGTGCCGGCCATGCTCACAGACGGGGTATGCCTGGTGATATCCCCCCTGATTGCCTTGATGAAGGACCAGGTAGAAAATCTGAAGAAAAAGGGAATACGGGCACAAGCTATTTTCAGCGGCATGCGGGCCGAAGAGGTGGATGTTGCTTTTGATAATTGCGTGCATGGAGCCGTCAAGTTTTTATACCTGTCACCCGAAAGGCTGGTGACCGACCTGGCCAGACAACGCATCGCCCGGATGAAGGTATGCCTGATTGCCGTAGACGAAGCGCATTGCATATCACAGTGGGGATATGATTTCCGTCCTCCATACCTCCAGGTTGCCGCCATTCGCGAGTTGCATCCGAAGGTTCCGGTGATGGCACTGACCGCTTCGGCAACACCGGATGTACAGGCTGACATCATGGAAAAACTGCACTTCCGGAAAAAAATTATATTCCAGAAAAGCTTTGAACGTAAAAATCTGACCTATGTGGTTTTTTACGAAGAAGATAAATTTACACGCATGCTCAATATTATCAGGGGTGTCCCCGGGTCAGGCATCGTGTATGTGAAAAGCCGGAGAAAAACGCGGGAGCTGGCTGAATTTTTGGAATACCACCAGGTCCCGGCACATGATTACCACGCCGGGCTGGAACAGGCCCAACGCAATAAAAAACAGGAGGAGTGGCTGCAAGGGAAGGTACGCGCCATGGTGGCCACCAATGCATTTGGGATGGGAATCGACAAGCCCGATGTGCGCTGGGTCATTCATTTTGACGTTCCTGACAACCCGGAATCGTATTACCAGGAAGCCGGGCGTGCCGGGCGAGATGAAAAGACAGCTTATGCGGTACTGTTATACCAGCAGCTGGATATTGACAACCTGTATGCAAACCTGGAACAAAGCTTTCCTCCGCTGGCTGAAATCAAACAGGTGTACCAGGCATTGGCGAATTATCTGCAGGTGCCCATTGGAAGCGGCATGGGTGTGAGTTATGATTTCACCCTCCAGGCCTTTTGTGAGCAGTACAAACTGAAAACGATGAAAACGTTTAACTGCCTTCGGCTGCTGGAAATGGAAGGATACCTGGTGATGAGTGATGCCGTGGCCATGCAGTCCAAAATAAAAATTACGGTTAACGGCAATGACCTGTATAATTTCCAGGTCCGGCAGGCGGGTTACGATCATTTTATCAAAGTGCTGCTGAGATCCTATGAGGGGTTGTTTGATGATTTTGTTTCCATTCAGGAACACGATATTGCCAGGCGCTGTGGCATGAATGCGGACGGGGTGATCCGCTCGCTCCGGTACCTGGAAAAAGTAGATATACTGAAATACCTTCCTAAAAAGGAAATTCCGCAACTGATTCTGACCCTCCCCCGCGAGGATGCAGACCGGATCAGGATCAGCCGGGACAACCTGGAGCAACGAAAAAAGAGGGCGGAGCATAAGGTCAACGCCATGATTCACTACATCACCTCCAGGCATGAATGCCGCAGCCAGCTATTGTTACAGTATTTCGGGGAACATACCGAACACCGTTGCGGGATATGTGATTATTGCCGCAGCCGGAATAAACTTGATCTGAATGAAATGGAGTTTAAAGGAATCCGGGATAAAATTAAAATGGCCGTGCTGCAGAAGCACCTGCCCCTGACAGAACTGGTCAATACGGTTAAGGCGGGTAATGAGGACAAAACCCTGAAAATTATTCAGTGGCTGCTGGATAACGAAAACCTCCGTTATACCGGTAAACAGGAACTGGAATGGGTGGATTGATTTTTTTAGAATGATTTCCGGCCCATGTCCCGAATCGTTGAACCCAATTTCCCTATGAAATTGCCCAAATCCTTTTATGAAGAGGAAAATGTTGTCCGGCTGGCTCAGTCCGTTCTTGGTAAATATTTATTTACCTCCTTCCAGGGATTCCTGACGGGAGGCATTATTACCGAAACGGAGGCCTATGAAGGCGTGACGGACAGGGCCTCCCATGCTTACGGAAACCGTCGGACAAGCCGGACGGAAATCATGTATGCAGCCGGTGGTACAGCGTATGTGTACCTTTGTTACGGCATACACTCCCTGTTTAATATCGTCACCAGCAAACGGGATACCCCCCATGCCATCCTGGTCAGGGCCCTTGTTCCCACTCATGGACTTGAGGTGATGATGAAGCGGAGAAATACTGCAATGACGGGTAAATCGTTCAGTGGTGGACCGGGCACAGTTTCGCAGGCCCTCGGCATTCACTACACACATTCCGGAATCAGCCTGGCAGGAAATGAAATCTGGCTGGAAGACCGGGGTCTGTCGCCCGCTTCTGAAGAGATCACTGCAGGTCCGAGAATAGGTGTTGAATATGCCGGTGCGGATGCAGGGTTGCCCTACCGCTTTATTTGGAAGGTGCCGAAAAAAATTTTACAGGTAATCCAGGCTGAACCCTGCTGAATTTTCTTTGCAGACGAATCAGTATAAAAAAAATTTGTTCCACCGAAAACCATAAACAGCCATTCTGCAGGAGGGGTCGTTTTGGAAATAGTTTAAACCCCGTTAATCTGAAAAAGTAAGTGAATGAAGCAGGTGAACCTTTTCCTGAAGTCAATTCCTGGTTTGAAAGTCAATCAATAATTGAAAATAAATGACGCCAGCACCCTTATGCTGGCTGCATTTTCATCCGTCTCTGCGTGCAATGCCTCAAGCCCTTCAAGGGTTGTAAAATCCATGATTACGTATCTGAAAACCAAACCCAAACCTGCAAAATCAACAGTTTTGATAAATTCTGAATCTGAAATAAATGGTCCGGTTCATATGGAGGTAAATAATCCGTCAGGTTGTAATCTGTTGAACTTATTCAAAATCCTTCATGCGGGAATGATTGTTTTTGTGTTGCCCTCAGATGGGCTGGTCTATCAATAACCGCATCCGGAGTGTACGGGTAGAAAATTTTTACTGAACCAATTAAAGGCCTGTATGTGTTTTACTATCGCCATCCTCCCGTAAATATTAGCCACAACAATACAATGGCAGAAACACCCATGAGCAACAGCGTGAAGAACCCGGTGAAATTGTCTCTTCGGGTATTGACATAGTTTCCCATGATATTCCTGTTGTTGCAGATATGCAGGATAATGCCGATGAGTACAGGGGCCGTGATGCCATACAGGACAGCCGTATAAATCAAGGCATTCACGGGACTCAGTCCTGTGAAATTGATCAGGAAAGCCACCATCATGGACAGGATCACCACGAGGTAAAAGCCTCTGGCTTCATGAAATTTTTTATCCAGGCCCTCCTGCCAGTTAAACACTTCCGAGAGCATATACGAAAGGGAACCGGCCAGGACGGGAATGGCCAGCAGGCCTGTACCGATCACGCCCAGCGCAAAGAGCAGGTAAGAACCATCGCCAACCAGGGGTTTCAGAGCCAGGGCGGCTTCATCAACGGTTTCAATGTTGTGAAGGCCGGCATTAAATAATACACTTCCGGTGGTGAGAATGATGAAATAAAAAACAAGGTTGGAGAAAAAGATGCCCGAATTCACATCCAGTTCCATGTCATGTATGATCGTTTTATCGACAACAAGTTTCCGGTGTGTAATTTCCTCAGCTTCCATATTGGTCTGCCAGAAGAACAGGTAGGGAGAGATGGTGGTGCCGAAGATTCCGACCAGCGCCAACAGGAATTCCCTGTTAAATTTAATGGTGGGGATGAAAGTATTTTTCAGCACGTCCAGGAAATCCGGTTTCGAAAAAAAAGGCACAATCAGATAACAAAAAAGGACGAGGCACAACCACTTTAAAACCCTGGCAATTTTAAAATAGGAAAGTCGTATGATAAGGAAAACGATCAGAACGGTAAAAAATAACGAGAACAGGTAGGCAGGAATCCTCGGCGCCAGCATGGTGGCAACTGCGCCCATACCGGCAAGGTCGGCACCAATGTTCATAATGATGGAAGGAAAGCTGAACAGCACCATTAGCCATAATACAGGTCTGGGATAATTTTTTTTCAAAATGGCGGTCAGGCCATGTGAAGTGACCAGTCCGATGCGGGCGCACATTTTCTGCATACTAATCATCAGGGGAAAAGTAAGCAGTGCCGTCCAGAGAAATGAATATCCGAATCTCGCTCCGGCCTGGGAATAGGTAGCTATGCCGGAAGGATCATCATCGCTGGCTCCCGTGATTAAACCGGGCCCGGATTTCTTCCAGAAACGGAGGAAACGTTCTTTTAACGCGGAAAGCTGGCCCATACAGTTTGGCAAGATAGGGATAACAATGAATTCTTAATACCGGAATCAGCTGTGGTGTAACGGATCACAGGGTCAGATGGCCTGGGTTTCAGGAATAATAATGATATGTATCGTCACAGGTGAAGCCTGTTTTCCGGTAATGCCTCTTACCCGGGAGATTGTTTTCAGCTTTTTCCAGCAACAGGCCCCCTGCACTCCTATGCCCGCACAATTCAATACACGAATCAGTCAGTCTGACGGAAATACCTTTTCTTCTTTCTTCTGCTCTCGCAAACAGGTCTCTGAAGCGCCATAACCTGTTCAGGGGCATGGAGGAAAATAACGGGCATAACCGGGCAAATCCGGAAGGATGGCCCTTTTCTTCCGTTGCAAAAATGACAGACTCCCCGTTGTTCATGCGTTCCCCCGGAAAAGATGCCGCCGAGGAGGCATCAGCCGGCATCCCGAAAAAATCGCGATAGGACTCCAATAACAAGGTTCGTCCGGGGAGATCATCCCGGTTTGCCTGCCTGATGTTGATCACCTGTTTCTGGAAAGTTGTTGTGGTTACTAATTTATCTCCAATTTCCGAATGAATCCTCCGGGTACCGGTCAGAAATCTGGGCGGCGGTAAAAGTAAGAATTTGGCCCGCCTGTATACGCGTTCCGGTCAAGGTTTTAAATGAATTTTATTCACGTAAGGGTATTTCCAGTGAACACAATTTCCCGGAATCCCAAAAAACAGTTCCGGAAATCAGCTGCAAGGAACAGTGACCCTCTTTCAGGTTGTGCAAAGCGGTGGCGAAAAGGTACGGAAAGGCCGTCTAAAACGGGCGATCGGGTTTGGTCTGCTTGTTTTTCCGGATAGCATAGATCAGTTCATCCAGCACGTCTCCGTTCTTTAACAGGATCTGGTTGAACCTGCCTTCGAGTAAAAAGCCGGCTTTTTCCAGCACCCGGTGAGAAGCGTGGTTGTGTCCAAAAGGACGGGCATAAATCCGGGTTACCGGCCAGGTCTTAAATCCATAATCAACCATCAACCGTATGGCCTCAGTCCCCAGTCCTTTTCCCCAATGTGGTTCGGCAATCCAATACCCGATTTCCGCATTCAGGCAGTGAATGTCTTCCTGCGGGAAAATACCGATAGATCCTACGGCCTCACCATGGAAATCAATGGCAAAAAGCTGGGTGGGGTGGTGATGATGTGCGGCCTCAATGAAGTCATTACCATCAAATTTGGTGTAAGGTGAAGGAAACCGGTTGGTCAGATTGCCTGCAATTTTCGGATTGTTGGCATACTTCACCAGGTTCGGTAAATCCTGAAGGCTCCATGCCCGAAGGGAAACAGCGGTTTTGGTTTCAGCTATCATGTGAAAAAATTATTGACTGACGTTGGCCTCTGTCGGATAGGCATAAAAAAGAATAAATCCCTCCATGCCAAGACAAGATCAAAAATAATGGATTGAAATAATAAAACCAAGAAAAAATGCTATAGATGAATGCCGAGGTTGTTATTCTTCCAGCAATTCAGCCTTTGGCAGAAATAAAAAGAGTAGCGGTATCGCGATATATAAGGCAATGGAAAGGTTTACATGGATAAAACTGCTCAGACAGGCCACCCCATAAAGAACGGGCCCGCCCAATATCCGGTAAAAAAATTTTTTCCGTGTCTTCATGCTGATGGAATCATAAAGCAGTTTGGTACGGAAGGCGAGGTAATAATAAAACACGTTGGCCGTCACGGCCGTCATGAAAAATTCAAGGCCGTAGGTCAGTACCGCCACCTGTTCGCCGGGATATTCGCTGATAAATTTGGTTGGAAACGGAATCAGGCAGATCCAGAAGAGGTACAGCAGGTTCAGGTATTTCACATGCGGCGTGTATTCCTTCACCCATTTCGACAGGTGATCATGGTTGATCCAGTAAATAATGACCGTTAAAAAGCTGAAGGCAAAGGCAATAAAGGAGGGCAGTGCCTTTTGTAAACTGGCAATAAGTACTTCCCGGCTGGCATGTTCGGATAATTCAGGAAGTTTAATGTCGAGTACAAGCAGGGTGGCCACGATGGCAAATACGCCATCAGTTAAAGCATCCATGCGGTTAACGTCATTCTTTTTTCCTGTCATGGAGGTTGAAATAAAGCAATTAAAAAATCATTTCATCTGGCCTTTCCATACTGTCAGTTTGCCCTTGAAAGCCGTCCGGCATGCATCCGGTTCTGGTATTGTTCCGTTCAATCAGAACAGGGACAGCCCGAACCGGTAATACGTTCTCAGCAGGAGTGCAAACTTCTCATTATCAGGTACCCTTATCCGCTCCTGTTTTACCCGGGAAGCCGGCATATTCTGAATTTTTTTCAGCAGGGCCCGGTAATAAATAAAGGCCACATATACCCCCGGGCGCACATCTTTGGGAAGAGCCATTACCCCGGGATAGGCGGCACGGAAATCACGGTCGATATCGGCTTCGATTTCTTTCTTCGATTCGTTGTTGAAATGGTCAAAATCCACACCGGGGAAATACACGCGTCCCCTTTCCTTGAAATCACTCTTCATGTCACGGAGGAAATTCACCTTCTGAAAGGCAGCGCCCAGTTTGCGTGCGGGTTCCACCATACGCCCGTAGAGGGCTTCATCGTTTTCACAAAAAACGCGCAGGCACATGAGCCCGACTACTTCGGCTGAACCGTAAATATATTTGTTGTAGAGGGAATCGTCATACTGACTTTTATAAAGGTCCATTTCCATGCTGTATAAAAAGGCATCGACCAATTCCTTTTCAATATGGTATTTGTTCACAATTTCCTGGAAGGATTGCAACACGGGATTCGTACTGATGCCCTCGCTGATGGCGCGATAGGTGTCTTCCTTAAACCGCTCAAGCAACTCCTTTTTATTGAAATCATGAAAGGTATCCACAATTTCATCCGCCAGCCGGACAAAGCCGTATATGGCATAGATGGGATAGTGAAACCTTTTGTGCAGGGTTTTAATACCCCTGGTGAAAGAAGTGCTGTAACGCTCGGTGATTACCTTACTGAGATCAAAACAAAGGTCGTTAAACTCCTGCATGGTCTTTGAGTATACGTTCTGTGGTCAGACGGGATCCGATGACAACAATAGGCAACCCCGTTCCCGGAATGGTACTGGCCCCGACATAATAGAGATTTTTAAATACTTCATCCTTGTTGGAAGGACGGAACCCTCCGATCTGTCCCAACCCGTGGGCAAGTCCCAGGCCGCTGCCCCTGTAAAGGTTGAAATTATCTTTCCAGTCGATCGGGTTCATAATGGTTCGGGTAACGGTATTTGTATGAAGGTCAAATTTAATTCTTTTTCCCAAATCTGAAATGATATTGTCGGCCATTTCTTCCGAATCGCTCCAGTCCGGTTTAAACCTCATGTCCGGTACCGGACATAAGATAAAAACATTCTCGCAACCTTCCGGGGCGCAGTTCGGATTTGATTTGGAACTCACGCTGACATAATAATAGGGCTTCCTGGGGCTTACGGATGTTTTAAAGATGGCATCGGCATATTCCCGGTAATTGGTACCCAGGAAAAAGTTGTGGTGGTGAATGTTTTCGAGCCGGCCCTTGACCCCAAGATAGATGGTGAATGGCGAAAGGGTCCACTCCATACCGTCGAGTTTAGCCGGGCTGTACTTCGGCCTGTTCAGGATTTCTCCCCGGAAGGAGGCTGCATCGGCATTCGCGATATAAACATCGGCCGTCCAGCGCTTTCCCTTCTGGTCAACAAATGCGTTGATTTTTCCGTCCTGTTCCTCAAATGATTTGATTTCGGTATGATAATGAATCTGTACATTCCGTTCTGTCAATAATTTGAGCAATTCCTCCACGATTTTATACATCCCTCCCCCTACGTTCCAGTAACCGTCATGCCTCAGTTCCGTGTAATTCAGCAGACTGTAAACTGCAGGGGTATGAAAGGGCGTGGTCCCGAGGAAAAAGGCAACCAGGGAAAGAATCACCCGGACTTCATTGGAATCGAAATTCATCTCCAGTTCCTTCCACATGCTTCGGAACATTTTCGGTCCGTGTTTCAATGGAACGGTTGCCATGCTCATCAGGTACTCAAATTTGGAATTGAAGTTTCTGCGGATGATCTTATCCTCCGTATCATGGAAAAGCCTGCCGGCCGCCTGCAGGTATTTTTCGGCTTTCCGGGTCATGTCGCTTTCAATTCCGGCAAATTCCTTGGATAGTCTTTCCAGGTCCTTATATATAAGGAATGGTTTTTCCCTGCCTTCAAAAAATACGGAATACAACGGGTTTAATTCAATAAGCGTAAGCGGATTTTTAATCCCGCAATAATCAAAAAGCTCCCTGAATTCATAACTCATGCTGAAAAAGGATGGCCCCATATCGAAATAAAAGCCGTCTTTTTCTACCAGGTTAAGCCTTCCGCCGGCCCGGTGATACTTTTCCAGAATTTCTACATCAAAACCTTTGGAACTCAGTCGCAAAGCAGTGGCCAGGGAACCAAGGCCGCTTCCTATAAGGAGTACTTTCTTTTTCAAGGAATTATTTTTCTGAACAATAACAGGGTTATGCCTGATTGGTTTGCCTGAAACGGGCGCAAAGATAGACATTTCGGTAAATCTTTTTTTCCCTGAGCCCTATCATTTCCTTTTTTCACAAGGTAATATGCAGTATTTCAAGTGTTTATAAAATGAATGTCGGGTCCGGTTCGCGGTGCTTAAAAATTTAAGGACCGGATACCCTAAATTTGCCGGATGAATAAAACGCTCCCGTATGCGCTTGTTGCCTTCCTGCTGCTGAATATTTCCGCAGCCCGTTTTCCTGCCGGGAGGGTTGGAAACGAACCCCAGACCCGGGCAGCATTGGGAGAGTTGCTATTTCATGAAAAGCGACTTTCCAAAAATAACACCATCAGCTGTGCATCTTGTCATATCCCGGCTTTTGCATTTGCCGACACGGTTTCGTTTAGTCTTGGCGCCAATGGATTGCCGGGTAAGCGGAATACCCCTTCCGTGATGAATATGGCGGCAAGACCGTATTTTTTTTATGATGGCCGTGCGGCTTCCCTCGAAGAGCAGGTCCGGTTTCCGGTGGAGGATCACCTGGAAATGGATATCCCTTTTTCAGAGGCCTGCAGGAGAATTGAAACTGATCAAAACTATATCCGGCTATTTCAAAAGATTTACGGGGCTCCACCCGATTCCAATTCCATCAGGGATGCTCTTTCTGAATTTGAACGGACCCTGGAAACTTCTGACACGCCTTTCGACCGCTGGATGAACGGGGACAGCCTGGCCATGAGCCCCTCAGCAATCCGTGGCCGTGAACTTTTTATGGATGATAAAAAAACCAGGTGTTTTCAATGTCATTTCTCTCCCGATTTTACGGGAGACCAGTTTCGCAATATCGGCTTGTATGACGGACAAAGCCTGACCGATCGGGGACGGTTTGAGATCACCTCCGACAGTGCAGACCTTGGCCGGTTTAAAACCCCCGGCCTCCGCAATGTGGCCGTTACGGCCCCTTATATGCATAATGGTATGTTCCGGACCCTTCGCGAAGTGCTGACTTACTATAATGATCCTTTTAAAACGGTACCAAATCCTGTTCAGCTTGATACCCTCATGCAACAACCTTTGAATCTTACTGAGCCGGAACTGACCGACCTTGAAAATTTTTTGCATACCCTGACCGATGACCGGTTTGCAAAAGGAAACCGGGAGCGTTTTAAAAAATAATTTTTCAATCCCGAAGGGAATTCCCATTGCAGGCCGTTTGTGAAAAATTAACGGATCGATGCCCGTTGCATGAGGAGGGCTGATTTGCCCGGACAGGTATGCTTTCCCAAAAAAGAATGTCAAAGAAAAAAATGCACCCGGGAATTTCCACGGGTGCATTTAATAAATGGTCTGCCGGATTTAACTGATCCGGATCGTATGGCCTACCGGATCAGGTTTACCCAGCCTTTCTTTTCACGTTTTTCCCCGCTGTTACCATAGAGCCGGACATAATACACATAGGTACCCTGGGGAGCGAGCGTCCCGTTGAATTTACCATCCCAGCCCTGTTTGGGATCATGGGTTTCAAATATCTTTTCTCCCCAGCGGTTGAAAACGGAAAAGAAGTAATTGTTGTTTTCATCCGTAAAGATATTAACAGGGTAGAAGACAGGATTTTTTCCTCCCGGGGTAAAGGCATTTGGAACATACAATTGCGGTGACTGGATGGCGCAATCTTCATTGGATGCACTGATTTCAGAGAATCCGAACGCATTGCCGGCACCTTCATAAGCTTCAACATAATAGCAGAAATTTCCTTCTCCCATGTAGAATTGAGGGATATGATCCACATAGGTGGTGATGCCATATGGTACATCGGCAATCTGTTCAAATACCGGTGCATTGTCCACCTTTCGGTAAATTTTATAATGCTGAACCTTACCCAGCCATTCCTCATAATTATTCCATTCCAGGGTATTGATAAAATTATCCTGTGGTTTGGCCTGCAGGTAAATGGTATGGCCGATATTGCTGGTGTACACGTCCACACCGCAATTACTAGTGGTAATGACGATATAGAAGTAATCCGTTTCGGTTGTTATTGGAGTTGTATCGTTGAAAGAGATCACCGGGTTCAGGGTATCGTAACTCAGCGCAACAGTGCTGTAAGGACCTGCCAGTTTCATCGAGCGCATGAGCCTGTAAGAGGTTACATCGGCGGCCGTGTCAACAAAACATTCCCCATATACCGACCTTGGTCCGGTAACAGTAACCTTTTTCAGGTAGGAGAAAAGAGGAAGCTGTAAAACATCGGCAAATTCGCAAGCGATATTGGAAGAAGCAGTATGAAGTCCGTTGGTACTGACGGCCTGTACGAAATAACAATAGGTGGCATACTTGGTCAGCGGGCCATGCGAGAAGGTTGTTTCATTACCGGCTGTTGACCCGACCATCAGGTATGGACCTCCGTTTTCACTGGCAAAAATATTGTACTTGGCCACACCGCTTTCCATGTTCTGATAGGCTACCCATTCCAGGTCTATGGCTCCTTTGCACTTATTCAGCTGCACCTGCAGGAAAATGGTGTTGTGCTGAACGCTTAGGGGACTCAGGTTGCCGCAGCTGTCATAGGCGGCAACGGCATAAATCTCGGATTCCTGGGCAGCCTGGGAATTAAGGTTCAGCAGGCTGATGGCGGAGATGGAAGTGGTGGCGCCAACGGAATCCCAGGTCACACCATTAAACTGGTATATAATATATCCTTTGGTGTCTCCGGACGGATTCTGGTTCCAGGTAATGGTAACCAGGCTGTCGTATGGGTTAACACTAACCGTGTCGAGTACGGGAATGGATGGAGGAATAATATCCTGGAAGAGGTCGCCATCGCGGCTTGAAACTGAGTTGCAAGGCAGGTTATCAAAGGTTTCTACATAGTAATTAATGGTTTCCGAACAAACGGTGATGGAGTCTTCATAATGGGGTTCTCCCACTGTTGCAATCTTGGCCCAGGTTCCGGCAGGATATTCCTTATACACATCATAAGTGGCCGAAGCTGTTGGCAGCAGTGGGTTATGAGTGGGATTCCAGTTCAGATTGGCCACTCCGTTACCTGGATTGGTCACGTTGAGTTTGATGCTTTGAATCAGCACGGAAGCCGGTGAATATTGTACCCCGCATCCGGTGCGTGTTTTCAGTATGTAATAAACCGACTGGTTATTTGCATTGGCGCCCAAATGAGTCGTGGTGGTGGTTCCATAGTCAAAAATACTGTCGATTTCAATAAATGGACCTCCCGGATTATTGCTGGTATAAATATGATAGCTGTTGAAGTCGAGACCGGTATCAACAGGTGCCTGCCAGGTAATGGTCACATCACCGTTGGTTAATACGGAAACACAGCGCGGTTCGGGTGAGCCGGGAATGGTATTGTCTACAAAGATATCCCCGTTTACGCTGGAAACGGAAACGCAGGGAAGGTTATCGGAAATCTCCACGCGGTAATTGACGCGATCCGTACACAAATGCAGGCTGTCATCATAACTGAGCGATGGAGTTGATCCGATCTGGTTCCAGGTACCGGCCGGATATTCCCGGAATACCTTGTAAACACCGGTGGAACTGGGCAGGTTAGGCGTGTGAATGGCATTCCAGCTCAGGTTAGCGACAGAGGTACCGCCACCGCCAACCTGAAGGTAGATGCTTTGCAGGATTTCCGAAATTGAAGAGTACTGAACCCCGCATCCGGAACGTGTTTCCAGGTAATAATATACGGATTGGGCGTTGCCATTGGCCGTAATATCAGTATAGGTGGTGGCATTGTAATTGAAAATACTGTCCACCTTGATATAGGGACCGGCGGCATTCAGGCTGCTGAAAATGTGATAACTGTTAAACTGGCGGGCCGTATCCGTGGGCGGAACCCAGGTCAGGTTAATATTACCGTTTGGCAATACCGAAATGCAATGCATGGCAGGAGGTGCCGGCACGGTATTGTCCACGAAACGGTTTCCGTTTACATTGGAAACAGAAACACAGGGAAGCGCATCCCCGATTTCAATACGGTAAAATACGCTGTCAATACAAATGACCAAAGAGTCATTAAACGATAAGGAGTTGGTACTTGCCCTAAACGCCCATGGACCGGTTGCCACCTTCCGGTAAATATTGTAGGTCCCTGTAGATGTTGGCAGGTTTGGCGTATGCACCGCATTCCAGGACAGGGCTGCAATACTGGTGTTTGTTCCGCCTACAGTGAGGTAAATGGAACGTGCAGTGGCTGAAGCAGGTGAATACTGAACTCCGCAACCGGTGCGGGTCTTCATCTGGTAATAAACCGACTGCCCGTTGGCTGCCGTAACAGTATGCGTATAAGAACTCTGGTTGTAATTGAAAATACTGTCGATGAGATTAAACGGTCCACCCGCATTCAGACTGTAATAGATGTGGTAACTGTTGAAGTCCAGTCCGGTATCCTGCGGCGGACTCCAGCTGATGGTGACGTCACCGTTGGTGGCAACGGCAACACACCTGATCTCGGGAGGATCTGGAATGGAATTATCTATGAACCTGGCCCCATCCACGTTGGAGACAGAGATGCATCCGGAAGCGTCCGGTAATTCGATGCGGTAATTGATGCTGTCATTGCAGATATAAATGGAGTCCAGGTAGGTGAGCAGGCTTGTGGAATCGATCAGGGACCAGGATCCGGCAGGGTATTCTTTGAATATCCGGTAATAGCTGCCGGCTGAAGGAAGTTTGGGTGTACGCATGGCGTTCCATGAAAGGCTGGCATTGCCGCCGACATTATTCACCTGGAGATATATGCTCTTCAACGTATCCCCGTTAATGGAATAGGCCGGTCCGCAGGCTGACCGGGTGGTCAGGAAATGCCCGACTGAATTGTTGTTGGCATTCAGGGAGTTGTCGTTATAAGTAAGCGTGCTGTAATTGAACAGGCTGTCGTGCAACGTGTAAACGGCACCGTTGGCATGGTAGATAAAGTACCCGTCATATTGCACGGCTGTATCCACGGGAGGCACCCAGGTCAGTGTCTGGCTCCCGTTTACCTGTACGGCAATGCAGCGCAGGGAGGGCGGATCTGGCTGTGGAGCAATGGAAAAACGGATGCCATCAATTGACGAGACCGAGGTGCAGCCGATGGAATCCTCAATCTGTACGCGGTAGTTGATCGAATCGTTGCAGATAATGCTAACTGTATCAATATACGATAAGGAGGTGGTGGAATCGATCAGGGTCCACACGGTTGGCGGAGACTCCCTGTAAATTTTGTAATGCGGCAGGGAACTGCTGAACAAGGGGGTGTGAATGGCATTCCAGTTCAGCTGGGCAATACCAGGTGTGACGCTTGATACATTCAGCAGGATGGTCGAAACGGAGTCGGTGTTTCCTGTTTTCCAGTCACCATCGCAACCATAGCGGGTCCGGGAATAATACCAGTAGCGGCCGGTTTGTCCGTTGACTGCATTATCGGTATAGCTGGTGGTATTGATATTGAAAATGCTGTCAATGAGTGTATACGGTCCTGCTGCAGCTGGAGCCCTCCAGATCTGGTAACAATAGAAAGAGGCCGCGGTATCGTTGGGTGTTTTTTTATCGTAGGCTTTGGCCCAGGTCAGGGTCACATCACCCGCCAGGCCAACGGCCGTACAGCGGATCTGGGAGGAGTCAATGGCCGGAGGAGCCAGCACCGTGATGGTAATGGTACTGTAAGCGATCTGGGGAGCAGGACAGAAGTTGTCCTGGTTCCTGAAAAAGAAGGTGTAAGTATTGGACAATTTCACACACCCCTGGTTGAATCCGATCACGTGATCACAGGTCGTGGGCCAGGTGAAGGCAATATTGGATCCGGCAATGTTACCGACGCTTGGCAGGGCGGGCGAGGTAGTCGCACAGGGGGGGATGAGGCATCCGGCATTCGGGTTTGTGAACCCGGCTCCAAACTGCCCGCTATAGCCCATAACATCAAGGCTCTGAAGCTGAGGGACACCGTTAACCACGACAAAGTCGAAGTCATGTGCATTCAGAAAAAAACGTACCGTATCACCTGCATAAACGGTATCATTGTATTGGGTGAAGGCGCCTGTGGAATCCTGGAATGGCGGATCAACCACGGGCGGTGCATTCGGAGTACCGGTGAAAGTCAAAGGACAATTCCCAAGCATCACAATCTGGATTTCCCGGAAAATTTCAGCCACTTTCTGTCCGCATTTATAAGCGGTAACCTTGGTACAGGTCAGAAAATTACCACCTATATAGCAGGCATAATTGATTTCTCCGTTAAACGGATTGATGGTTGCTCCCACGTTCGGAGCATTAAATGGAAGTGGATTGGCAACGGAATAGGGCGGGTTATAGGTGGTGTAGGATGGGTTTGTTCCAGGATTCCATGCTGCGGGGGGCGTATTGGTGGGTTCCTCCAGGGGTTGTCCCCAGGCATATACAAGGGAGTCCATTTCCGGGTCAATGGCCACATGATTATATTTAAACGGGAAACCTGTGCAGAGAACCGTGTTCGGACGCTCGGCAAATGCTGGTGAACTGTCAAAGCAGGGATTGACATTTTGACCGTTGTATGGAAACATGGTGGCACGTAATGAAAATCCGGCTGCGTTCACATTATCCAACGCAGCATTCCTGCAGCAGGAGTGCCATACAAAGGTCCACCCGCCTGCCGGGGGTACGCCATTGAGTGTAATTGGATTGGAAACATAAACTCCCTGTTCCGTTGCGCCGGGAGGTGCATTGTTGCAGTTATATTGTGGCTGGCAATAAGTGATGTCCGTTGTAGACCAGTTGGGCAGGGATAGGGAAGTCATCAGGGGATTACCATAAACCTCCAGGGATTGGGCACCGGTTGGAATAGGTATTCCGCTGCAATCCCGGTAAAGAATCATGGTAAAAACAAACTGTCCGTTCGGTTGACATACCCAGGTGATTTCCCCACCCATCAGGTGGGAAGCCCGGACTTGAAAAGACAATGAAAAAAGCAGAATGATGGTCAGAATCTTTTTCATGCAGGTTACCTTAAAATGGTTTTATAGTTAGTGTTCTAAAATTCAATGACTGAATAAATTCAATCACAGGTGCGGTACTTTACTTGCTGACTATCCATAAAATACGGCATCAGCAAAAATAAGGTTTTTAATGTCACAAAGCAATTATTTTTTTCCTACCACAACTTCAGTTAACTCATTCTTATTCAGATACTTATTGCTCAAGTTTTGAATCATTTCCGGGGTGATGGTCCGGATGGTTTCCAGGTAACGCCTGTAATAGTCATAACCCAAACCATAGAAATAAATCCCCTTCCATTTATCCGCCAGTGCAAATGGCCCATCAATACTCCGGAGAAAGGAACCGGTCAGGTAATTTTTAACAATTTTCAATTCCTCTTCACCGACGGGTTCCTGGCACATACGATTGATTTCAAAATAAATTTCATGCAGCGTAGCCAAGGTCACTTCTACGCCCACCTCGGTGGCTATAAAGAAATATCCATCCTGCAACATGGAAACCAGCGAAGAACCTATACCATAGGTGTAACCTTTGTCTTCCCTGATGTTGGACATGAGCCGGGAACCAAAATATCCGCCAAGGATGGTACTCACAATACTCATTCCCGCAAAATCAGGATGCGTTTTATTGAATAATCTTCTGCCCACGCGGATGGCCGACTGAAGTGCATCAGCACGCTCCGAATACAATGGTGACGAAGGAAGCTGATCAGGAGTTGCATGACCGGCCATTTTTTTATCAACCGGGAGCCGGCCCGTGTTTCCAATAATCTCCTGCAGGGTCCTTTTGGTTTGATCCGACAAATTGCCCGAGATCACGACAGAAAGGTTGCCATCCTTGTACCATTTCTTCTGAAAGCCAAGCAAATCCTGCCTTTTCAGGTTTATATAATCCTCTTCAAGCACCATATATCCATACGGATGATCAGCCCCAAAAAGGTTTTGTGTGAACAGTTTCCGGGCCACGAAACCTACCTTTTTGTTGCTGCTGGCCAGGTGTTGCCTGTTCCGGGTCTGGTAGTCTTTCAGTTCTTCTTCAGGATATGCGGGTTCCTGGATGATTTCCATCAACATGGGAAGGGTGTCTTTCAGGAATTTTCCCAGGGTATACAAGGTGATCGATGCCTTGTCATGCCCGTTTTCGGTCTGAATGCTGCCGCCGTAAAAGTCGAAATGTTCGGCTATGGCCCTGGCGGAATGGTGTATGGTTCCGTCATCGCAAAGGTCATTGGTGGCGCTGGCAACCACTCGTTTGGTTTCAAAGCAGGTACCCGCATCAAAAATAAATTCCACCCTTAACACATCCTGGTAGGGAGAATGAATGGTAAAACAGGGGATGTTATTGGATAGGGGTAACCTTTCTGCTTCGGGGATGTTTATTTTTTCAGGTATTTCAAAGTCCGGGGCCTGTGTTCGGTTAAGGGTCATATGCTGCATCAGTTTTTAGCATGATAATAAAGCGTGGAACAATTTTCCGGTACAAAAAGATTGCGGGCCAGTGATGAAATCTGTGATGCGGTCACCTGCCGGTAATGCGCCACCTGCCGGTTGGCTTCAGCAGCATCACCCAGCATTTCATAATAGGCGAGATTCAACGCTTTGTTGGCAATGCTCATTTCCGAAAATACGAGTTCAGACTCGATCTTATTTTTCACTTTCTGCAATTCGGTGTCGGTGGCCGGAACCGTCTTGCTGTTTTCAAGTTCTTCCAGAATTGCCGCTTCAGCCTCTTCCATGCCCGTTCCCCGCACCAGTTTCCCTTCCACAATCATCAGGCTTTTGTCAAGGTCCCCCGTCAGGTGGGCACTGATTTCGGTGAAAAGTTTTTTCTCGCGGACCAGTTTCTGAAAAAGGCGGGAGGATTTACCCCGGGATAATACATCAGACAAAAGGTCCGTGGCATAAAATTCACTGTCGTTGCGGGCGCAGCAATGAAAAGCTTTGTAGATGACATCGTAGGAGACCTCGCGTTCCACTTTCAGAACGCGCGCCTCCGTTTGTTCAGGCTCCGGGGGAATATCCCGGGAGAAGGCAGATGCTGCCGGAAGTGGAGCAAACCATTTTTCAGTCAGTTCTCCGGCCCTTTTCCGGTTTATATTACCGCTCAGGCTCAGGATGGCATTGTTGGGCGAATAATATTTTCTGAAAAACTTTTTGACATCATCCAGGGATGCCTCTTCAATATGGGAAATTTCTTTTCCGATGGTTGCCCAGCGATAGGGATGCACCTTGTAGGCCAGCGGCCGGAGAAGCAGCCATACATCCCCGTATGGCTGGTTCAGGTAACGCTGTTTGAATTCCTCCACCACCACCTGTCGCTGTACTTCGAGACTTTTTTCGGTAAAAGCCAGGCTCAGCATGCGGTCAGATTCCAGCCAGAAGGCCGTTTCCAGGTTGGCAGCCGGAATGGTCAGGTAGTAATTGGTGAAATCATTGTTGGTAAAGGCATTGTTTTCAGCCCCGGCCAGTTGCAGGGGCCTGTCATAATCGGGAATGTTGACTGAACCTCCGAACATCAGGTGTTCAAAAAGATGGGCAAATCCGGTGCGGGATGGATCCTCGTCCCTGGCGCCCACCTGGTAGAGTATGTTCATCGCCACCAGGGGAGTTGTCGTGTCTTCGTTTACAATAACAGTTAGTCCATTTTCGAGTTTGAATTTTTCAAATGCAGGCATACCTCAGGATTAATTTTATGCCCGTAAAGATAACAGGATTTTCAACCGGCCAGTTGATGGAAAACTGATTAAAGATCCGGGTTTTCAGTTTCCGCATAAAGGGTTAGCTAAAAATGGATAAAACCGGTTATTTCAAACGGACGGCATCTTGGGCATCTCCAGGCTTAACCAGGATTCGCCTTTTTAATTTTTTTAAGCTGATACTGACATTTTCCTTATTATGGAGGTCATTGGATATGCCCTTTAAAATGCCCGCTTGCAGCTGATGTTTTAGTCTGAAATAAGCGGTCTCTGCCGGATA